>NZ_JAGGRF010000003.1:152770-462205 GCF_018612935.1 Carnobacterium sp. ISL-102 | reverse complement strand
TTTTTTCGGTTTGAATAGTCTTCCTTTTTTAGAACCTCGATTTGGCAGCGTTCGGCATAAGAAAGGTGTTTTCCCTTACGTGAATCTATGTTATTCTTAGTTTGCGTCATGTGAATTCATCCTTGTCTATTGAGAGTTAGTGGTAACTTCAATATAACATGAAATTCACGTGGCGTTTTTTTTAGTTAGCGGTGGCTAACTTCATTATAAAATCCGCCATTTTCTATTGACTTAAAATTAGTAATAAGATAATATAGTTAGCATGCTAACGATAAATCGTTTATTGAATAGTTATTAAAATAAAGCAAAAGATAGAGGTGAGGTAAATTTTTTTTGATGAAGAGTGTAATAAAAAAGAAATTGGAATGGAAATACGTAAGCTAACGAATTTTATTCATAGAAATATCGAATCTAGAAAAATTGAAGATAAAGGTTTTCCTATAACTAAGATGCATGCAATGATCCTTGGATATTTAAATAAATTCAAAGATGAAGAGATATGTCAAAAAGATATTGAGAAAAAATTTTCGATGCGTCGATCTACTACTTCAAAAATGCTGAAAAATATGGAAGAAAAGGGTTTGATTGAGCGTGTTTCCATTGAACGAGATGCAAGAGTAAAAAAATTGCAATTATCAAAAAAAGGTAAAAGTTTGGTTGAAGAAGTGAGCAAAGAATTCCAAAGAATTGAAAATTTATTGTCGGAGGGTTTGACTGAAGAAGAAATTGAACAGTTTTTTGCAACGCTTGATAAAATGCAACAGAACATGTTGAAAGACATAGATTAAGATTTATTTATAGGGATAGAGGAGAACGATCATGTTAAAAACACTTAAATATTTAAAACGAAAAGAATGGATAATGATTTTATTTAGTATCCTATTTATCGTTACTCAAGTCTATCTGGATTTGGAATTACCAGAGTATATGTCAAAAATCACTCAACTTATTCAAATACCAGGGTCAGAAATGCAAGATATCTTCAAAAATGGCGGATACATGATGTTATGTGCGGTAGGTAGTTTAGCGGCATCTTTTATAACCGTGTTTTTCGTTTCAAAGGTAGCTGCTGGTCTTTCGCGTACACTAAGAGCAGAAGTATTTACAAAAGTTGAAGGATTTTCGATGGAAGAAATCAATCGTTTTTCTACGGCAAGTTTGATTACCCGTTCTTCAAATGATGTCACGCAAATACAAATGGCTATGTCACTTGGCTTGCAAGTATTAATTAAAGCCCCTATTATGGCTGTTTGGGCAATCACAAAAATTGTAGACAAATCTTGGGAGTGGACGCTCTCAACAGCCGGTGCAGTAGCTCTTTTATTAGTGATCATAGGAATTGTTGTGATATTTGCTATACCTAAATTCAAGATAATTCAAAGCTTAACTGATGATTTAAATCGTGTTACACGCGAAAACTTAACGGGGTTACGCGTTATCCGTGCATATAATGCAGAAGAGTTTGAAGAAGAAAAATTTGCAAAGGCTAATATTAAATTAACCAATACAAATTTATTCATTACTAGAATTATGTCTGTTATGGGGCCAGGAATGACCCTTATTATGAGTGGATTAAGTTTATCTATTTATTGGATAGGCGCTTACTTAATCAATGACGTCCAACTACTAAATCAAACAAGTGCTTTAGAACGCATTACTTTGTTCAGTGATATGGTTGTGTTCTCTGCATATGCAGTTCAAGTAGTTATTTCATTTATGATGTTAACATTTGTATTTATCATCTTACCACGTGCTTCTGTATCAGCTGGACGTATCATGGAAGTATTGGATACAAAAGCAATGATCAGTGATGGAACATTAACCCAAGCAGCAAGTACTCAAAAAGGAACCGTTGAATTTAAGAATGTCACTTTCCAATACCCCGACGCTGCGGAAGCGGTATTAAAAAATATATCCTTTACTGCAAATAGAGGTGAAACAGTTGCTTTTATCGGGTCTACTGGTAGCGGAAAAAGTACTTTGGTCAATTTGATTCCCCGATTCTTCGATGTAACAAAGGGCGAAATAGTGATCAATGGTCATAACATTAAAGAGTATACACAAAAAACGCTTCGTTCTTTGATCGGCTTTGTTCCGCAAAAAGCATTCTTATTTAGTGGAACAGTTCGCTCGAATGTTAGTTATGGTGATACTGGTCACGAGGTGGCAGATGCTGACATGAAAAAGGCAATTGAAATTGCACAAAGCAAAGACTTCGTTGAAAAGATGGAAGGCAGCTATGATGCCTCAATTTCTCAATCAGGTAGCAATGTATCTGGCGGCCAACGCCAACGTTTAGCCATTTCTCGTGCTATTTCACGCAAACCAGAAATTTTAGTGTTCGATGATTCATTTTCAGCATTAGATTTTAAAACAGACCGAATTTTGCGTGCAGCTTTAAATACAGAATTAGCAGATACGACAAAACTAATTGTTGCCCAACGGATAGGTACGATTCGTGATGCAGATAAAATTATTGTTTTAGAAGAAGGCGAAATTGTTGGAATTGGTACACATCAAGAATTGATGCAAACATGTGAAGTCTATCAAGACATCGCTTATTCTCAACTTTCTAAGGAGGAATTAGCAGGTGAGTAAACAAATGAGAGCTTTATCCGATAGACCATTGGTAGGGAAAAAACCAGATAATTTCAAAGAATCTATTGGTAAATTAGCCAATTACTGCAAAATATATATTTGGTACATTATAGTAGCAATTATTTTTGCGGTTTTCGGCACAGTATTCAACTTAGTTGGTCCTAACCGCCTTAGTGAAATTACTGATATCATCACCTCAGGAATCACTGGAGAAATTGATTTAGAGAAGATAAAAAGGATAGGTTTATTTCTAGTCGTGCTTTATATTATTGGCTTTATTTTATCTTATTTCCAAGGATTTATCATGGCAACAGTAACCCAAAAAGTGACTAAACAATTGCGTACAGATATTTCGACCAAAATAAATCGTTTGCCACTCCGGTACTTTGATAGCAATAATCACGGAGATATTTTAAGTCGCGTGACAAATGATATTGATACGATTGGTCAAACGTTAAATCAAAGTTTAGGTCAATTAGTTACGGCAATCAGTTTATTCAGTGGTTCATTGATCATGATGTTCTATACAAATGTACTAATGGCGATTTCCGCTGTTCTATCAACGGCTATAGGATTTATTTTAATGATCCTCATCATCAAACAATCACAAAAGTTTTTCAGACAACAGCAAAAGAGTTTGGGTGAATTAAATGGCCATGTTGAAGAAATCTACACTGGGCATAATATCGTAAAAGCATTTAATGGTGAAGAATCAGCTATTAATGAATTTAATGAAATCAATAATACACTATTTGACAGTGCTTGGAAGTCTCAATACGTTTCAGGATTAATGATGCCCTTAATGAGCTTTATTGGGAATTTTGGATATGTAGTTGTCTGTGTAGTCGGGGCCTATCTGGCATTTAATGACTACATTACCTTTGGTGTAATTGTAGCATTCATGCTGTATATCCGTTTCTTTACACAACCGCTATCACAAATTGCACAAGCTTTTACAAGCTTACAATCGGCTGCAGCGGCAAGTGAACGCGTTTTCGATTTATTAGAAGAAGAAGAATTAGAAGCAGAATCTGAAAAAGCGACTTCATTAGGTAAAGTTAAAGGAGATGTAACATTTAAACATGTTACATTTGGTTATGATCCAGGGAAAAAAATCATCAAAGACTTCTCATTGGAGGCTAAGGCGGGTCAAAAAATTGCTATTGTTGGTCCTACAGGTGCAGGAAAAACAACCTTAGTAAATTTATTAATGCGTTTCTATGAAGTAAACAGTGGAGAAATATATATTGATGGAATGAAAATTTCGAGTGTAACACGTGGTGCTTTGCATGAACAATTCTGTATGGTGTTGCAAGAGACTTGGTTATTTGAAGGAACAGTTAGAGAAAATATTGTCTACAGTAAGCAAGGTGTAAGTGAGGAAACAGTGATCAATGCTTGTAAAGCTGTCGGAGTGCATCACTTTATTCAAACCTTACCGCACGGTTATGATACTGTTCTTGATGATACAACAAGTTTGTCTGCTGGACAAAAACAATTAATGACGATTGCTCGTGCACTAGTAGCAGATGCACCATTGTTGATTTTAGATGAGGCAACAAGTTCAGTTGATACACGTACTGAACTTGTTATTCAAAATGCTATGGATCATTTAATGAGTGGAAGAACGTCTTTCGTTATTGCACATCGTTTATCGACAATTAAAAATGCAGATTTGATTATTGTTATGAAAGACGGAGATGTAGTAGAAAGTGGAAACCATGATGTTCTACTGGAAAAAAATGGTTTTTATGCTGATCTTTATAATAGTCAATTCGATCAAGAAGAAGAGTGAAATAAAAGGTAAATTCAAAAGAACGGTCAGATAGTTTGGGGGTGTGGATGAAGAAATTCATCTGCACTTTTTTATTTTAAATATAAAAGTGGAATTTTCATCCAAAATAAAGCTGCTGTACTATTCTAAAGAAGTTAGGGGTGTATTACACTAATATTGAAAGAGAGCTAAAGACGATAATAGAACCTCTGAGGCTATTTACCTATAACTATCCTTAAACAGAGTTAAGCTGTCTAAGATTAGCATTCTAAGGTATATGATGACAAAAAAAACAGCCCAAGAAATTTCTTTCTTGAGCCGTTTTAGTATTACTTTTAATTAACCTTTACGTCTTCCAATAATAAGTGAGAAGATAAAAATTAAAACAATAGCCCCGATTAATGCTGGAATAATCGCAAAACCACCAATAACAGGTCCGAAGTCGCTTAATAACGAACTACCGATCCATGATCCAATAAAACCGACAATGATATTTCCGATGATACCGCCTGGTACATCTTTACCAACTATCATACCTGCGACAGCTCCTAAAATTCCACCTACAATTAATGACCAAATAAATCCCATATTCTTTTCCTCCTTCAAAAAAATGTTTTTCTTTACTACACTTATTAGTATAGTCACAAATCGTTCACATATCAAACGATACGCTCTTTTTACTAAAGGTATAAAAAGTGGGTCAAATATTTTTAGTGTTGCTAGATTAGGTAGAATACTTACCTTTTAAATTTGTAGAGGAATAGGTGTGGCTTGACGCTTGCAAACCGCATGATGTTTTTTTTGTTTTTGGCAGTTCTAAGTCTCTCAATAAGTAAACTCGCTATCAAAAAAATATCTGGACGATAAAATGAAAGGTACCATTTTATCGTCCAGATATTTTTTAGTTTCACTGTTTGTCTGTTGTAAGTTCTAATAATTTATCGCGTAAAGAAGTTTCCATGATCGATAATTCTCTTTCGGCTTCCTTCCGTTTGATCCGTCCATCTTGCTGGATCTGTAAGGTTTCTTGCAGCGTTTCAATTAAATCATTTTGCGTTTGTTGTAAGGTTTCAATGTCAATGATGCCACGTTCATTTTCTTTTGCCGTTTCGATAGAAGAAATTTTCAACATTTCAGAGTTTTTCTTCATTAAATCATTTGTTGTTTCAGATACTTGTCTTTGAGCAGTAACCGCATCTTTTTGACGAAGCAGAGTAAGAGCAATCGCAATTTGATTTTTCCATAGAGGAATAGCCATGTTTATAGAAGACTGAATTTTTTCTGCTAAAGCTTGATTAGTATTTTGAATCAAACGAATCTGCGGGGCTTGCTGAATGGTCATTTGACGTGCAAGTTTTAAATCATGCGTCCGTTTTTCTAAACGATCTAAAAATTGATTTAAATCATTTACGATTTGTACATCCATTTGGTTTGTACTAGTTTCGGCTTTTTTTACAGCTTCTGGAATAAGGCTATTAAGCAATTCATCAATTTTTAGTTCACCAGCGGCAATATAAATATTTAATGCATCAAAATAATCTTTATTCTTATTGTAGAGCTGTTCTAACATTAGATTATCGTTTAATAAACCAGCTTTTTCTTTATCTAATTTTACAGATATTTTATCTATTTGAGCACCGATTTTTTGATATTTTGCCGTCATTTCATAAATTGATTTTTTTACACGACCAAATAATTTTTTGAAAACATTGCTGTCTTCAGCCCGTAAATCTTCTGGATTAGCCTCTTGTAATCGGTACATTAGATCATTTAAGGTATCGCCAATTTCTCCAGTATCTTGGTTTTGAACATGATTTAACATGGAATGAGAAAATTCGCCAAGTTTTTGTTGGGCAGCTGAGCCATACATCATGACTGACTGGGCATTCGTTACATCTATTTGTTCAGCTAAAGATTTAGCCTGCTCTTGCCGTTCTTTTGTTAAACTATCAATTAAGCGGGGCACCAGTTCTGTTTGAATCATTTCTTTTTCTATTTGTTCTTGTTTTTGTAATACAGGAGCATTTGCCAATACATCTCCAAATGGATTAGCTAATAAATTTTCTAATTCAGAGTCGACTTCTTTAACTTCAGAAGGTTGATTTAGCGTTTCGTTTTCTTTATCCATCTTACCATCTCCTTAAAGATTATAATTCTTCTGATTCAATTGATTGTGTATTTCCATTATCGCGTTCAATAGCTTTCTTTGCAAGTTCTACCTCAATGGCCATATCTTCAAAATCATCAGATTTAAAAAGAACATAATCTTCAACAATCAACTGACACATTTCATCGATCGTAGAGGCACTTTCGTCAAGTATATCAAAGGTAGATTTATTTTTAACTTCATGCCTGCTGATCTCCAAGTACTTCTCTGTTAGATCGGTTAAAGAGGGAAGGTGTACATATAAAAATTTATTTACTTCATGCAAACGATTAGGTTCTTCTGTGATGCCTTTAAATAAAGACTTGGACAATTGAATGGTATTATTTCGTTTTTCAATTGCTTCAAGTTTAGAAATACTGTTTAAATTCTTTTCTAAACGTAGTAATTTTAATTTAGCGGTATGCATAGTTTCTCTGAAAAATTGTATTTCTTCTTTTTTCATCCCTTTAGATTTATAAAAGGCTTCTTTTTCAGCAGATAATCGATTTAATTTTTTAGAAGAATCAGAATCTTCATTTAGCGATTGTTTATAAATAAAGAACGCTCCTGTTCCAAGACTGATGACTAGTGACCAGAAAAACTCAAAATTAAAGATAAAGTAAACGACAACGAAAATTAAAATAGTAGTCATACCTATTAAAGTGTAATAAAGGATATCTCCTATATTTTTCATGTTTTTTTTCATACAATCCACTCCATTAATTTATTTTTTTAATAATTGTTAAATTTATTTCCTTAACCTTATTTCCTTAACCTTATTTTAGCATAAATAACTGTAAAACTCCTATCAGACCTAAGAATGATTTCTTGCTAAAACTATTGAGGTGGAAATAGCAATAGATACGGATAAATTCTTAATAGTAAATTATAATGTGGATGGATAAAAATTGCAGAACATAGCCCTAATTGAAAAAAGAGAAGATGAAAGGTATGATAAGACAAAAGTATAAATCATACAAGGAGGAATTTTAATGGATTTTGAAGAAAAAACACTTTCTAGTAAGATTATTTATAAAGGGAATTTAATTGATTTTGTAGTAGATGACGTTCAATTACCTAATGGAGAAACTTCCACCAGAGAGCTGGTCAAACATCCCGGTGCAGTAGCCATTATGGCCATCACAGCCGATGAGAAAATGATTTTTGTTAAACAATACCGAAAAGCAGTTGAACAAGTACTATTAGAAATACCTGCTGGGAAAATTGATTTGACAGATAAGAGTCCTTTAGAAACTGGGAAAAGAGAGCTTGAAGAAGAAACGGGATTTCATGCGGAATCATTTGAACTAGAAACTTCTTTTTATACTTCCCCGGGCTTTGCCAATGAATTGATTTATATTTATGTGGCTCGTGGACTAACGAGAGTAGAAACTCCTCTTGCTCAAGATGAAGATGAGTTTATCGAACTAGTCTGTTTAACTTTTGATGAAGCATGGGAAGCCTATGAAAAACACTTGATTTATGATGCGAAAACAGTATATGCTCTTATTGCTTGGAAATTGAAGTTAGCCACAAAGAATTAGAAGGGATGATTTTCGCTAGATGAATTTAAAAACTAGAGCAGAGATTAGAAAAGATAACCAATTAGAAGAGAAAAAACAAAAGGAAAGAGATAAAGAACGAGAACAAGTAGAGCGCGAATACCAAAAGAAATTAGAAAAAGAAGGTATTGTTACGAAAAGCCGTAAAAGTGAAAATGATAAAATTCGTAACAGAGGGCGTAAGTTGGATAAAATCATTCTAGTTGTAACGGTGTTACTGATTATTGTTTTAGCAATTGTATTTATTTTTTAGATTAGAGAGGAATTGAATGATGAAAATTGGAATTATTGGTGCTATGCAAGAGGAAATAACGGTACTAAAGAATAGTATGAGAGATAAAAATGAGTGGGTGGAGGCAAATGCCTCATTTACGTCGGGTAAAATTGAGCAAATCGAAGTAATTTTAGTCCAGTCCGGTATAGGCAAAGTGAACTCAGCAATTTCAGCAACCTTATTAATAGCTAAATATGAAGTAGATGCCATTATCAATACTGGATCTGCTGGAGGAATTGGCGAAGGGCTAGCTGTAGGAGATGTCGTTATTTCAACTGAACTAGCCTACCATGACGTTGATGCAACCGTTTTTGATTATGTCATTGGGCAGGTTCCACAGATGCCAGCTCGCTATCAAGCAGACAGTGTTCTCTTAGAGCAAACCAAGGAAGCAGCGAGAAAAGTAGGATTGAAAACAGTTGAAGGATTGATTGTTACGAGTGATTCTTTTGTTGCTGATAAAAAAATTGTTCAACGAATCAAACATAATTTTCCAGATGCGTTAGCCTCTGAAATGGAAGGGGCAGCGATTGCTCAAGTTTGTTACCAGTTCAACAAGCCCTTTGTTATCGTAAGAGCTATGTCTGATGTAGCAGACGAAGAAGCAGGAGTGAGTTTTGACGAATTCATCATTGAAGCAGGTAAGAAATCTGGCGAAATGGTAAAGGAGTTAGTTGAAAATTTAGTTTGATCCATTAAATCAAATAAATCAAAAGGAAGAAACACAGTGTTTTAGCTATGTTTCTTCCTTTTGATTTACGGTCAAAAAATTGGGGAATGATTTTCTAATTGTTTATAAGCTATTTCAGTATAAACCTCATAGCCTAATTGAGGGTAAAGATTTTTTGCGATTTCATTTTGAGACCAGTAGTGAAGTTCCATCTGTGTAATATCCTGTTCTTTTGCAAAATTATCAGCAAACTTCAAAATCACTTTACTCAAACCTCTGCCTTGATATGCAGGCATGATCAAGACATGGTGTAAGTACAATCGAGTGTATCCATAACGATATACCGTTTCAGGTACAGTTTCTTCTTCTAACCATAGATAAGCTGCAATTTGCTCAGGGTCTTTTTGATCATCGACCCAAAGAAAGATTTGTTGTTTTGGATTTTTAAATGTTTCTTGAAAATGATGCATGATCTCTTTCTCGTTATAAGGTTTGAAAAACTCAGGATACAGTTTTTTGTGGTGGTCTTGCATGATATTTCCTAAGCTAGCCATTAATTGTGCATCTCTTGTTTCAATTACTTTCATATTAAAACCTCACTTAATTTTTTTTGGAAAATAAAAAGACGAGACAAGCTTATCATGAGACCGAATAAAATTAAATGTATTTTTTTATTTGAGTAAATTAGTTTTCAAAAATAGAATAACAAGGTTGCTATAAGAACGGAATCATTTTAGAATAAAGAGGTAAAGTATAATTATTATGTACAGTTTATTTTAAATTAGCAGGAAAGAGGCTGTTAGCGGTGAATATATTAGAGACAGAACGCCTACTACTTATACCTTATCAATTGTCATATATTGAAGCCACACTTATTGGTGATGACAGATTAAGCGAAGTATCTGGATACCATGTTGCAGAAGAATGGCCTGGTGTAGAGTTTTTCTTTTATTTACCTTATGTATTGGAATCAGTAAAAGACGACAGAATCAAAGAAAAATGGACCCATCTAATTGTACTAAAATCTGAAAATAAAATTATAGGAGAGGTGAGCGCGCAAGGCACTCCAGAACTAACGTGGGAAGCAGAATTAGGTTACGGGGTAGTGGAGGCCTACGCAGGAAAAGGGTATGCAACGGAAGGAGCGCAAGCTTTTTTAAATTGGCTAGATTCTGAAAAAATCAAGGTAGTGAGAGCCAAAACTTATTTGTATCATAAAAAATCACAACATATTTTAAAAAAGTTAGGATTTGTAAAAACAGGTGAAAGTAATTTTACGGGTGGCGAACGGGTGGCAAATTTTGAATGGAAGTCAAATCAAATTCTGTATCACGAAAATAGAGCCCAAAGCGAAAAAGCTAAATGAAAAACAGTTAGCTTTTTCCGTCTTTTAGATCAAAAAAATAATTTTTTGAATAATGAAGCTTTTTCCTCTACCTCTTTTTGAGGAGCATTCTGAGGATACTTGACCGCTACATCAACTGTTTTTTCATTAACAGCATCAGTCGAAACATAAATCAAACCAAGTGGACTACGCTGAGCTCCTTCATCGGATACGATTCGAAAAGAACAATCGTTTTCTTGACTTAATTTAATATACGGACTTAATAGATTCATATCAACTTGTCCGTTTAATAGTAATTGTTGATTTGGATGAAGTTGAATTTCTTTCTTCAGCGATTCAAGATAGTCATTAGAGATAAGCTGTTCAATGGTCATAGATAAGTAAACGCGTTCCCTAAGACTACCAAAATACTTGTTTCTTTCATCTGGGTTCGTTTTTTTATTTCCATAGATACCTTTTGATAAATAGTCTTGAGTGTCTCTGTCAGCCATTTAAAAAGCCCCCTTTGGTAATTAATTGGCAATCAAATATAGGTCTAAATAATGTGTTAGATTAATTTTTAGTATAGCATGAACCTTTATAAAATAAAACTTTTTTCATTTGCTCAACTGTACACAAAAAAGCATAAAAATTATTGCTTTTTATAAAAAAATTATATACAATCGGCACTAGTAATGAATAAAATGTGCGACTGAATTAGTAATAAGGTTTCGGTTCGTTCAAATAAGTGGGATCAAGATTGTCTCTTTAGAAGTAACAGCATATCCTTTAATCCAGTAAACGGCTGCTTTTAGGGATGAAAAAATAGTTATTTGACGCTTGACATTTGGTAGTTATCGGATGATAAGATCCAGTTAACGCAATTAATAATAGATGAAATGAGAACAACTATTGAGTAATACTGGTTGAGTTCTAGGAGTGTGAGAAATGGAAAATTGTACGTTTACTGAGGCTGATTTTGCTGTATTTACAATTGAAGGATTAGAACCGAGAATGTCAGCTATTCGAAAACAAATCCAACCGAAGTTTCATAGATTAGGGCAAGAATTTGCCAAAGCATTAGCTGCTGAACTAGAAATAAAAAGTCTGCCTGTCCATGTTGCACAGCACATAAGAAGAACAAAAAATCCTCCAAAAGATACATGGCTGGCAATTGGAGGAGACAATAGAGGTTATAAAAAATACCCTCATTTTCAATTAGGGTTGTATGAAACGCATGTCTTTATCTGGTTGGCTTTTATTGATAATCCTTTACATGAAGAAAAAATGGCTTTACAAATAATTGAAGATCCAACTCTATTATTCAAAGTTCCTGATGATTATGTTGTTTCATGGGACCATACAAAAGAGCAAGTAGTACCAATTCATGAAGCCGATTTATTGAACGGGTTAATTCGATGGCAGACAATTAAAAAAGAAGAATTTTTAATTGGCAGACAAATTTCGGCTGAAGATCCACTCCTAATAAGTCCGGAAGAGACTCAACGATTTATACTCGATACATTTAAACAGTTATTACCGCTGTATAGACAAGCGTACAGTGTATATGAAATAAAAGAAATCCATATCTAAGAACAATAAAAGGATCCAATACGACTTTGAGCGTATTGGATCCTTTTTTATAAGATGGAATTATTAAGCAAATACAATATGCCATTCATTGCGTTTTGCTAAGAAATCTTTGGCTAATTTTTGTGCACCCTCTAGAGTGTGATTAGCTGCCCAACCGCATTGCGTTTCGTTGCTTGCTGGAACCTCAGTAGCCACTAAAATATCCTCCATTGTTTTTTGTAACACGTCTAAAATTTCATTGTAATTCTCATGATTAATGACCGTTAGATAGAAACCAGTTTGGCATCCCATAGGACCAAAGTCAATGATATAATCTGCATGGTTACGAATCAGTTCAGCCGTTAAATGCTCTAAAGAGTGGAGACTCATCATATCCATATGCTCTTTATTTGGTTGTGAAAAACGGATATCATATTTTAAAATTTTATCGCCATTCGATCCAATTTTTTTATCCGCTAATCTAACGTAAGGTGCTTTGACTTTTGTATGATCTAAGTTGAAACTTTCTACATTCATTTTACTTGTCATAAACCAATTACTCCTCTTTTTTAACTTTATTTAAGTTACTATTGCTCAGTGTACCATTTTTAGAGAAATTCTAAAAATATTTATTTTTTGATAGATAACGAAAAAACACTGAATGTAAAATCTCAGCGTTCATCATCTTTGTTGCTATCTTTTTGCTCATTCAATTTGCGGACGATAAATTCATAATGTATAAGTGCATTAAAATCATCTTGATAATGAATAACTATTTTAGATTTATTACTTTTTAATTTGACAGAAGGACCAGTAACTTCAATTACTGTATTATTAGGCACAGTAGACACTCCTTTTTAGTGAAATAAATTTAATGGGTATAGACGAATAGAAAATCTGGATAACAAAAACAAATAATTGCTAGGTTATTAATTAATAAAGCTTACCACAAAAATGGATAGATGAAAATATTCTTGAACTACTTTTTTGTTTTTCTCATCAAATTCATATGAGGCCTCATAACCAACTAGTTGGAGCGGTTAAGAACTATTAAATCTGAATAAATTTTATGATCTAGAATAATATTAAAGCAAGAATGAAATAAAAAAACCCACAAACATTTTGGTAAATGTTTGTGGGTTTAAGAATCTGTTTTTCACTCTGATTAAAATTAACGAGAGGGGCAAAAATGATTCGAATTTTTTTATCTATCAGTCTTTTCAAGGTATGCAATACTTCTTGAAAAAGCTTTCTAAGTTATAAATGAGTTATCTTTAAACCCTCGTAGGAAACAAAAGTTTTTCCTCAACACTATTAAACTATTCCGAGAGATTGAGAAAAGTATTTTATTACCTATTATGGTAAATTATCAATAGCATATTGCGCTTGCTCACTTGTATATTCTTCGTAAATCAATTGATCGTAAAGTCCTTGGTCAGAAAACGAAGAATAATCCAAATAATCTATAGCAGCTTGAAGAGCATTTGCATTCCAATCAGCTTTTACGTTTTCAATTGCGTATTGTACAGCATCAGCTGGATATCCTTCATAAACCAACTGATCATAAAGACCCGATTTTGAAAAGCTAGTATAATCTAAATAATCATAAGCATTACTGAGAGCATTTTCATGTTCTCTTGGGACTACTGACTCTTTTCTTGATTCTTCAATAGCAATAGATTCAGCTAAAAATTTCTCCTCTTCAGCAGCCTTAGCTTCTTCAACCTTTTCAATCGATTCAGATTCAGCTAAAGCATCCTCTTTCTTAGTTGATTCAGCAATGATTGCAGAATCTTCCTCACTAGTGTCTTTTGCTGCAACTTCTTCAGCATTGTTTGGTGAAGAATCAATAGTTTCTTTGGATTCATCAGGATCGCTAAACACGCCAATAACACCAACAACAACAAGTAAAATGAACCACCATTTTTTATAGAATGGCTTTTTTATTTTTGCAGTATTATTAACAGAAATATCTTTTGACAATTTTCTTCTTTTTGACAATTTATCCCCTCCAGTTTATGTAATGTTTATCGTGAGGCCACTTCACAATAAACATTATCATGTTATAATATAACTGTAGTAATAGTATGTGCTCTAGTCGCTGTTATCCCAGTGACTATTTTTTTACAAAAAGAAACCAACTCTATTAACCTATCATTGACCGATGTAGAAACATATCACATCAAAAGTATAGCATGAATAAAACTTAGAAACTGAAAGGTATCAAAATTAAATTGATTTGATAGGAGATTTTCAATTATTTAAAAGAAAAAAATCTTTATAAAATACTAACTCTATTAAATTAAATATTTAATAGAGTTAGTAGTAGTTATTAAATTAAAGAGAGATTACCTTAGAAATAATTTAAGAGTTAAATTTCTCGAATATTTATTATAAAGATTTTAGATAGTAATGTGTTTATAATAGTATCCTATTATAAACAATAAAAAAACCCACAAACATTTTGGTAAATGTTTGTGGGTTTAAGAATCTGTTTTTCACTCTGATTAAGATTAACGAGAGTAATATTCAACGATGATTGTTTCATCGATTTCAGCAGATAATTCATCTCTTAATGGTAAACGGTTATATGAACCTTCTAATTTTTCAACATCGAAAGTTACGTATTCAGGACGGCCAAATAATGATTCAGCAGCTGATTTAATAATTTCCATGTTCTTAGATTTTTCACGAACAGTGATAACTTGTCCAACCGAAACGCTGTATGATGGGATATCAACGCGTTTGCCATCAACAAGGATGTGGCCATGATTTACTAATTGACGTGATTGACGACGAGTAGTAGCTAAACCTAAACGGTAAACAACATTATCTAAACGTTGTTCTAAAAGGATCATGAAGTTTTCCCCATGTTTACCTTCTTTGAATTTACCAGCTTTTAAGAATAAGTTACTAAATTGACGTTCGTTCAAACCAAACATATGACGTAATTTTTGTTTTTCTTGTAATTGAATACCGTATTCTGTTAATTTCTTACGGCTGTTTGGACCATGAGGACCTGGAGCGTAAGGACGGCGTTCGATTTCTTTACCTGTGCCAGAAAGTGAAATGCCTAGACGACGAGAAACTTTCCAACTTGGACCTGTATAACGTGACATAATGTAATTCCTCCAATAAATTTTTTTTTTGGAGTAAAATAATAAGTTGAAGTTCAGTATTTCGTGCAGTCCATTTTTCAATCTTCACCTTTGCAGCCATAGGTTACGCAATTGCACCATTGCTGGCAACGAACTGTTGACGTGAATACCACTCTCACGCTGCATTATTTTACACATTCGCAAGTATACGCTATAAAACATTGAAAAGTCAAGTCGTACAGTTAGATACTTGAAGAATCTAACAGAATATTGACAAATTCTTCTAAATACTTTTGATCGATTTCATCAAAACGGTTAGTAATCGGAGCATCAATATCTAATACTCCAATAGCGCGACCATCTTTGACCAAAGGCACAACGATTTCAGACTGACTGGCAGCATCACAAGCGATATGTCCTGGAAATTGATTAACATCATCAACAAAGATGCTCTCTTTTTTTACAAAGGCAGTCCCGCAGACTCCTTTTCCAAGTTGGATTCTTATACAAGCTACTTTGCCTTGGAAAGGCCCTAAGACAAGTTCGTCAGAAGCAGGCTCATATAAGTAAAATCCTGCCCAATTGATAGAAGGTAAGTTTTCAAATAATAAAGCGGCTGCGTTGCTAAAATTAGCAATGAAATTAGTTTCATCACCGATAATTGCACTCAATTGTTTAATCGTTAATGAATAAGTAGCTTTTTTTGTCATGTGAACACTCCTTTAAAATTCATGATACCATTCCGTAAAAATTAATTTTTCCTAGATTGAGGTGTGAGAATGATTTCTTCTATGTTATAATATACAATAGGAGTTTTTATAAGTAAATCCTTATTGTTAAATCAAGTCAATCGTTACATGGATACATAAATAAAATAACTGTTTTATGAAATTAAAATGAAGTCAGCAGTAACTCAATCGGAGGTTTTAGAATGGAAATGGAAACTGTTTTAATTGTTATCATTGTACTAGCTGTTGCAGCTTATGGGACAGGTTATTTTATGAAAAAAAAGCATTATCAAACTATTAATAACTTGGAGCAACAAAAATTTGATTTAATGGATACATCAGTTGCTGAAACGATTCAAAATGTTGAAATTCTTTCTTTAACGGGTCAAACAGAGAAAAATTTTGAACAATGGAAAGATAAATGGAAACAAATTGAACTAACTGCATTTCCAGATATAGAAAATCTGCTATTTGATGCTGAACAAGCGACAGACAGATTTCAGTTGATTAAAGCTGGCAAATCTGAAAGTAGAAGTAGAGAGTTGATTGAGAGTACTAAAAATAAAATAAAAGAGATTCAATTAGCTCTAAACGAATTATTGAAGAGTGAAGAGAAAAATAGCCAAGCAATTAAGAAAGTTGAAGAAATGTATCAAGGTATACGGAAAAAATTGCTGACCCAAAGCTTTTCTTTCGGTCCAGCTTTAGATAAACTTGAAAAGAAACTTACATTTTTAGAATTAAGTTTTTCCAATTTTTTTGAACTAACTTCCTCTGGAGATCACATTGAAGCTGAAGAAGTATTGAAAAAGGTTAATTATGAGACAAAAGAGTTAAATGACGCGGTCACTACTATTCCTAGTTTAGTTAAAGAAATCAGCAATGAATTCCCAGCTCAAATCCAAGAATTAAAAGAAGGCTATCATGAATTAAAAGATGTGCAGCATTTTGTCTTTTTAGGAGACACACTGACATCCGATATTGCTGAAATTGAACAAGATATAGAACAAGGTGAAAAATTAATAAAACAATGTGAAACCGAAAAAGTTGAAAAGTTGAATTCGATTATTGAAGAAAAAATCAATCATTTGTATGACGTTATGGAAGCTGAAATAAGCGCTAAAGAAGCAGTAGAGAAAGAACAACCTATTTTGGCGAAATTTATTGAATTTGTGAATAAAAGAAATCAACAATTATTGATTGAAATTGATCGAGTATCTCAAAGTTACACACTTGACGATACATTCTCAGAACAAACAAAAGACATGCAAGAACAAATTGAAGAAATCCAATTTAATTTTGAAACGTTTAATAATGGAATAGAAAAAAATCAAGCTGTGTATACAGTTGTAGCAGAAAGCCATGCTGATGATAGTGAAAGATTAGCTCAAATTGAAGAGAAACAAGAAAAATTGATCAAACAACTGGCTGACTTACGTGAGGAAGAAACAGAAGTTAAAGAAAAAATTGATGATTTTGAGTTTAATATGCGAGGGATCAAACGCTACATTGAAAAGCAACATTTACCGGGATTACCTGAAGAATATTTAGATTTGTTTTTCGTCACTACAGAGCGTATTGAAAAATTAGCGAAAGAATTAAATAAATTAAAAATCGATATGATTGAGATTAAAAAAATGTGTGAGATGTGTGAAGATGACGTTGAACTGCTTATTGATAAGACTGAAGAAATCGTGGATAGTGCGATATTAACTGAGTACATGATGCAATATGCTAACCGGTACCGAAATGACCATCCTCAAATCGGAGAAGCTATTTTAGAAAGTAATGAATTATTTAATAAAGAATTTCAATATAAAGAAGCGCTTGAAATTATTTCAACGGCATTAGAAGTTGTGGAACCTGGTTCATTTAAAAAAGTTGAGAATCAATATTATGAAGAAAAAAGCAGAACTGCTAAATAACAAAGAATAAATGAATCTAATTAAAATGAATAAAACAGAGTAGTGAATAAAACTACTCTGTTTTATTTTGTTAAAATAAATAGACGTGCCTTGTATTGAAAAAAGTTTTTGTTATAATGAGTAAAGAATTTTCAAGTGTGGGATAACCTAAAAGAAAGTGTGACAATAAAATGATTTATTTTGATAATAGTGCAACAACTAGTATAGATAAAACTGTTTTACAAACATTCGAAAAAGTAAGTCAAACTATTAATGGTAATCCTTCCAGTTTACACCAATTAGGTAATTATGCTGACGGCCTACTTCAACAGTCTAGAAAACAAATAGCTGATTTGTTACATGTTTCATCTGAAGAAATCTATTTTACAAGTGGAGGAACAGAAGGGGACAATTGGGCTATTAAAGGAACAGCAATTGAAAAACATCAGTTTGGAAAACATGTCATCACAACAGCTGTTGAGCATCCTGCTGTTAAAGAATCAGTTGCTCAGCTAGAGATGCTAGGATTTGAGGTTACTATTTTGCCCGTTGATCCAAATGGAAGAATATCCGTCTCTGATTTGAAAGAAGCTCTAAGGTCGGACACTATCCTAGTTTCGGTAATGGCTGTAAATAACGAAGTTGGAAGTATTCAGCCTATTATTGAAATAGGAGAAGTTTTAATAAATCATCCAGCGGTCCATTTTCATGTAGATGCTGTACAAGCAATAGGGAAAATCCCTTTACTGTTAGGCAGAGAGTCAAGGATTGATTTAGCAACTTTTTCTGCTCATAAATTTCACGGGCCTAAAGGTATGGGCTTCATGTACATCAAAAAAGGAAAACAAGTCGCTCCACTTTTAAATGGCGGGGGACAAGAATCTGGTAAACGTGGCGGTACAGAAAATGTAGCCGGCGCAGCAGCAATGGCTAAGGCTTTGCGCCTTCTGCTTGAAAAAGCAGGAGAGAAGCAAAAGAATCAAGATGAGATAAAAACTTATCTAATGGGACAGCTAGAAGCTTATAGAAGAGTTTCTGTTTTCTCACAAAAAGAAGGTGCTCCCCATATTTTATGTTTCGCTTTAAAAGGAATCAGAGGAGAAGTAATGGTTCATGCTTTTGAAAAAAAAGAAATTTATATTTCAACAACAAGTGCGTGTTCTAGCCGTAATGGTACAGCTTCTAGTACTTTAGTAGCAATGAATGTACCTGGAAAAATAGCCGCAAGTGCGGTGCGTATTAGTTTAACAGATACAAATACATTAGAAGAAGCTGAATTTTTTATGAAAGAATTTGGTCATCTATATCAACAATTCAAAGACATTAAATAAACCGGAAGAATAGCAGAGAGGAAGTAAGCAACACATGCAATACGATGAAGTGATGATACGCTATGGCGAACTGTCAACAAAGGGAAAAAATAAAAAAGTTTTTATCAACCAGTTAGCTCAAAATGTGAAACTTGCCTTGCACGATTTTGAAGAACTAAAAGTACACGGATCGCGTGACCGTATGCATTTAGAATTGAATGGTGCAAACAGTGATGCGGTATTAGGAAGATTGAATGCTATCTTTGGGATTCAAACGTACTCTCCAGTTAGACGTTTGGAAAGAGATATTGAACTTTTAAAAAAAGTTGCAGTCGAAATGATAGCAGAACTGTATACAGAAGGAAAAACATTTAAAATTACTACTAGACGTTCAGACCATGATTATGAGTTGGATACAAATGACATGAACCAACTAATTGGAGCGGAAATTTCTAGTAAAATCGAAGGTATAAAAGTTAAAATGAAAAACCCAGATATCGACTTACGATTAGAAATTAGAAATGAAGGCTTCTTCATTTCTAGTGAAACTATTCTAGGAGCAGGTGGTTTGCCTGTCGGGTCAAGCGGAAAAGGGATGCTGATGTTATCTGGCGGAATTGACTCTCCTGTAGCGGGTTACTTGACTATGAAGCGTGGCGTGAGTGTCGAAGCTGTTCATTTCAACAGCCCTCCGTATACAAGTCCGCGTGCTCTTCAAAAAGCAAAAGATCTAGCTGCTAAATTAGCTGCTTTTTCAGGTAGCGTCCACTTTATTGAAGTACCTTTTACCGAAATTCAGGAGGAAATCAAGAAAACTATTCCAGAAGATTATTTAATGGTTGTTACTCGAAGAATGATGATGAGATTGACTGATCTTATTCGTAAAGAACGCAAAGGTTTAGCAATCATTAATGGAGAGTCATTAGGTCAGGTTGCATCACAAACGCTGCATAGTATGATAGCCATCAATGACGTGACAGCTACTCCTATTATTCGACCAGTTGTTTCAATGGATAAAAACGAAATTATTGAGATTGCCCAAAAAATAGATACATTTGAGTTATCCATTCAACCGTTTGAAGATTGCTGTACAATTTTTGCACCACCATCACCTAAAACGAAGCCTAAACTAGAGAAGTCTCGTGAATTCGAAGACAGATTGGATATTGATGGGTTAATAGAAAGAGCGATGAAAGGTTTAGTAATCACAAAAATCAAGGTTGGAGATACATCAGAAGCTCAGCAAAAAGCTGGTTTTTCAGGTTTGTTATAGAAAAATTAAATAAAATACTGAAAATAAGCTGAACACATATGTTGTGGTCAGCTTATTTACCATCTCGCCTTTGTTAATTTTCAAACGCTAAATAAATTTTAAGTGATGTATAATGAAAAAAGAGAATTAGACAGGAGGATATAAATTGAAATTATGGAAAAATGGTCTTTTTTATACAATGGAAAAAGAAGAAGAAACAGTTTCAGCTGTGATTACTGATGGTGAAAAAATTGTAGCTGCAGGTGAAGAAGAAGAGTTGAAAAAACACTACAATAAAGAAATAACTGAGGAGATCGATTTAAATGGTGAAACCGTTTTTCCTGGTTTTGTGGACAGCCATTTGCACTTGTTATGGTATGGATTAAGCCTTGCTCGCTTAAATTTAAATCAGTCAAAAAGTAAAAAAGAAAGTATGGATAAGATTCGTGCAACGATTCAACAGCTCGCCCCCAATGAATGGCTATTTGTTGAAGGATATAATGAAAATGAATGGCAAGATGATCCAACTCCTATAACAAGAATAGATTTAGATGCTATTTCGACACATCATCCTTTGTTGGTCCGCAGAATCGATTACCATAATGTGGTCATTAATACAGTTTTGATCAATAAAATTGGAATCAAAGAGGGACAAACATATGATGGCGGTGGAGAAATCCAATTAAATCGAGAAGGAAAAATAACTGGAGTTTTAAAAGATGAAGCAACAAATTTAGCTATAAATGCTTTTCCAGCGGCAACGCCAAAAGAACAAGAGGAGTACTTGAAATTAGCAATCGAAGATTTATGGTCAAAAGGAATAACGGGTGCTCATTCCGAAGACTTACATTATTTTAATGGATTTGAGGGAACTTTAAAAACTTTTCGTGATGTGATTAAAGAGCAAAAAAAACCTTTTCGCGTACATTTATTGATCCATCATAAGGAACTGAAAGCTTATAATCATTCTGCTAAATCTTTTTTAGATGGTGATCCATATATAGAATTAGGGGCTATGAAAATATTTTATGATGGAACTGTAGGATCTCGAACAGCGTTAATGAGTCAGTCGTATGTTGGAACTGTTAACAACGGTTTGCAAATTCAAGCTGATGAAGATTTTGTTTCATTGATCAAAGCAGCACGTAAAGCTAAACTACCAGTAGCGATTCATATTCTAGGGGATAAAGCATTTGAAAAAGTGATTGCAACCCTTCGTGAGTTTCCACCAATGTCTGGACAACTCGATCGTATGATCCATACCCCTTGGCTGAGTAAAGAACTATTAAAAAAAGCGGAAAATTTGCCGTTGATTTTTGATGTGCAACCGCAATTTATGAGCAGTGACCTGCCCTGGGCATTAGACGTTTTAGGTGAGAATCATCCGCCTTTGGTCTTTGCATGGAAGAGTATAAAAGACGCTGGGTTTCCAGTAGCTGGAAGCAGTGATGCACCAATTGAAATACCCAATCCATTTTATGGCATCCATTCAGCTGTTACAAGAACTGTTAGGGGGGCAACTAGTAAAAAACGTTATTTTCCAGAAGAAGAACTTTCAGTGTTTGAAGCTCTTTCGCTTTACACTATAGGAAGTGCAACTGCTGGATACAAAGAAAATACTAGAGGTAAAATAAAAGCTGGCTATATAAGTGATTTTACTATCTTGAAAAAAAATCCTTTTATGATTAAAAAAGAGGCATTAGATCAAATTAGGGTTTCAAAAACAGTTGTAGGTGGAATCGTAGTATTTCAAAAAAATAATTGACTATTAATAGTATTAGTTTAATTTAAGAAGATAGGCAATAAAGGCCTCCTTCTTTTTCCAAATACAATTGTGATGTTAATCACAATTGTATTGAGTTAATCATTAAAAGATGATATGATAATGAAGAAATTAAAGATCAGGGGGCAGAAATAGTGGAACTAAACACTAAAATACATCAAATTCCAAATGCTACAGCTCATAGACTGCCTATTTATTATCGTTCATTAAAAAAGCTGAATGAAACGTGTGTAGAACGTATAAAATCAAAAGAATTGAGTCAACTTACACAAATCCCCTCAGCAACGATCCGAAGAGACTTTTCTCACTTTGGTGAATTAGGAAGAAGCGGATACGGTTATGAAGTAGCTTATGTAACGGAAGTGTTTCGTGAATTACTAAATGTGAATAATGTCATTAATGTTGTGCTTGTTGGCGTTGGGAATCTTGGAAAAGCAATCTTAACAAATAATTTTAAGAAAGAAAAAAATATTACGATCAAGTGTGCTTTTGATATTCAACCATCTTTTTTTGGAGATGAAATTTCTGGTGTTCCTATTCTTTCAATGGAGAAGATGAAAGAAGTTGTCGTCAACCAACAAATCCATACGGCAATTTGTGCTGTACCCAGTGAAGTATCTCAAGAAGTGGTGGATCAATTAATTGATGCAGGCATTACATCGATATTAAATTTTGCTCCAGGAAGAATAAAAGTACCGAATAACATCCAAATGAAGTATATTGATTTTTCTAGTGAAATCTTCACAATGGTTTATCAAAATGAAGCTCTTTATCCAGTAAATTTTGAAGAAGCCGATCAACAGAATAGCTAGAGATAAGCTAAGTGAAACACTTGAATTAATGTTTATACCCATTCTGAGGCATTGCTTTAAAAAACTATTATTCGTATACTATTCTAAGATGATAGTTAGAATAGGAGTGTTTGGTATGGAAATTAATCGAAAAGGTACATCATATAAATTGAAAGGTAATCAGCCTAAAGTTGGGGATAAAGCACCTGATTTTAAAGCTAGAAACTTAGCGGATAGTGTGGTTGAATTAAGCGACTTTTTCGGAAAAGTTGTATTGATCAGCGTGATCCCAGATATTGATACCCGAGTATGCGACCTACAGGCAAAAGCGTTTAATAAAATTGCCAGCGAATTAGATGAAGTACAGTTGATCACGATTTCTAATAACACCAAAGCACAACAAGCTGAATGGTGTGCTGGGAAAGATATCTCAATGGAAATGCTGCACGACAGTGAATTGAACTTTGGACAAGCATATGGTTTAATTATGGAAGAGCTTGGAAATCTGGCTCGTTCAGTATTTGTTATCAACCGTAAAGGCGAAATCACTTATCAAGAAATCGTTTCAGAGATGACTAGTGAACCAGATTACGATATGGTTATCGAGGCTGCTAAAGAAGCAAGGGAACCAAATGAATCAGGCGCATTGAAATAGAACGATTTTAATGCTATTATGTAAAAATAAAAGGCAATGAACAAGAAGAGTAATTTTAGGTGCTGGCTTATTTAGAGAAGAGAACGAATGGTGAGAGTTCTTAGTCAGAATAAAATGAAAGTAGCTTGGGAGCTGACAAGGTGAAAGTAAAGTAACTTTGTTCGGAGTAACGATCCGTTAAAAATGGAACTAAGAGGTATACTTTTTATAATAGTAAAAGTATGCAATATAGGTGGTACCGCGAGTGAAAAGCATTCGTCCTAATAATAATTTATTGTTAGGATGAATGCTTTTTTTTGTTTGTTCAGATCTGTTAAGTAAAATTATAGAGGAGAGATAAAATGACTGATGAATTGAAAATGTCTACTAAATATCAACCGAATCAAGTAGAAGCTGGTCGTTATGAAAAATGGATAGAAAAAGGATTGTTCAAACCAAGTGGAGATAAGACAAAAGAAGCATATTCTGTTGTTATCCCACCTCCAAATGTAACTGGTAAATTGCATCTAGGTCATGCTTGGGACACAACTTTGCAAGATATTATTATTAGACAAAAAAGAATGCAGGGATTTGATACTTTGTGGTTACCAGGAATGGACCACGCTGGAATTGCAACGCAAGCTAAAGTAGAAGCTAAATTAGCTGAAGAAGGTATTTCGCGTTATGATCTTGGGCGTGAAAAATTCAATGATACAGTTTGGGATTGGAAAGAAGAATACGCAAGTGTGATTCGTGAGCAGTGGGCAAAAGTTGGTATTTCAGTTGATTATAGCCGTGAACGCTTTACATTAGATGAAGGGTTATCAGAGGCAGTACGTAAAGTGTTCGTTACGATGTACAACAAGCAATTGATCTATCGTGGGGAATATATTATTAACTGGGATCCAAAAGCTAAAACAGCTCTATCAGATATTGAAGTGATCCATAAAGATGTTGAAGGTGCCTTTTATCATATGAGTTATCCTCTAGCAGATGGCAGCGGGGTAGTAGAAATTGCTACGACACGTCCTGAAACAATGTTGGGCGACACGGCGATTGCTGTTCATCCTGAAGATGAACGTTTCCAGCACTTAATTGGAAAAACGGTTATGTTGCCATTGATGAATCGTGAAATACCCATCGTTGCAGATGACTATGTCGAAATGGATTTTGGTACAGGTGTAGTGAAAATTACTCCAGCTCATGATCCTAATGACTTTGAAGTTGGAAAACGTCATGACTTGCCACAAATTAATGTGATGAATGATGATGGATCAATGAATGAATTAGCTGGAAAATATGCCTCTATGGATCGTTTTGAAGCCCGTAAAGCTATTGTAAAAGATTTAGAAGCAGAAGGTCGATTGATCAAAATAGAAAAAATGGTCCACAGTGTCGGACATTCTGAACGTACAGGGGTCGTAGTTGAACCAAGACTGTCTACACAATGGTTTGTAAACATGGCTCCATTAGCCAAAGAAGCCTTAGAAAGTCAAAAGACAGAAAATAAAGTGAACTTTATACCTGAACGTTTTGAAAATACGCATACGCGTTGGATGGAAAATGTTCATGATTGGGTAATTTCGCGTCAATTGTGGTGGGGACACCGTATTCCTGCATGGTACCATAAAACAAGCGGTGAATTGTATGTAGGGATGGAAGCTCCTGAAGACAGTGAAAACTGGGTACAAGATCCAGATGTTTTGGATACATGGTTTAGTTCAGCATTATGGCCATTCTCTACAATGGGTTGGCCTAACGAAGAAGCTGAAGATTTCAAACGGTATTTCCCTACGAACACGCTAGTAACGGGATATGATATTATCTTCTTTTGGGTCAGCCGTATGATGTTCCAAAGTATAGAATTCACTGGAAAACGACCATTTAAAAATGTCTTGATCCATGGGTTGATTCGTGACGAAGAAGGCCGTAAAATGAGTAAATCATTGGGAAATGGGATAGATCCAATGGATGTCATTGAAAAATATGGTGCAGATGCGCTGCGTTGGTTCTTATCAAATGGATCCGCTCCGGGGCAAGATGTTCGTTTCAGTTATGATAAAATGGATGCTTCTTGGAACTTTATCAATAAAATTTGGAATGCGAGCCGCTTTGCATTGATGAATATGGAAGACTTCACTGTAGATCAAATTGATTTAATTGGTGAAAAAACAATTGCTGACCGATGGATCTTGACGAAATTAAACGAGACCGTTGAAAAAGTAACTGATTTATTTGAGCGCTTTGAATTTGGTGAAGCAGGTCGCCATTTATACCACTTTATTTGGGATGATTTCTGTGATTGGTACATTGAAATGAGCAAAGAAGTATTGTTTGGAGAAGATGAAAAAGCGAAACAAATGACTAGAAGTATTTTAGCCTATGTATTGGATCAAACGTTACGTCTATTGCACCCAATCATGCCATTTGTTACAGAAGAGATCTGGGAAAATATTCCTCACGAAGGAGAATCACTTGTGGTAGCGGAATACCCTGTTGTCCATCCAGAACTGTCTGACGAAGCAGCGACTAAGGGTATGGACGTATTGATGGAATTGATCCGTTCGGTTCGTAATATTCGTTCTGAGGTGAATACACCGTTGTCTAAAAAAATCGAATTATTAATTAAAACGAATGATCAAACGATCGAACAATTTTTGAAAGACAATACGTCTTACATTGAAAGATTTTGTAACCCTGAAACATTGACTATTTCAAGTGATGTAAAGGCTCCTGAAACAGCGATGACTTCTGTGATAACAGGTGCAGAAATCTATTTGCCATTAGCCGGCTTGATTAATCTGGAAGAAGAAATTATTCGTCTTGAAAAAGAATTAGATAAGTGGAGTAAAGAAGTTAAGCGAGTTGAAGGGAAACTAGCAAATAAAAAATTCATGGAAAATGCTCCTGATGCTGTAGTTGAAGCAGAAAAAGGGAAACAAAGTGATTACCTTGAAAAACAAGTTGCAGTAACTGAACGTATAAAAGTATTGAAAAATCAACTTTAAATACTAAGGCGTTAACAATAAAAACGAGCAANNTGCTCGTTTTTATTGTTAACTAGTGAAAAAGACTGCAGGGTAGTTTATAATTAAGTTGGATATGGAATATAAAGATAAGTGGAGGTAAATAATGTTCATTACCTATGAAGAAGCACTGAACTGGATCCATGCTACTAGAACTTTCGGTGAGAAACCAGGGTTAAAAAGAATGGAATGGATGTCAAGCCAATTAGACCATCCTGAAAGAAAATTTAAATCGATCCATATTGCAGGAACAAACGGCAAAGGTTCTACGCTGGCTTTTTTGAGGGATATGTTTGAAGCTAATGGCCAAATAGTAGGAACGTATACATCTCCTTACATCGAAATGTTCAATGAGCGTATTAGTGTCAATGGAGATCCAATATCAGACGACGAAATTTTGCGTTTAGCGAACGCCGTTTATCCGCTTACAATAGAATTAGAAAAAACAATATTAGGTGGTCCAAGCGAATTTGAGATCATCACGATGATGATGTTGATTTATTTTGGTGAAGGACATGCAGATATAGTTCTTATCGAAGTAGGTATTGGCGGATCATATGATTCGACAAATATTATTACACCAGTAGTTTCAATCATCACAACAATTGGATTGGATCACATGAATTTACTTGGAGATACATTGTCTGAGATTGCTGCTAACAAAGCAGGTGTCATTAAGGCAAGTGTTCCTGTGGTGATTGGTAAAATTGAAAAGGAAGCTTTGAAAGAAATTGAGGAAAAGGCTACTGAACAAGATAGTTTGTTGCTGAAATATAACCAAGATTTCTTTGTTACAAAATGGCAAACACTTCCAACGTGGGGAGAACAATTTGTATTTGAGGACGACTTCATACGGCTTAGCCCCATTCAAATAGGAATGTTAGGGCGTCATCAAGTGGAAAATGCCGCTGTAGCTATTGAAGCTTTAAGGGTCTATAGTCATGAAACAGGTTTAGCTGTAAATCACGAAAAGTTGCTTAGTGGTTTAAAACATACTTTTTGGCCCGGAAGAATGGAAAAAATAAATGATCAACCGCTTCTTGTTTTGGATGGTGCTCACAATGAACATGCTATGAAAACTTTGGTTGAAACGATTAAAAAAAACTTTGCACAACAAGAGGTCTATATCATTATGGCTGCTATGCGGGATAAAGATATCCAAGGAATGGTAGATCAGTTGCAAAGTATAACGAATAGTCACTTAATTCTTACAAGTTTCGATTATCCTAGAGCAGCTAGAATAGAGGACTTAAACAAAGTGATGCTAGAGAATGGAACTGTAACAAACTATTGGCAAGAAGCGTTAGTAGAATCGCTTAATGAGATGGATAAAAGTGGTGTATTGATTGTAACGGGCTCACTCTATTTCATTTCAGAGGTCAGAGAATATTTTAAAACAGCAGATAAATGAAGAACAACTAAAATTGGGGGAAGAACATGACTAAAATTGAAGCAGTTATTTTTGATATGGATGGGCTAATGTTTGATACAGAAGTATTATATTATGAAGCAAATCGAATTGTTGCAAAAAAAAATAATTTAATTTATACATGGGAATTTCATGAAAAATATATTGGGATTTCCGATGCAGAATTTCACAAAGAACTTTATTTGAACTACGAGATCAAACAAGCCGAAACATTTATCAAGGAAAGTGGTCAAGCTTTATTAGAGCATGTTGAAATTAACGGTCTACGCAAGAAAAAGGGATTGATTGAATTACTAGATTATTTAGAAAGTAAAAAAATAAAAAAAATAGTCGCTTCCAGCAGTATCAAGTCTCTTGTTTCTTTATTTTTAGAAAAAGAGAAACTAACTTCATATTTTGATGCTGTTATTGGAGGGGATGAAGTGTCACGGGCAAAACCAAGTCCTGAAATATATGAAAAAGCGTGGCTGAAAACAGACGTTCCTAAAGAAAAAACGATTGTTTTAGAAGATTCACTTAATGGGATCCGTGCAAGCTATGATGCTCATATCCCGGTCATCATGGTCCCAGATCTAATACTGCCGACTAGTGAAGCCAAAGAAAAGACAGTAGCGATCCTTGATGATTTAATTGCTGTAAAAACATTTATTGAACAGCAAAACAACTAAAAAATTAAATAAAATCGACTTCTTCTTTTTCGCGGATAGTAATAATGTGAAAAAGGAGGATTTTTTTTATGACAATAAAAAGTGTGAATCTTATTAAAGAAGTACCTATTCAATCGAGACCTAGAGAAAGATTAGAGCACTATGGAGAAAAAGCTCTTGCTAATCATGAGTTGCTTGCTATTTTACTTAGAACGGGTATCAAGGGAACAAATGTCGTAACATTAGCTATGACAATGCTTAATCATTTCGAAGATCTTTATTATTTGAAAACGGCTTCTTGTCAAGAGTTAATGGCTCTTTCTGGTATTGGAAAGGTAAAAGCAATTGAATTAAAAGCAGCTATTGAATTAGGCGTCCGTATCTCACAGGCCTCACAAATAAAAATTGGTCAAATCACCTCTAGTACAAAAGCGGGTGAGATGCTATTAATAGAAATGCGTGGATTACAGCAAGAACATGTAGTAGTTCTTTACTTAAATACCAAAAATGAAATCATAAAAAAAGAAACTATTTTTATTGGCGGACTTAATTCGTCGGTTGCACATCCCAGAGAGATATTTAGAGGTGCGGTAAGATATTCTGCAGCACGAATCATTGTTGGACATAACCATCCATCGGGTAATCCGGAGCCATCCGAAGCCGATATTCAGTTTACTCGTAGAATGTCAGAATGTGGCGAACTAATGGGTATTGAATTGTTGGATCATATTATTGTTGGCGAACATGAATTTATTAGTTTAAAAGAAATAGGGATTTGTTGAAAATTCATACATAAAGGTTGCTTAATTGAAATACTCATGCTACAATTACGTTGAGTTTTTGTTAGGTAGAACAAAGAAATGTTTCAGAGCATTCCGATTCGCACCGCAAGCAAGAATATCACTATATGTGCTACAAGGCACGAGGAGGAATTTCATTATGGAACAAGGTACAGTAAAATGGTTTAACGCAGAAAAAGGTTTTGGATTTATCGAACGTGAAGGAGCAGACGATGTATTCGTACATTTCTCAGCTATCCAAAGCGAAGGATTCAAATCTTTAGAAGAAGGACAAGCAGTAACTTTCGACGTTGAAGAAGGAAACCGTGGACCTCAAGCAGCAAACGTAAACAAAGCTTAATTAAAAATTAAAATTGTTTGAGAAGTTAGTCCTAGGGCTAACTTCTTTTTTTGTGAAAATAGTTAACTGGATCAAAAGACTATAAACAGATACAAGATAGGTAGATTTATAGTTTTCTTTGATTAAAAAGACATAATATGAAAAAAAACTGTGATGTCAGCTTGTGTTGTATTTAAAAATATGCTATACTTACGTTGAGTTTTTGTTAGGTAGAAAATAGAATTGTTTCAGAACATTCCAATTCGCACCGCAAGCAAGAATATCATTATGTGCTATAAGGCACGAGGAGGAATTTTATTATGGAACAAGGTACAGTAAAATGGTTTAACGCAGAAAAAGGTTTTGGTTTTATCGAACGTGAAGGAGCAGAAGATGTATTCGTACATTTCTCAGCTATCCAAAGCGAAGGATTCAAATCTTTAGAAGAAGGACAAGCAGTAACTTTCGACGTTGAAGAAGGAAACCGTGGACCTCAAGCAGCAAACGTAAACAAAGCTTAATTAAAAATTAAAATTGTTTGAGAAGTTAGTCTTATGGCTAACTTCTTTTTTTGTGTTGAAATTAGCTTGTACTATCCTTGATAACATGATATACTTAAGTAGAATTTTTGTTAGGTAGAACAAAGAAATGTTTCAAAGCATTCCAATTCGCACCGCAAGCAAGAATATCACTATGTGCTATAAGGCACGAGGAGGAATTTTATTATGGAACAAGGTACAGTAAAATGGTTTAACGCAGAAAAAGGTTTTGGTTTTATCGAACGTGAAGGAGCAGAAGATGTATTCGTACATTTCTCAGCTATCCAAAGCGAAGGATTCAAATCTTTAGAAGAAGGACAAGCAGTAACTTTCGACGTTGAAGAAGGAAACCGTGGACCTCAAGCAGCAAACGTAAACAAAGCTTAATTAAAAATTAAAATTGTTTGAGAAGTTAGCCTTAACGGCTAACTTCTTTTTTTATTAAAAAACAATAGTTTCTCTTGAAATATCAAAAAATGGATGCTACAATTACTGTAATGTTTTTGTTAAGGATCACGTAGAATTGTTTTAAAACAGTCTGAATCGTACCGTTAGCAAGAATATCAATATATGTGCTATAAGGCACGAGGAGGAATTTTATTATGGAACAAGGTACAGTAAAATGGTTTAACGCAGAAAAAGGTTTTGGCTTTATCGAACGTGAAGGAGCAGATGATGTATTCGTACATTTCTCAGCTATCCAAAGTGAAGGATTTAAATCTTTAGAAGAAGGACAAGCAGTAACTTTCGACGTTGAAGAAGGAAACCGTGGACCTCAAGCAGCAAACGTAAACAAAGCTTAAGTTTATAGAAATTTAAAAACAAAAAAACCTGGTGATTTTTCACCGGGTTTTTTTGTTTTTAAATAAAATATAGATTTAAAAACAACTGTCTTATTTTTAAAAGACCATTTCATTTTGATTACTTATATATAGAATTACTTAAATTTGTGTTAAAATATAAAAAATACGGATGTCATAACCAGAAAAATACAGTATGATGGTTTCGGTTAGAGCATTCTATTCTTTTTTTTGCTATACTGTTTGAGTGTCTACCGTTTAGTATTAAAAGGTTAAAGATACGAGAACTATGAATTTGAAAAATAAAACTTTAAATGTAAAGATCAGGTAGATTTGAGAGGATGAAATCATTTGTTTAGATTTGGTAATAAAGATATTGGAATCGATTTAGGTACTGCAAACACAAATGTGTTTGTTGCAGGAAAAGGAATTGTTTTAAGAGAACCTTCAGTAGTCGCAAAAGATACTGTAACAGGAGAAATAGTTGCAGTTGGAGAAGATGCAAGAAATATGATTGGGAGAACACCTGGTTCAATTGTTGCCATTCGTCCTATGAAAAATGGTGTTATTGCAGATTACGATACCACGGCAGCAATGATGAAATACTACATTGAAAAAGCAATAGGGAAATCAACGTCTAAACCCTTCGTCATGATCTGTGTGCCAAGTGGTGTAACAGAAGTTGAAAAAAGAGCAGTTGTAGATGCTACAAGAATGGCAGGAGCAAAAGATGCATTCATCATTGAAGAACCTTTTGCAGCAGCAATCGGAGCAGGATTACCTGTCATGGATCCTACGGGGAGTATGGTAGTAGATATTGGTGGAGGAACAACGGACGTAGCCACTATTGCACTAGGTGGTATCGTTAGTAGTCGTTCTATTCGTTTAGCAGGAGATCGCATGGATGATGTGATCATTCACTATGTACGTAAAAAATTCAACTTGCTTATAGGTGAGCGCACAGCTGAACAAATTAAAATTCAAATTGGATGTGCCTCTGTTGAAAAAGCATCAGAATATGGGGTCATGGATATACGTGGTCGTGATTTACTAACAGGATTGCCACAAACGATTGAAATTTCAGCTGTTGATATCGCTGAGGCCATTCAAGAGGTAGTAGAAGGTATCGTTGTTGCTGTCAGGGAAACACTTGAAGAAACTTCGCCTGAGATTTCAGCAGACGTCATCGATCACGGAATTGTATTGACCGGTGGTGGAGCGTTACTAAAAAATATAGGAGACGTCATCGCTGAAGAAACAGATGTTCCAGTTTTTGTAGCAAATGAACCATTGGATTGTGTGGCACTTGGTACAGGTGAGTCACTAAAACACATCAATATGTACAAAAAAAGAGCAAATAGGTAAGCAAGCCTAAATAAGGTTATAAAGGTGCGGGAAGTTTATTTTCTTCTCGCATATTTTCATGTAAAAAAGAAATAAGTTAGGCAAGTTATTTAGGTTAACTTATGTTAAAATATAGGAAGCCTGTAAAATTAATGAGGTGATATTTTGAATCAGTTTTTTTCAAATAAAAAACTAATCATTTTATTAGTAAGTATGATTGTTTCTTTAGGTCTGATAGCTTTTTCAATTACAGGAAGCGGAAATATTCCTATCATTCAACAGCTTACTAATGATATTACAGCAGTTGTATCTCGTGTGGTAGCAAAACCGACGAATGCAGTTGTTGATTTTTTAGAATCAGTAGATGGTCTGAAAAATACGTACGAAGAAAATCAATTATTAAAATCAAAAATCGATAAATTGTACGAAACAGAAATGGAAATTGCAGATTTAAAACAAAACAACGAAAAACTCAAAGAGCAATTAAGTTTGATCGATACATTATCTGATTACGAATCTATTAATGGAGCAGTATTAAGTCGTAACCCTGACAGTTGGGTCGATAAAATTGTAGTCGACAAAGGAAGTCAAAATGGTATCGAATTAGACATGTCTGTGATGTCGGGCAATGGACTGATAGGGCGTGTTGTTGAAGTCAATCCTACTAGTTCTAAAATTCAATTAGTAACAACGTTAGATCAAAATAATAATCGAGTTGCTGCTTCTGTTGATACAGATGATGGAGTCATACACGGTATCGTTAATGGGTATGATGCTGAAACAAATCGGTTGATCTTGAAACAAGTTACCACTGAAGCGGAATTAAAAGAAGGTGACAAAGTTATGACTTCTGGTTTAGGAGGCATAGCTCCTAGCGCACTACTGATTGGAACAATTGATGAAGTTAAATTAGATTCTTTTGGACTGTCTCAGGAAGCCTACATCGTCCCAGCAGCAGATACAAATGATATTCGTTACGTGACATTTATTAAACGAACCGCTGAAAGTGGTGAGTAAATGATAGAGAATTGGAAAACTTCTACTTTGATTCCATTAGTTATTACCTTTTTCTTTTTGTTGGATGGTATATTGACTGTTATTTTTTCAGAGCAATTTCTTGAAGGTACGAAGGTAATGACTCCAAGACTAATCGTCTTAGTTCTTATTTTGATGTCTTTTTATATACCAAGGAGTAGGATGCTCGTATACAGTATTATTTTTGGATTGATTTATGATAGTTATTATGTAGGGATTCTTGGTGTATATGTCCTTTTATTTCCTTTAGTTGTTTACTTAACGGAAAAAATGAAAAAAGTTCTCAATCCGAATCCTATTGTTATTGGTATGATGATCATTGTTAATTTAAGCCTAATAGAAACTTACCTTTACCTATTTTATCAAGTGTTAGGTTACACAACAATTAATTGGGCAACATTTTTGGCAGACCGATTGGGGCCAACGTTGCTATTAAATTTAGTCTTATTTATTGCAGTATTTTATCCTCTGAAAAAAACTATTGAACGTATTCAAGAATAGTAGACAGTAATAATGGCAAACATTTTGGCTGAGGGAGTTGTTAAAGTGAAACAAAGTGTGACGTTAAAAGGAACTAAGGGCAGCTTTGTATTAAGCTTAGATGAAGCAGCTTCTTTTGTATCCATCATGAAAGAATTAAATGAATTACTGGAACATCTGAATAGTGAACAAAAAAGGTCTAAAGAAGTTCAAAAAGAAATTCTTTTAGAGATAAAAACAGGAAACCGACTACTGTCTCAAGAACAGCAAGAATTAATAATTGAAGAAATAAATTCCAATAGTACCTTTTCAATAAAAACAATCACTTCTAGCGTAGTGACAGTTACAAAAGCTATCGAGTGGCAAAAAACGGTTAGTCTACAAATGGAAGTTCAAACAATCAGAAGCGGACAAGTTTTGACAGCACCAGGCAATCTTCTTTTTATAGGGAAGGTCCATCCAGGCGGAGTGCTTCGAGCTAAGGGAAGTATTTTTATTATTGGAGAACTGATGGGAACCGCTCATGCTGGATTTGAAGGCAACATAAATTCTGTGATCGTTGCCGACTTTCATACAAATGCTCAAATCAGAATTGCAGATAGTGTGCAAATTGTAGAGAAAAAGAATGAACATCCAGACAATGTTAGAAAAAATGAATTTGCCTTTATAAATGATTTACATATTCTGGATTTTCATTCATTAGAGCAATTAAAAAAGATACGTCCAAATCTAGATAAAGTGATAGGGGGATTAAGCGAATGGGTATAGCAATCGTTATTACATCCGGAAAAGGTGGGGTAGGTAAGACAACTTCCACTGCAAATATAGGTACAGCTCTGGCTCTTCAAGGAAAGAGAGTTTGTCTGATCGATATGGATATTGGGCTAAGAAATTTAGATGTTATTCTTGGTCTAGAAAATCGTATTATTTATGATATTGTTGATGTAGTAGAGGGCCGTACAAAATTGCATCAAGCTATTATAAAAGATAAACGCTTCAATGATAACCTTTATTTACTTCCTGCAGCTCAAAATGCAGATAAAAATGATATAAATGGACAACAAATGATTGAAATTGTATCTGAATTAAAAAAAGAATATGATTATATTTTAATTGATTGTCCGGCAGGCATTGAACAAGGTTTCCAAAATTCGATTGCAGCGGCAGATCAAGCAATCCTTGTAACAACGCCCGAAATATCTGCTATACGTGATGCAGACCGCATTATTGGCCTTTTAGAGCAGACTGAACTTGAACCGCCACGTCTAATTATCAACCGTATCCGTAAACGAATGATGCAAGATGGAGAAGTAATGGACATTGATGAAATAACCAGGCATTTATCCATTGAGTTATTAGGAATCGTTTTTGATGATGATGATGTTGTTCGTTCTTCTAATAAAGGAGACCCTATTGTTTTAAATCCAAAGAATCCAGCTTCTCAAGGATACCGCAATATCGCTCGTCGTGTTTTAGGGGAAACAGTACCTTTAATGACAATAACAAAAGAAAAACCAACCTTTTGGCAAAAAATATTTGGCAAGCGTAATTAATTATGCTATAGTATTAAAAAATGATTAAAAGCATTGAAGAGAAAAAGTAAGTTTAGAAACTTTCTAGAGAGATTGCGGCGGTGGGAGCAATTAAGGAACTATACTGAAAACACATCTCTGAGCTGACAATTGAACGTAGCGTTACTACAAGTAAATTGATTCGGGAGTACCCGTTATAGTACTAGTGTTTAGCAGTTGTGAACGCGATGAGGTAGTTTTCTGTGAAGAGGCTACGAATAAAGGTGGAACCACGATAATTGACATCAATCGTCCTTTGATTTTCTTAATAAAAGAAAATCAAAGGATTTTTTTGTTTTTCAGGACTGCAGCCTGGAAAAAATAAACAATATGAATAAAAGGGAGAGAATATAAAATGAAAAATACACTAGCAAAGGTAGCTTTTGGTTTAGGAATGGCAACAGTATTAGTAGGATGTGGAGCAGAAGAAACAACAAAGGATTCATTTGATCAAATCAAAGAAGAAGGTACTTTAGTCGTAGGCTTGGACGATACATTTGCTCCGATGGGCTTTCGTGATAGCAACGGGGATATTGTAGGATTCGATGTGGATCTGGCAAATGAAGTAGCTGAAAAGCTAGATGTAGAGGTTGAATTTCAACCTATTGATTGGGCTTTAAAGGAAACAGAATTAAAAAGTGGAAATATTGATGTAATATGGAATGGCTATACGATTACTGAAGAAAGAAAAAAACAAGTTGATTTTAGTTCACCTTATTTAGAAAACAGTCAAATTATTATTGTGTTAGAGGATAGTGAAATTCAAACTAAAGAAGATTTAAGTGGAAAAGTAGTTTCTGCTCAACAATCTTCAAGTGCTGTAGAAGCTATTAATGCTGATGAGTCAAATATAGTAGAAGAATTTGCAGATCAAGACGTGGTTCTATATCCTTCTAATAATGACGTTTTCAATGATTTAGCTTCTGGAAGAAGCGAAGCTATTGTTGTTGATGAAACACTTGGACGTTACTATATGAAGCAAAACAAAGAAATTAGTTACCGTGTTCTAGAGGATAATTTTGGAGAAGAAGAATACGCAGTTGGCATGCGTAAAGAAGATGATAAATTAACAGAAGCTATTGATAATGCATTGGATGAAATGAGAGCAGATGGTACATTTGATGAAATATATGCGAAATGGTTTGCTGAGTAAAAAGGTGAAATAAAATACTGTATTCTTATACTAGATGCAAGTTTTGTAAATGAAGATACTGCAGTAGGTGTAAGAAAAACAGATACTAGATTTTCAGAAAAATTGAATACTGTATTACCTGAAACGAAAAAAGAAGTAACTTTGGAACAAATTAAAAGTAAATGGATCACAGAATAAATTTAAACTAAGAAAAGGGTGAATAAAGAAATGGATTTAATAGCAGAGATAACGCCTAACTTGTTAGAGGGGTTAAAGACAACCTTATTACTATTTTTAATTATCGTTATCGTAACTATCCCGTTAGGGTTTTTGGTTGCTTGTGTAAGAGTTTATGCTCCAAAATGGATATCATGGATCATACAAGTTTATATTTACATCATGAGAGGAACACCACTGCTGTTACAATTGATGGTCGTATTTTTTGGATTGCCACTTGTGGGCATAACATTTGACCGTTTTTCAGCTGCTGTTTTCACGTTTATAATAAATTATGCAGCTTATTATGCAGAAATATTTCGTGGCGGTATCTTGTCTATTCCAAAAGGTCAATTTGAGGCCCTTAAAGTATTGGGTATTGGAAAATTAAATGGATTTAGAAAAATTATTATCCCACAAGTTATGCGAGTGGTGTTGCCATCAGTAGGAAATGAAGTTATCGCATTAGTAAAAGATACATCACTTATTTATATCTTAGGGATCGGTGAATTATTGCGAGCGGGTCAAATTGCAGCCAATACTTATGCCTCACTAATTCCCTACGCAGCAGTTGGAGCCATTTATTTAATGGTCACTGGATTAGTAACTTTACTATTAAATGCTATAGAGAAGAAGTCAAACTATTAAGGAGGCGGTTGAAATGGGATTGAAAGCAACGAACTTGACAAAACAGTTCAATGGAATTGACGTTATAAGAAATTTTGATTTTACGATCGAGGCTGGAGAAATTGTTACACTCGTTGGTAAATCAGGAACTGGAAAGACTACCTTAATGCGATCATTGAATCAACTTGAAAAAGTAGATAATGGAACGATTGCAATTGATGATAATTATTTATGCCGTGAAACATCCGAGGGTAAAACAGAATATGTTTCCAGAAAAGAGCGAACAAGCTATAATAACCAAATAGGTATGGTATTTCAAGATTATCAACTGTTCCCTAATTTAACAGTTATAAAAAATTGCATTGAAGCACCGTTAGATCAAAAATTAATGACAAAAGAACAAGCAATTGAAAAAGCCGAATTGCTTTTGACACAAATGAAAATTTTAGATAAAAAAGATGAATACCCTAGTACTTTATCAGGAGGACAACAGCAGCGTGTGGCAATAGCTAGAGCGATGATGCTTAACCCTAAGATTCTTTGCTTTGATGAACCAACTTCTGCTTTAGACCGAGAATCATCTAATGAAGTAGGAAAAATGATTCAATCAATCGCTTTGTCAGGTACAGGTATCTTAATTGTCACACATGATATAGAATTTGCTAATGCATTTGGAACAAGAGTAGTATCCTCAGATGAATTTTTGCAATAAAAAGAAATTTAAAATACTGCTGTTTTAATCTTTTAAAGATTCGGCATAAAGTATGTATTGACGAAGGTAATACAATTTGGTATGATGTTAATGTTGTAAATGTGTAGCACCACAGCTACAACCGCACTGGAATGAGTTTAAGTCCATAACGGCACTCATGACGGCGAGTCTAAGTCTAATAAGGAGGTGCGAAAGAATGTACGCAATTATCAAAACAGGTGGAAAACAAATTAAAGTTGAGGTTGGCCAAGAAATCTACATTGAAAAATTGAATGTTGAAGCTGGTGAAACTGTAGTCTTTGAAGAAGTTGTCTTAATTGGTGGAGAAGAAACAAAAGTTGGAGCTCCAACTATTGTAGGAGCTACTGTTGAAGGTACTGTTGAAAAACATGGTCTTCAAAAGAAAGTTACGACTTTTATCTACAAACCTAAAAAACATAGTCATCGTAAACAAGGTCACCGTCAACCATATACAAAAGTTATTATCAACGCAATCAACGCATAAGAAAGTGGTGTTCCAATATGATTCAAGCATTCTTTAACCGTAATAACAAAGAAGACATCGTTTCCTTTGAAGTTACAGGACATGCAGAGTCTGGACCCTACGGCAGCGATATCGTATGTGCAGCTGTTTCAGCATTAGTTATTGGAACAACAAATAGCATTTCTGCTTTATCAGGCGTTTCTCCATTAGTAGAAACAAATGAAGAAGTGGAAGGCGGCTATTTATATGTTGAACTTTTAAGCGAATTAACTGAAGAACAGTCGAAAATTTCACAAATTCTTCTCGAGAGCCTGCTTCTTTCCTTAACGGGAATAGTTGAAGAGTATCCAGAATATGTCAAACTTGCACAGTAAAAAAATTATAATAGGAGGTGCAACTCATATGTTAAAAATGAATTTACAATTCTTCGCCCATAAAAAAGGTGGCGGTTCTACAACTAACGGACGCGACTCAAATTCTAAACGTTTAGGTGCTAAACGTGCAGATGGACAAACTGTTTCAGGTGGTTCAATTTTATTCCGTCAACGCGGAACTAAAATTTATCCAGGTGTTAACGTTGGAATTGGTGGAGATGATACTTTGTTTGCAAAATGTGACGGAGTTGTTCGTTTCGAACGCAAAGGCCGCGACAAAAAACAAGTTTCAGTTTATCCAGTAGCCCAATAATTTAAAATAAAAAGCTCTTCTACTCTTAGAAGAGCTTTTTTGATTATAGAGATAAAAATAGCAGTAGGAATAACCAAGATTAGCGAAGCTTAGTTTCTTTTAAGAATATACTAACTTCATGCTTGAAACCGCATAACTTATTCGTTAGAATGAAAGGGTAGCGCTTTTTTAACAGAGGCTAATTTTATTTCATATAGGGCTAATACTAAGGTAATGTAAAAGAAAAAGGAAAGAGGTTGACCTTATTGTCTCAAAAAGAAATTGAACAATTATTTAATCAATTAGATACTTCAGCCCAACTTTTGCAAAAGGAATTAGATGTTTCTTATTTAGAGGCTCTTTCAGAAACTGGTGAAAATATTCTAGGCAATAAGATTCCTCATCAGATCGATGATGTTCCTTCGGATGAAGTAGTTGGAAAACTAACTCAAATTTACAAAGAAGTTGCGTTAGATAGTATGGAAGCTGAAGATATTCGAAAGGCAATTCAATTATCTCTTTTGAAAGCTTCAAAGACGGATGTATTGCAGCCGAATCATCAAATGACTCCAGATGCCATTGGTTTTATTTTAAACTATTTAATTGAAAAATTGATCAGTGGTAAATTGGAAAAGGTTCGTTTACTTGATCCTGCTGTAGGAATGGGAAATCTATTATCAACTGTTTATAACGGCTTAGTTTCAAAAAAAATAGCAGTAGAAGCAGAAGGCGTCGATAATGATGATTTGCTTCTAACACTTGCATCAGTCAGTACTGCTATGCAAAGGCAAAATGTGACATTGACACACCAAGATGCAATACAAGATCTCTTAATGGATCCTGTTGACGTTGTTGTGAGCGACTTGCCGGTCGGCTACTATCCATTAGATGAAAAAGCTGAAAAATTTAAAACAGCGGCAAAAAATGGTCATTCTTATGCTCATCATTTATTCATTGAGCAAAGCTTACATTATTTGAAAGATGGCGGATTTGGAATCTTTTTGGTTCCTGCTCAATTATTTGAGACAGATGAGACACCAGGACTGATGAAGATGATCCAAGAAGAAGCCTTTTTACAAGGGATGTTGAACTTGCCAAATGAATTATTTAAGACTAAGAACTCACGCAAATCAATTCTCGTGATTCAAAAAAAGGGGAATAATGCCAAACAAGCCAAACAAGTATTGTTAGCACAAATTCCGGATTTTAAAAATCAAAAGGCTATGCTTCAATTTATGCAAGAAGTGGATAGTTGGAAAAAAGAAAATATATAAAAATTTGAATTAGGAGATGGAAAATATGTCAAAAACAATTGCAATCAATGCAGGTAGTTCAAGTTTGAAATTCACCTTATATGAAATGCCAGCTGAGGAAGAAATCGCTTCAGGAATAATTGAAAGAATTGGTTTAAACAACTCGATTTTCACGACAAAATATGCCGGTGAAAAATACAAAGTTATTGAAGACATAAAAAACCATGAAATAGCTATTCAAATGGTATTAGATAAATTAATCGAACTAAAAGTTATTGCAAACTACGAAGAAATTACAGGTGTTGGACACCGTGTAGTAGCTGGTGGGGAATTGTTTAAAGATTCAGCATTGATTACTGATGAGGTATTAGCACAAATTGAAAGTTTAGCCGAATTTGCTCCATTACACAATCCAGCAAATGCTACAGGAATCAAAGCATTCAAAAAATTATTGCCAAATATTACTAGTGTAGCTGTTTTTGATACTTCATTCCACACAACAATGCCTAAAGAAAACTACTTATACAGTCTCCCGATGGAGTACTATACCGACTTTTCAGCGCGTAAATATGGAGCACACGGTACATCACATAAATATGTTTCAGAACGTGCAGCTGAAATGTTAGGCAAACCGCTTGAAGAGACTAAAATTATTACATGTCATTTGGGCAATGGCGGATCCATTACTGCTGTTAAAGGTGGAAAATCGATTGACACATCTATGGGATTCACTCCTTTAGCTGGTATCACAATGGGTACTCGTACTGGGGACATTGACGCATCACTATTACCTTTCTTAATGAACAAATTAAATATCACCGACATCAATGATATGATCTACATTTTAAATAATAAATCTGGTTTACTAGGTCTTTCTCATATTTCAAGCGATATGCGTGATGTTGAAGAAGCTGCTGAAAAAGGAAATGAAGATGCTCAAACAGCGTTAGATATTTTCTATAATCGTGTTCAAAAATATATTGGACAATATTTTGCTATCTTAAATGGTGCAGACGCAATTGTCTTTACTGCCGGAATTGGTGAAAATTCCCCAGAAACACGCCAAATTATTATTGATGGTATGAACTGGTTTGGTGCTGAGATCGATGCAGAAGCAAATAATGTTCGTGGAAAAGAACGCATCATTTCTACTCCAGAATCAAAAGTTAAAGTATTATTGATTCCTACAGATGAAGAAATTATGATTGCTCGTGATGTTGAAAGATTACGTGCCTAATTAATAAATAAAAGCAAAAAAAACAACCGTTATTTGGTTGTTTTTTTGCTATTTTAATAACTATTAATTTTTCTTGTTTTCCAAATCTGTCCGTACGATTAAAACGTCACAATTAGCATGCCGAATAACGTATTCTGAAACGGAACCTATGAAAATACGTTCTACAGCATTTAAACCAGTTGCTCCCAACATGATTAAATCAATTTTTTGATCTTCAGGAACTTGTTTTGCGATCAACACTTTTGGAGATCCGTATTCAATAGAATAAGTAACATCTTGAACACGATGGTTTTTTGCGTAACGTACATACTCTTCTAAGGTGTTTCTAGCTTGTTCACTAGCTTTATCAGCCATATCACCATCGAAAGTAGAAATGCTTTGAAATGCTCGAGTATCAATAACATGTGCAAGAACTAAAGCAGCAGAATTACGAACTGCAACTTGTACAGCCTTTTTGAAAGCTGTTTCAGCCTCAGCTGAACCATCGACAGCGACTAAGATCCGATTATATTGTTGTAACATAGACATCCACTCCATTCCTCATGATAAGATAAATGAATAACTTTTTTGCTAACTTCATTGTACTCTAAATGTAACCAGTTTCAAAGAGATATGAAATAAGAGGTGGATTAAATTTTTAAGGATAGGCTATCAATGATATTACATACGTTTATTTAAATTGAAAATAAAAAAAAGCATGGTAAGCATTACAAAGAGTAAAACGCTAAAAGCCAACCAATTTGGATGAAAGAAGACTAGTACGAGAGAACCAAGCCCACCAATGAAGAAAAGAGCGCCGTATAGTTTGAAAAAAGTTACTTTTTTTGATGGAATTTCTTTACTAGTATTTGGTAAAAGTACGACAGCTTTACCAGTATAGAAAAAGTAGGCTGCATAGATCAATAAGAGTGAAAAAATAAAAAATAACACAGATAACAGCATAATGAAACCTTCTTTCAATAAAATTAAGTTTATGTTAAGCATACCATATATTAATTTAAAGTTAAGTAAAATTCAAAAGAGACTTGAAAAAAAGGGCTGTATAATTTTTGGTGCTGATAGACTTGATTTAATGGCATTACTTACCCAAAATTTATTGAGGAATAGGGTTGCTTGTAGCCTAAAATGAAGCACTGTAGGCAAATAACGCCCGAGTGTATCCTGTTTTTGTAAGCTGCTAAAGCAGCAACAACCATGACAACTTTTAGTTTTAGGCTTTAGGCGTTCCTTGGCTCTCCACAAGCAAACCCGTCCATTCCAGAAGAAATTTTTTTGAAGCATCCACACCAGTTGTTGTAGAACAAAAAAAAGCCATTCAATTAAGAATGACTTTAAAAGTTTTAAACTTTTTTAATGAGAAATCCGATGATGCCGTTGATATGCTCAGTTAGTCTTGAACCCGCAAGTAGCAGGTGGGCTCCGCTGTCAATCTTCTAACTACCAAGTGAAAAGGCTTGTTATCCGATTGAATCAGTTTGGATCCCAAGGTAATATTAATTGTTCGGTCAACACATGTTGAGCAAAACGAGCATCTCAGAAATCTTATACTTATAGTAGCATAAGCAAATGTTATTGTCAATTATTCGCCTACTGTTTATTTGTTGGAAGTTGATTAAAACAACAAAGAAAGCGGTTAATTAGATTTGCTTCCCTTTTTCTTAGAATTAATAGACTCATATTGTTTTGCTAAGGTATCCTCATATTTTCCAGTGTGATTTGGAATATAATAGGATGCTTTTTTCAGTTTGTCAGGTAAATATTGCTGATTTACCCATGCACCTGGATAACTATGCGGGTAAAGATAATCCACACCGCGTCCAAGTTTTTTTGCTCCGCTATAATGAGAGTCTCTTAAATGATCTGGTACATCTCCACTTTTGCCAGCTCGTACATCTTGTAAAGCTGCATCGATCGCTACATAAGACGAATTTGATTTTGGAGAAAGGCATAAATCAACGACTACATTCGCTAAAGGGATCCTGGCCTCTGGAAAGCCTAATTTTTCAGCTGCTTGAATGGCGGTTACCGTTCTGGAAGCCGCCGAAGGATTAGCTAGCCCTATATCTTCGTAAGCAATGACCATTAAACGTCTAGAAATGATGGGTAGATCGCCAGCTTCAATCAGCCTTGCCAGATAATGCATAGCCGCATTAACATCGCTTCCGCGAATTGATTTTTGTAAAGCTGATATGACATCATAATGTGCATCACCATCTTTATCATGCGTCAAAGCTTTTTTTTGGATACATTCTTCTGCAATATCTAAGGTGATGTTTATCGTACCTTGCTCATTTGGAGTTGTTGATTTGATTGCCAGTTCTAAGCTGTTCAAAGAACTTCTTAAATCTCCGTTTGTGGCTCTTGAGAAGTGCAGCAAAGCTTCATCTGTTATAGCTACATTTTCTTTTCCAAAGCCTTTTTCTGAGTCATTTACTGCACTCCATAAAGCATGTTGGATATCTTCATTAGAAAGAGGCTTAAGTTCGAAAATTTGTGTTCTGCTACGGATGGCAGGATTGATCGTTATATATGGATTTTCTGTGGTTGCCCCAATCAAAATGATTCGTCCATTTTCTAAGTGCGGTAATAAGAAATCTTGTTTAGGTTTATCTAAACGATGGACTTCATCTAAAAGCAAAATAACAGTACCGCTCATTTTAGCTTCTTCCACGACAATTTGCAGGTCTTTTTTTGTATCGCTCGCAGCATTTAGAGTTCTAAAAGCAAATTTTGTTGTACCAGCAATAGCACTGGCAATACTTGTTTTACCAATTCCAGGGGGACCGTATAAAATCATCGATGAGAGCATTTTTGCTTCTACCATGCGTCGAATAATTTTTCCTTTTCCAACTAAGTGTTGCTGTCCTACAATATTATCGATATGAGTAGGCCTCATACGATAAGCTAAAGGTTGATTCATAAAGTATCCTCCCACTAACATTCTTACTGCTAGTATACCACTGTGATTAATGGGATTCTACAAGAAAGAACACTTGTTTGATTGGGGGTCAAGTTACTTTTAGAAAGTTAGTAGAATGTTTGGTTTGGCTTTTCTCTGATTATTTGCGATAATGTTTAAGAGCTCATTTATTTTGATTAGAATTAGTTGATCGTAATTATGGTAAAGGTAGAAAGAAAGGAACTTTTTAATGAATAAAAAAAAAGAAACGGATCGTCTTACTGGCCCATCAAAAGCTAAGAATAGAGACCAGCTTAACCTTTTTTTAAAAACAGGCAGAGTCATTTTGAAAAAGGTAACAGAAAATAAAAAAAGAGAAATAAAAACTCCACATACAAAGCACCAGATAAATGAGAAAGTGGCAATAGGATATTACTTAAAAGAACATAAAATGCTGCAACAAGCTAAGCAAGAAGCAGAAATTATTTTAATGGATGCTTTTCGGCAATCAGAAGAAATGTATCAAGAAGTTCAAAAAGATATAAAAAAAGCCAAACAGGAAGTGGAATTAAAAAAAAGACACTCCGTTGAACAATATAATAAAGAAATAATTGAAGCAAAAAAGATTACTCAAAAAGCTGAACAAGAGGCGAGTAATATGATTGCCTCAACTAATTTAAAAGCAACGCAAGCAGAAGAAGAACTTTTACTAAAAAAAGCCGTTTATCAGCAGGAAATAGATAGAGAATTAGAAAAACTAGTAAAAGAAAAAGAGTGGTTTGAACTGTATCAACAACAAGTACAAGAAACGATCGAAAGAAAAGAAAAAGCCCTTTTTCTTGAAAATCAAAAAAAAATAGAATACGAACAAGTAGAGAATGAAAAATTACAAAATAAAATAAATTATTTAAAAATAGTGAATACTAAACGGAAAATAAATTCTTACCGAATTGGGTTAGCCATTTTTGGATGTGCAGTTATTTTAAGTACGTTAGTATCTTTGTTTAGACAGTCGATACCCGTAGTTTCTTTTATTAATCTATGTTTAGTATTTGTGATTGCCTGCTTAGCTTTTGCATTGGTTTACATCAACTTAACAGATGGAAAAAACGAACAAAAAATCAAACGAATCTGTTTTCAGAACGCATCATTAATTGATAAAAATAAAGAATTCGTTGAAATAATAGATAATCTTGAAAAAGATGCAAAAAAATTGATCAAAGAAAAGATCGAACTGGAAAGAACAAAACGTCATTCACAAGATAATATTGAGTTTTTGAAAATTATGCAGGCTGATTTGAAAAATTCTGAAATGTATCGTAGAGTATTGGAATCAGAGAACGCAGCTTTAAGAAAACATCTAATCAACGTCTAATTTACTAATTTAATATAAGAAAAAATTAACTAAAAGAGTTATACTAAACTATAGAAGAAAAAATTTCAGGAGGAAAGCTGAATCATGAGTAAATTATCACCATTTGAACAAGTTCAAGAGTTTCATGAAGTGTTTGGTAAGACGATAAAAAGAAAACCTCAAGCTTTAACTTCTGAAGAAGCTGTTACTCGGGCAAATTTTACAACGGAAGAGCTAATAGAATTTCTTTATGCCAGTGTAAAAGGTGATATCCCAAAATTCGAATCTTTAGTTTTAGAGTGGCAGAAAGCTGCTGAAGAAGCTATCGATAAAATAAAAGAGCAGCAAAAAGAAGTACACAGTCCGTTAATCGGTCAAGTAGATGCGTTGACTGATGCAAATTATTTCAATTATGGTTCTTTCGTTCTCTTGGGTATTGATCCTGATCCAATCTTCTCTATTGTGCATCAAGCAAATATGGGGAAAGTTTTTCCAGATGGTAAACCACGTTATCGAAAAACGGATGGAAAAGTAATGAAACCAGTTAGCTGGGAAAAGGAGTTTGCTCCTGAATCAAAAATTCGAACAGAAATTGAGCGACAAATAAATCAAGCAGATGAGGGAATAGTATAAATGAAGACAGTTAAACAAATGATCCAAGAAACAGATTTAAACGAAGCTTTTTATCAAGCCGTTTTTGGAATTGAAAAAGAAGGATTAAGGGTTAAGTCGAATGGACAGCTTGCGCTGACGGATCACCCACATGAATTTGGGAATAGAAATTTCCATCCATATATTCAAACAGATTTTAGTGAATCGCAATTGGAATTGATTAGTCCTCCATTAGCTTCCATTAAGGAAAGTTACAATTGGATGGCAGCACTACATGACGTCGTGCTTCAAACAATGCCTCTGGATGAATCGATTTGGCCGGTAAGTATGCCGATGGTTCTTCCTGATGAGTCTGTCATCCCTATTGCCAAGTTAGATAACAAAGAAGCAGTCAAGTATAGAGAAATCCTAACGCATAAATACGGCAAGAAAAAGCAAATGCTCAGTGGGGTACATTACAATTTTGAATTAGATGACCAGCTGATCGCACGATTATACGAATGCCAAACAGACTATTCAGATAAAAGCTCATTCAAATCTATGCTTTATCTGAAGTTAGCAAAAAATTTCCTGCGTTATAGATGGCTTTTAACTTATTTATTAGGTGCTTCTCCTAAAGTGGATGATTCTTTTTTTACAGATCAAGAAATACCAAAAGATTATGTTCGGAGTATCCGAAGCAGTCATTATGGATATGTCAACCAGCCAGAAGTAGCTGTTTCATTCAATTCAATTGAAGACTATGTTCACAGCTTACAAACTATGGTAGAAAAAGGCTTTTTATCAGAAGAAAAGGAATTTTATTCAGCCGTTCGTCTTCGTGGAACGAATAATGCAGAAAAGTTATTGACTGAAGGTGTTTCTTACCTTGAACTACGCGGTTTTGACTTAAATCCTTTCGATCCGTTTGGTATGTCAAAACAAACGATAGAATTCATTCATCTTTTTTGCTTGTATATGATTTGGATGGATGAAACAGCTACTGTGGATGAAATTGAAATTGGAGAAGAAATGAGTCTAACAACGGCCATAGAAAACCCAGAACAAATTTCTAATTTCCAAGAAGAAGGTTTACAGCTATTAAAACAAATGGAAGAAATGCTCCAAGCAACAAATGGATCTAAAGAAGCATACAGCTGTATTCAAGAAGCTAAAAAACAAATCATTGATCCTAAACTAACGGTTGCTGCTCGTATAATAAGCGGCATCGAAGAAAAAGGGTCATATATTGAATTTAGTCTAGCATTAGCTAAACAGTATAAAAAAGAAGCCGTTGAGAAGCCGTATAATTTAAGAGGATTTGAAAAGTTAGAAATGTCTACGCAACTATTAATAATGGATGCTTTTCAAAAGGGCATTCAAGTGGAAGTGTTAGATGAACAAGATCAATTTCTAAAATTAACGGTTGGCAAGCATATTGAATTCGTTAAAAATGGGAATATGACCTCTAAGGATACCTATATTGCACCACTTATCATGGAAAATAAAACAGTCACAAAGAAAATACTTGGTTCAGCAGGTTTTCATGTTCCAGCAGGGGAAGAGTATACGACCTTGGCAGAAGGAAAAGCAGCGTTTTGGCGTTACGAACAAAAACAAATCGTAGTCAAGCCTAAGTCAACCAATTATGGCATCGGCATCTCCATTTTTAAACAGTTGCCAAGTAGGGAAGATTATGAACAGGCTATTGAGATAGCTTTCAAAGAAGATACTGCTGTGTTGGTTGAAGAATATATACCTGGGACAGAATACCGGTTCTTTGTTTTAGATGGAAAAGTTCCAGCGATATTACTGAGAACGCCAGCTAATGTTGTTGGAGATGGTAAAAAGACCATAAAAGAATTGGTTGATAAAAAGAATGAAGATCCTTTGCGTGGTGAAGTAAAACACCATTCTCCGCTTGAAAGGATAGAATTAGGCGAAATCGAACAATTGATGCTAAAAGGACAAGGATATACAGTCGAAAGTATCCCTGAGACTGATACTGTCATTTATTTAAGAGAAAATTCAAATATTAGTACTGGTGGAGATTCCATAGATGTTACAGATGATATAGATGAAAGCTATAAGCAAGCAGCAATAGATATGTCTGAAATCATTGGTGCAAAAGTTAGTGGAATAGATTTGATCATTCCAGATCCAGCTATTTCAAGTACTAAAGAACATTTAGGGTATACAGTATTAGAAGCTAACTTTAATCCTGCAATGCATATGCATGCGTTTGTCTATAAAGGTAAAGGACGCCGCTTGACGATGGGGATTTTGAAAATGTTATTCCCAGAATTATGGGAAAAAGGTAAACTTAATAGATAAAAATAGCTTGCTTGAAAATAAATAGTTCGTTGAATTTAGAAAAAATAGGAATTATTAATTTAGACCAATTAGGGAGGGCTATATTAAAATGGAAAAAATGTATTTTGATCATGCCGCAACTAGTCCTGTTCACCCAGAAGTTATTGAAGTCGTTTATGAAGCAATGAAAAATCATTATGGGAATGCATCAAGTATCCATAATTTTGGGAGAGACAGTCGCCGTATTGTTGATAATGCACGAGCAGTTTTTGCTAAAAGTATTGGAGCTAAACCGGGCGAAATTATTATTACAAGTGGTGGTACAGAATCTGATAACACTGCGATTATTGAAACAGCCTTAAAAAGACAACAAGATGGAAAACACATTATTACATCAGTTGTTGAACACCATGCTGTTTTGAAACCGATGGAATATCTAGAAAAACTGGGATTTGAAGTAACGTATTTGCCAGTAAATAAAAAAGGCCAAGTCGATCCTATGATGGTTGAAGAAGCATTAAGACCTGATACCATTTTAGTTTCTATCATGTATGCAAATAACGAAGTCGGTACCGTAATGGATATAGCTGGAATTGGCGCTGTCATTGGAAATAGTGAGTCTACAGCATACTTTCATACGGATGCTGTTCAAGCTTATGGGACAGAAGAAATCGATGTTAAAAGAGATCATATTGATTTATTGTCTATTTCAGGACATAAAATCAACGGACCTAAAGGAATTGGATTTCTTTATGTCAATGAAGAAATCTCTCTGCCAAGCTTTATACTAGGTGGAGACCAAGAAAAAAAACGTCGAGCAGGAACAGAAAATATTCCTGCCATTGCTGGTTTACAAAAAGCAGTAGAAATCTTACAACTTCAAAGAGAAGAACGTCAAACAAGATACAATGAGTTAAGGATGCAACTCATTGAACGATTGACTCAAGCGGATATAGCATTCGAGATAAACGAAAATTCCGGAAAGCAATTAGCCCATGTGGTTAGTTTGTGGTTCAAAAACGTATCTGCTGAACAATTGTTGATGAGCTTGGACCTAAATGGCATAGCCGTATCATCTGGTTCTGCATGTACGGCTGGAAGTGTTGAACCAAGTCATGTTTTACTAGCTATGTATGGAGAAAAGAGTCCAATTGTTTCTGAAACAATTCGAATCAGTTTTGGCCTTGGAACGACTTCAGAACAGGTCGGTAATTTAGCAGCACATTTAATAAAAATCAGTTCAAGACTGAAAAAATAAACCAAAATAAAATAGATAAACTAGTAGAGAGTCTGTGAAGTTTGCAGGCTCTCTACTAGTTTTTGTAGAAAAAAGCATAAAAGCTATGGTATAGTAGAAATGAAAAGGGTTACGATTAAGTTAAAAGAAAAGTGAGGGAACGACATGGCATTTGAAAAAAAAGCAACTTTACTTGGTTCCAATGAACAGTTTCAAGTAAATCCTAACGTAAAAAAATATACATTAAGAGATAATGGTTTTGAAGAAACAAAAAAAGGGAATTTTCAATTATCCCGTACGATGGATACCAATATGATAAATAATCAAGGTGTGAAATTGAAAATAGTAGTTTCAAATGAGTTAACTCAATTGAAACTATCAGTAACAACAGGTAACGGTTTGCGAACAGTAAATATCTATAGTGGAGATGCTTATAAAGAAATTCGTGAAAAAGCAGCGTTTACACTAGAAAATCTGGTGGAACGCGGCGTATTAGAAAAGGCATGATAAAATAAAAAAATTTGTTAGTCGAATAGAAAGGAGAGATGACTTACTATTGAGCATGTCTCCTTTTTGGTTTGAACAGCTTGATTTCTGACTAAAAGTTAGTATAATGATAGGGACTGGAAAAATACGACCTTCAAATCGTAAAGATTTTTCAGAATCTGTTTGAAATGATGGTGATGTAATGCAAGACAATAGCAAGACTCGTGTCGTGGTTGGCATGAGCGGTGGTGTTGACTCATCCGTTACAGCTTTAGTGTTAAAACAACAAGGCTATGACGTAGTGGGGATTTTTATGAAAAACTGGGATGACACAGATGAGTTTGGTGTTTGCACAGCGACAGAAGATTATAATGATGTCGCACTTGTAGCAAATCAAATTGGAATTCCGTATTATTCTATTAACTTTGAAAAGCAATATTGGGATAAAGTTTTTACCTACTTTTTAGAGGAATATAAAAAAGGACGCACCCCTAATCCAGATGTTATGTGTAACAAAGAAATTAAATTTAAAGCTTTTTTAGATTATGCTGTTGAATTGGGAGCAGATTATGTAGCTACCGGCCATTATGCTCAAGTAGAACGTGATGAAAATGGTGTTACACATATGTTAAGAGGTTTGGATAATAATAAAGATCAAACCTACTTTTTAAATCAGTTATCTCAAGAGCAGTTAGCAAAAACCTTGTTTCCTCTTGGGGGCATGCAAAAACCTGAAGTGCGTAAGCTTGCTGAAGAAGCTGGCTTATCTACAGCTAATAAAAAAGATTCTACAGGTGTTTGTTTTATTGGAGAACGTGATTTTAAAAAATTCTTGATGTCTTATCTGCCAGCTCAACCGGGCAAAATGATGACGATCAATGGTGAAGAAAAAGGGCAACATGATGGATTAATGTATTACACCATTGGGCAACGCCAAGGACTAGGTATTGGTGGTGGCGGAGAATCAAGTGAGCCATGGTTTGTTGTTGGAAAAGATTTAGAATCAAACACTTTATACGTAGGGCAAGGTTTTAATCATGAATGGCTGCGAGCTACTCATTTAGAAGCTTCTGATCTTCATTTTACAACGAATGAAGAAAAACCTCGTACATTCAAATGTACAGCGAAGTTCCGTTACCGACAAGCTGACACAGGCGTAACGGTTCACCTGAGCGAAGATGGAACGACAGCTACAGTTGAATTTGATGGGCCCGTACGAGCAATCACTCCAGGTCAAGCAGTTGTTTTTTACGATGGCATGGAATGTCTAGGCGGCGGTACAATCGATGCAGCTTATAATGAAACAAGAGAACTGCAATATGTTTAAAATTTAATATACTATTCAAAAAGCTAGGGTCAATTCCTAGCTTTTTGTTATACATAAGCACAACTAAGTAATTTAAATGAGGAAAATCTTGTATCAATAAAAATGGAAATCAATGACATCAGTAGAATCCTATAGAATTTTGGTGTAAAATGGATAAAGTTGCAATAAGGAGGAAATAAGTATGAATCGAAACCATGAGGCTTTTCAATTATGGGAAAAGGGCGAGTTTAATGAGGCCGTTCAGTTACTTATAGAAGAAATTAATAATGATCCTGCAAATAGCGATTGTTATTACAATTTAGCGAACATGTTTATTTTAGGAAAAAAATATGAAGATGCCAAAGCTATATTAGATACAGCAATTGAAAAGTTTCCTGAAGATCCTATTTTTATTTATGCCTTTGGAAATTTATATTATGAAATCGAGGATTATTCAACAGCGCTAAGTTATTTTAATCAAGTGATCAAATTCAATGAGACACGATTAAAAAAGGATGCTATGGTAATGATTGGACAAAATTATTTAGCATTAAATCAGACTAAAAAAGCATTAGTTTATTTTCTAAGTGCTTATGAAGAAGACAAACTAGATATAGCTTTAATTCTATTGATTGGGAATACTTTAATGCAATTAGGTTCATTTAAAGAAGCAAAAAGTTTTTTTGAATTAGGTATCGAACAAGCACCCCAGAATGATGAAGCTTGGTTTAAGTGCGGAGTAGTAGGGATGGCCTTAAAAGAAGAAGTTGATTCTCTTAAGAAGTACTTCGACAAAGCAAAGGAACTAGATCCTAAAAAATATGAGGAACGCACCAGACAATTACAAGCCATAGAGGTTATAATGAAAGATCAAAAAGAATGAATTTTTTGAACGCATAAGATAGAAAAGGTGGTGGCAGGAAAGTGGTTATGCAAGACAGTTTAGATTTATTTGCAGGAGACCCTCCCTATGTTGTAGGGCAAGTTACTGCAATCTTCTATCAAAATCCAACAAATTTCTATAAAGTAATTCTAGCACAAGTGGTCGATACAAATAGTTCCTTTACCGAAAAAGAGATTGTTATTACGGGAAGCTTTGGGCAAATTCAAGAAGATGAGACGTATCGCTTTTTTGGTCAATTGACGGACCATCCAAAATTTGGTATGCAATTTAATGCAGAACGCTACCGACAAGAGAAGCCCACTTCAGCAGAAGGCGTTATTGCCTATTTATCAAGCGACAAGTTTCCAGGAATAGGAAAAAAAACCGCTGAAACAATCGTCAAACTTTTAGGTGATGATGCAATCGATCAAATTAACGCAGATGAAACAGTTTTAGCTAAGGTTCCTGGATTGAATGACAAGAAAAAAGAAGTTATTGTTAATATGATACGTTCAAGTAATGGAATGGAAAAAATTATTATCGGGTTAAATGATTTTGGTTTTGGAAGCCGTTTAGCTTATACGATTTATCAAACGTACCAAGCAGAAACATTGGAGATCATTCAAGAAAATCCATACCAATTAATAGAAGATATTGATAATATTGGATTTAAAAAAGCGGATGTTATCGCAGAAAATTTAGGCTTTGCTGCAGATTCTCCAGGACGTATCCAAGCGGCTGTTTTATTTTCAGTAAACGAGTTGTGTCTCGGTGAGGGCAATACGTATACATTAGCGGAGCCGTTATTAAATGAGACAGTAAGGGTATTGGAAGAAAGCCGGGCGTTCATTATTGAACCGGATCTAGTAGCAAAAGAGTTATTAAATTTGATTGAAGAAAATAAATTGATTGAAGATAACCATAAAATATATATCAAATCACTGTATGCTGCTGAATGGGGAATTGCAACATCGGTAAAACGGTTAATGAAAAACAGCAAAAAAATTCAGTATCCAGCCCATAACATCCAAAAAGAAATTCGGAAAATGGAAAAAAGATTGGGTATCCAGTATGGGAATTCACAAACCGAAGCAATTGAAGAAGCCGTTGTTTCACCTTTATTCATTTTAACTGGAGGACCAGGAACCGGTAAAACAACCGTATTAAATGGTATCGTGACCCTATTTGCAGAACTGAATGGTCTATCACTAGAAATAGATGATTACAAGGATAAGATTTTTCCTATTCTTTTAGCCGCTCCAACAGGACGTGCTGCTAAAAGAATGAATGAATCTACTGGATTGCCTAGCAGCACGATTCATCGGCTTTTAGGGTTAAATGGCCAAGAAAAACCAACAGCGGAGCTTTCTGATAGAGAATTAGAAGGTGGATTGTTGATCGTAGATGAGATGTCGATGGTGGATACATGGCTTGCTAATCAATTGTTAAGAGCTGTACCACAAAATATGCAAGTTATATTTGTAGGAGATAAAGATCAATTACCTTCCGTTGGTCCAGGTCAGGTATTGCATGACATGATCAAAGCAAAACAAATTCCTAGCAGCGAGTTGACCGAAATTTATCGACAAGATGATGGTTCTTCCATTATCTCTCTAGCTCATGCAATAAAAGAAGGCAAATTGCCTGCTGATTTCACTAAAAATAAAAAAGATCGTTCATTTTTTCAATGCAATACTTATCAAATTGAACCTGTTATTCGTCGAGTGGTAGAAAAAGCTAAAGAAAAAGGGTTTACTGCCCAAGATATTCAAGTTTTGGCACCGATGTACAGAGGTCCAGCTGGGATAGATGCGTTAAATAAAATGATGCAGGAAATCTTTAATCCCAATCCTTCAGGCAAACGAAAAGAAGTTAAATTTAATGAAAAAAGTTACCGTATTGGGGATAAAGTACTACAGTTAGTAAATTATCCAGAAATGAACGTGTTTAATGGAGATATGGGAGAAATTGTTGGGATTAAGCTAGCCAAGGAAACAGATGATAAAGTGGATGAGATCGTGATCCAATTTGATGCTAATGAAGTTGTCTATAAACGTAATGAATGGATGAAAATCACTTTAGCTTATTGTTGTTCTATCCATAAATCTCAAGGATCAGAGTTTAAAATGGTTATTTTACCAATGGTACAAAATTATCATCGTATGTTGAGACGCGACTTACTTTACACTGCGATCACAAGAAGCAGCGAACTGCTCATTTTATGTGGTGAGCCCTATGCTTTTGAGGAATGTGTAGCCAAATCTTCAGCGACCAGGTTAACGACATTGACAGAACGTCTATTAGAAGGTGAAAAACAACAAATTGAATTAGTTGTGCAACCAGTATCTAATAAAGAAAAAACAGCAATTGAAGCTAAAAAAATACAAATAGCTGACGTTACCGTTGAGAAGGCATCACCTAACAAAAAAATTGAATCGATTGATGCAAACGAGCAAAAAAATTATCGTCTGACAATCGATATGATCCAATCTAATGCAGTTGATCCAATGATCGGTATGGAGGGCATTGTGCCGAGTTTATAAAAAATTATACAAAATAAAAAAACTTCAGAAGATCGATCTTTTGAAGTTTTTTTATTTTGTATAATCGTAATTAATGAAACGTTATAAATGTCTAATATCGGTTAAATCCAAAAATATCGTGAACTAGTTTTGAGTTTGAAATCAATGGGTTGATAAACTAATTCCTCACCATCTGCGTTGGAATCAATCGTATAAGTAGTTTTAAGCGAGATAGTTTCAGCTTGGAAATAATAAACATCTTTATGATCTAAATGTTTTCCTCCAAAAATCATTAAAGTAAAAAGGTAAAGAAGATTAAAAAAAGAACGTTTAGGTAGAATAATTAAATCTAGTTTCCCATCTAATTGAGATGCTTTTGGTGAAACGGGTATACCGCCGCCAAAATAAGGGTGGCTATTTATAATAACTAAAAAAGCATCTTCAAATAGTTTTATTTTTTCATCCGCCGTAATGGTTAAGGGAAAAGCAGCTTGTTTAAAAAAAACTTGAATCAAACTAGCAAAATAAACAAGAGAACCTAAACTTAGCTTGTTCAAAAGAACTTTTGATGGCGAATGGTTTGCTTTTTTAACCACTGCGGCATCGAAGCCTATGCCAACATTATTTGCAGCAAATCCTTTAATCTGTTGGTTGTGATCATAATATTGAATGATATCTAATTTTTTTGCATGTTTGGCAGTTAAAATTTGTTCTAAAGCCTTCACAGGATCTTTTGAGATACCCGCACCACGTGCAAAATCATTGCCAGAACCTGCTGGGATAAATCCTACCGGAATATGAGCAAACTGTTCTCCTAAACCTGTAAGAACTTCATGCAAAGTGCCGTCTCCGCCAATAACAATGATTAGGTGAGTTAAAGGTAGATTTTGGCTGATATCTTGAGCTAAAGATTTAGTTAATTCTATCGTGTGGCCAGGATAAGTTGATTTATGTAATTGAAAGGGTAAATTCTTATCTGCCAGCAACTTGCTGATTTTGTTGGCAACTTTTTTTCCTTTTCCAGAACCTGAAAGTTCATTTATTATGAGGTGATATTTTTCTATAGTAGACATAAATACTCCTTTAGACTGCTATTTTCTATTAGTGTTCATTTCTTATTATAGAACAAATGAAAATTAAATTTTCATAAAATTTATGAGAAAAAAATAAAACTATGCTTTAATCCAGTTTGAAGTGTTAGAATAAACAAGGATTTTGTTTCGAGATGTTTCAGGACTTAGGAAGGAAGAACGTTTATGAAGAAAAAAGTATTATCAAATAAATACGCATTAGGAGCACTTGATATTCTTTATATTATTGTCGGCTCATTTATCGCTGCTGTTGCATTTAACGTTTTTCTGTTGCCGAATGTAATTGTTTCAGGTGGTATCAGTGGGGTTAGTACCATTACAAGTAGTGTATTCAGTTGGGATCCGTCTGTTGTGCAACTGGCTTTTAATATACCGTTGCTTTTGATTTGTTTTATCTTTTTAGGGAAAGAGGCAGGCTATAAAACTATTTTAGGAAGTTTTATTTTACCGGTATTTATCGGCATGCTCAATTTTATGGAACCCTGGACAGATGCTCCTTTACTGGCAGCTCTATTTGGCGGAGTCGTAACAGGTATTGGGTTAGGTATTGTATTCAGAGCAAAAGCATCAACCGGTGGGACAAGCATAATAGCTCAAATCATTCATGAGCACTTAAGATTACCTTTAGGGATGAGTGTAGCTATAATAGACGGATTAGTGATCGTATGTGCCTTGCTCGTTTTTGATAGTGAGGTTGTTATGTATTCCATTATTTCCCTTTTCGTTATTAGTCGTACGATAGACGTTGTTCAAGTAGGATTTAATCATTCTAAGACTGTCATGATTATTTCTGAATATCCAGTTGAAGTGAAACAAGCAATTTTTAATACGATCAATCGTGGGGTAACCAACCTAGGTATTAAAGGTGGATATGGAAATTCGGATAGAGAAATGTTGATGTGTGTTGTTGCAGAACAAGAATTTACACTTTTAAAAGATGCGATTTTAGATGTAGATGAAAATGCCTTTGTAGTTGTGATGAGTGCAAGTGAAGTATGGGGTCGTGGATTTACTTTAGCTAAAGAAAAAACAATTATTTAAAAGTTATCAGCAAAAATAGTACTATAATTTATTGACAATTGAGACATATTCTCCTATAATTTAGACGTACTGAGGATAAATTAATGTAATCACTTGTTTAAAGAAAAGTTTTCCAAGGCTGAGAGAAAGCTAACAATATTATAGAGATGCTCCCTTAATAAAATAGTAGAAATACTATCGTTTCTCACGTTATCGAGACTTAAGAGGTAATGAACTGTCGAATGGCATCATTGCAAACAAGGTGGTACCGCGAATTTTTCGTCCTTGTCTGGCAATGCTGTTGTTGGACTTTTTTTGTACTTATTTTTACAACTACCAGATTTAAATTTGAAAGGAAGAATAGGATGAAAAAATTATCAAGTAACGAAGTTCGTCAATTATTTTTAGATTTTTTTGAATCAAAAGGACACAAAGTTGAGCCAAGTGCGTCACTAGTTCCTTTCGAAGATCCAACATTACTATGGATAAATTCCGGAGTAGCAACACTGAAAAAATATTTTGATGGATCTGTGGTTCCCGAAAATCCTAGAATTACAAATGCACAAAAAAGTATTCGTACTAATGATATTGAAAATGTTGGGAAAACAGCTCGCCACCATACGTTATTTGAAATGCTTGGAAATTTTTCGATTGGTGAGTATTTTAAAGAAGAAGCAATCGAGTGGGCATGGGAATTTTTAACAGGAGAGAAGTGGTTAGATTTAGATCCTGAAAAATTATATGTGACCGTTTATCCTGAAGATAAAGAAGCTAAAAAGATTTGGCAAGAAAAAATCGGTTTAACTAGTGACCATATAGTAGAAGTGGCCGACAATTTTTGGGATATCGGTGCCGGTCCAAGCGGTCCAGATTCTGAAATTTTTTATGATCGTGGTGAAGCTTTTAATGACTTGGCTGAAAATGATCCGGAAAATTATCCAGGAGGAGAAAATGAACGTTGGTTGGAAATTTGGAATTTAGTTTTCTCTGAATTCAATCACAAACCTGATGGTACTTATGAACCATTACCCAATAAAAATATTGATACAGGTATGGGATTGGAACGTGTCGTCTCTATTTTACAAGGTGCACCAACAAACTTTGAAACTGACTTATTTATGCCGATCATCGAAAAAGTGCAGTCATTGAGCAAAACTAAAAAATATGGCGAAAATGCAACAGATGATATTTCATTTAAAGTTATTGCAGATCATGTTCGCGCTGTAAGCTTTGCTATCGGTGATGGTGCTTTGCCTTCTAATGAAGGACGCGGGTATGTATTGCGTCGTTTATTGCGTCGTGCTGTCATGCATGGTAAAAAATTAGGTATCGATGAAGCCTTTATGTTTAAACTGGTTCCTATTGTCGGAAACATAATGAACAGCCATTATCCTGAAATTCTGGAACAAGAAGAATTTATCGTTAAAGTCATCAAAAATGAAGAAGAACGATTCCATGAAACAATCAATGATGGGTTAACCATTTTAAATGAACGAATCAGCGAATTAAAAACAAAAGGTGAAAAAATAATTTCAGGATCTGACATTTTCAAATTATATGATACTTATGGATTTCCAGTTGAATTGACGGAGGAATTTGCACATGAGGAAGGTCTTGAAGTGGACCATGAAGGATTCGAAATAGAAATGACAGCTCAAAGAGATCGTGCTCGTGCAGCTCGTGGCACTGGAAAATCAATGGGTGTTCAAACAAAATTATTCTCAGATCTAAAAGAAGAGAGTCGGTTTGTAGGGTACGATAAAACAACTGAAATCGGTACTTTAACAGTTATTGCAACGGATGAAGAACTCGTAAAGGCAGCACAACCAAGGGAACACGTCCGCTTAATTTTTGACCAAACGCCATTTTATGCTGAAATGGGTGGGCAAATTGCCGATAAAGGTGTGGTCAAAGACACTGCAGGTAATATTGTAGCAAATGTACTAGATGTTAAGAGAGCTCCAGCAGGGCAACCATTGCATGTAGTAGAAGTACTTGAGACGCTAATGGTTGGAAAAACCTACAAGCTAGAAGTTGATAAAGTTTTAAGAAATAAAATAACTAGAAATCACACGGCTACTCATTTATTGCATCAGTCATTAAAAGATATTTTAGGCGAACATGCAAATCAAGCAGGTTCATCAGTAACTCAGAATTATTTACGTTTTGACTTTACACATTTTGGTCAAATCACACGAAAAGAATTAGATGAAATGGAACAGATCGTAAATGAAAAAATATGGGAATCTATCCCAGTCGTTACAGTAGAAACAAATATCGCTAAAGCTAAAGAAATGGGTGCAATGGCATTATTCGGCGAAAAATATGGCGATTTAGTCCGTGTTGTAAATGTCGGCGAATATTCGATAGAATTATGTGGTGGTGTTCATGTCAATAATACGAGTGAAATCGGCATCTTTAAGATTATTTCTGAATCAGGAATAGGGGCTGGCGTTCGTAGAATTGAAGCTGTAACTAGTGAAGCTGCTTATAAGTTGTTGCAAATAGAACAAAGAATTTTGAACGAAGTAGCTGAATTAGTAAAAGCTCAACAAACACAAGATGTTACGCTAAAAGTGCAACAGCTGCAAAGTGAATTAAAAGAGGTTCAAAAAGAAAATGAATCATTACAAGCCAAACTAGCAAATGACCAAGCTGGCGATATCTTCAATAATATACAAGAAATTAATGGTGTAACAATTGTCGCTGCTGAAGTTGATGTAAAAGATATGAATCAACTGCGTCAATTAGCAGATCAATGGAAAAATAAAGCAATTTCAAATGTTTTAGCATTAGGTTTTTCAAATGAAGGAAAAGTTAATTTGTTGACGGCTATTGATCCTGAAACAATCAAAAAAGGATTTAAAGCTGGCGATCTAATCAAAACGATTGCTCCACTCGTTGGCGGTGGAGGTGGTGGACGTCCTGATATGGCCCAAGCAGGCGGCAAGAATCCAGCAGGTTTAAAAGATGCATTGGCTAAAGTTCCAGAATGGGTCAATGAAAAGAAATAAGCTCACTGAAGATGGAAAGATCTAGATAAAAGTCTAGGTCTTTTTTTTTTTTTGAAATAAAAAAATCTAATCTTCATTTCTGATAATCATTGTAGTTTGAAGTGCTTTCTTGTAAAATAAGAGTAGATGTTACAGAAATTGAGGTGTAGGCCATGAGTTCAACAGATGAAACAGTACGTTTTAATGTTGGTGACAACAGTGAAAAAAGTGTCAAAGAAACTTTGGAATTAGTTTATGATGCTTTAGAAGAAAAGGGATACAATCCGATCAATCAAATTGTTGGCTACTTGCTTTCAGGAGATCCTGCTTATATTCCACGTCATAAAGATGCTCGGAATCTAATCAGACGCCATGAACGTGATGAAATCGTTGAAGAGATTGTAAAGACTTATTTGAAAGAGAGTGGACCTAAAGCTTAATGAGAACAATGGGATTAGATGTCGGTTCCAAGACTGTTGGTGTAGCAGTTAGTGATCCATTTGGCTGGACAGCACAGGGAATTGAAATCGTTAAAATTAATGAAATACAAGAAGAATATGGGATAGATCGTATTGGCGAATTGATCAACAGTTATGAAGTTACAAAAGTAGTGATCGGTTTACCTAAAAATATGAATAATTCTATCGGTCCCCGAGCAGAAGCTTCTCTACGGTATGCCGAATTGATCAAAGAAACGTTTAAATTACCGGTAATTTTACAAGATGAGCGGTTAACGACTGTTCAAGCTGAAAGAATGCTCATAGAAGAAGGCAATACTTCTAGGGCTAAGAGAAAAAAAGTGATCGATAAGTTGGCTGCAGTTATAATTCTTCAAAATTATTTGAATCAAAATCAAAACTAGTAATTCAATAGATAGTGCGCTAAAATAGTAAAGAAACGTATTTCATATTAAAGGAGTGTTGACCAATGTCACATGACCACAATCACGACCATAATAACGATCACGATCATGAACATATTACCCTAGTAGATGAACAAGGTAATGAACAATTATACGAAATTTTATTTACATTCGATTCAGATGACTATGGCAAATCTTATGTTTTTGTTTACCCTGCTGGTGCTAGTGAAGGAGAAGAAGTTGAACTTGAAGTTTACTCATTCATTGAAACAGACACAGGAGAACAAGGCGAATTAAAACCAATTGAAACTGAAGAAGAATGGGATATGGTTGAAGAAGTATTAAATACATTCTTAGCAGATGAAGAAGAATAGTCTGGCTATTTAAACTGTATAACAATAAGTAAGATAGATGAAAAGCTGACAAATTTAATTTGTTGGCTTTTTTTTGTTCTCATAAACTATTATATCATGTATAATGATACAAGTTAGTGTCATAGTTGAAACGAAACAATCAAGGAAAACCTTGGTATAGTTAGGAGGGTCGCTTCTTGTCAAAAAGAAAAAAGAATAACCAGATAAAAAATCACAAAGAAGAAAAAATCAATTTTACTGGTGGAGCAAGTGAAAGACAAAAAGAAAAAACCCTAGTTAAGAAAATAGTCCTTAGCATTATAGCCGCATTTATTCTACTGTTAGTCCTTTTTGGTGTAATAGGGTATCGATATGTTACCACATCCTTAGAACCTTTAGATAGAGAGAATAAAACGGAATTAGTAGTCGAGATTCCAACAGGTTCTAGTTCTAAAGATATTGCACGAATTTTACAAGATAAGGGTGTCATTAAAAGTGCGATTGTATTTAGTTATTATATTCGTTTAAATAATGAAACAGGATTTCAAGCTGGAGACTATGAGTTTTCGCCGTCGATGTCTCTTGATTCGATTATTGACCAACTTCAAAAAGGTGGAACAATTGCCGAATATGAAGGAACTAAAATATTAATTAAAGAAGGTACTACGATCGATCAAATTGGTGATGATATTGCAGGGAATACAGAATACAGCAAAAAAGACTTCTTAGCTGTTATTCAAAATAAAGTCTTTTTGAAAGAAATGGAGACAAAATTTCCTGAATTATTAACTTCTGCTTTAAAAGCTGAAGATACTAGATACACTCTAGAGGGTTATTTATTTCCTGCAACTTATGACTTTCCCGAAGAAATGCCGATAGAAGAATTGGTTGAAAATATGATTAGTAAAATGGATGAAGTTATGCAAGAATTTTATCCTGAAATAACGGAGTCAAAAAAAACAGTACATGATATTTTAACGCTATCCTCATTAGTTGAACGTGAAGGGTCTACATCAGAAGATCGCAAATTAATTGCTGGAGTTTTTTATAATCGTTTAGATATCGCTATGCCTTTACAAACCGATGTTGCTGTTCTTTATGCATTAGAAGAACATAAAGAATATGTAACCAATAATGATGTTACAGTCGAGTCTCCTTATAATTTATACAAGCATCCAGGTTTTGGCCCGGGACCTGTTAACAACCCTAGTGCTGATGCAATAAATGCAACCGTCGAACCTACCGAATCAAATTATCTTTATTTCTTAGCAGATTTAGAAACTGAAAAAGTGTACTATTCCGAAAATTATCAGCAACATCTTGAGTATCAAGCAGAATATATTAATCAATAAAGAGATTTTAATGAATGAAAAAAAGCATTGAATCAAATGATTCAATGCTTTTCACAAGAAAAGAGGAATAAGTATGACGAACAAAAAAAGACCAATAGTAATTGGTGTTACTGGTGGATCTGGTAGTGGGAAAACTAGTGTGAGTCGTGCAATCTACAATCAATTTGCAGGTCATTCTATTTTAATGCTGGAACAAGATTTTTATTATAAGGATCAAAATGAATTATCATTCGATGAGCGTTTAAAAACAAATTATGACCACCCATTTGCATTTGATACAGATTTACTTATTAAGCACTTAGAAGATTTAATCGATTATAAATCGATCAAAAAACCGGTTTATGATTATGCTGCACATACAAGAAGTAAAGACATTATTATACAAGAACCTAAAGAAGTTATCATACTTGAAGGCATCTTAATTCTAGAGGATGTACGATTAAGAAAATTAATGGATATAAAAGTATATGTGGATACAGATGACGACATACGAATTATTCGACGTATCAAGCGGGATATAGAAGAACGAGGCCGGACGTTGAATTCAGTTATTGATCAGTACTTAAACGTAGTAAAACCTATGCATCATCAATTCGTAGAACCTTCTAAAAAATATGCAGATATCATCATTCCAGAAGGTGAAACTAATCAAGTGGCTATCGATTTGATGACAACTAAAATTAGAAGTATATTAGTTTAAAAAATGATTTTACCAAACAATTAAGTTTTTTAAAATAACTAAATAACAATAAAAAGATGATAGTCAAATTAAAATTTTGAGTGAATTAGATCTTTTTGTTTACAAACGAAAGACAACATGGTATCTTGTCAATGTTGAAAATATAATTACGCTTTCAACTAAATAATGAAAGCAAGAATCAGATGTGATTCTAAAAAGGAGACCGTATTTAAATGATTGAGAAAGTATATCCAATGACCTTAGAAGGCAAAAAAAAGTTAGAAGAAGAATTAGAGTATCTTAAAACAGTTAAACGAAAAGATATCGTAGAAAGAATTAAAATCGCTCGTAGCTTTGGAGATTTATCTGAAAATTCTGAATATGAGTCAGCAAAGGATGAGCAAGCTTTTGTTGAAGGAAGAGTGACCACCATCGAGAATATGTTGCGTTTTTCTGAGATTATTGATAACTCAAAAACGGCATCAGATGAAGTTTCATTAGGCAGAAAAGTAAGCTTCGTTGAGTTACCTAATGGAGACGAAGAAGAATACACGATTGTTGGTAGTGCCGAAGCTGATCCATTTAAAGGATTGATTTCGAATGACTCACCGATTGCAAAAGCTTTAATGGGCAAAAAAGTAGGCAGTGAAGTAACCTTTTCTACGCCAGGTGGAGACATGTTAGTCAAAATCACAGAAATCAGCTAGATGAATTATCTTTTTAAATGAAGAATCTAGGACATAAATCCAAGCCTCATCGTATATCTAACTATTAATCCTAAAGGGACTTCTAAAAGTTGCATCGTCGATATAAAATGAGACTGCAATTGATTATCATACCTTTAACTCTTTTTATCAAAGTTCACGTAAGACTAGTTTAATCACCTACTTGAAATTTCTTAAGGAGTAAGATCTGCTTGCAGCCATGTAAAGGACCTAATGCGAATGACAAAGCTTTAATGCTTTAGCAATTAAGTAAGCTTCGTTTGGAGCTTGAAAGTCTGATTCCTCTCTTGTAGGCTTCAGACGGTTCAATGGTCTTGCACAAGAAAATCCGTTATTCCAGAAGAAATTTCTTTTAAAGGATCAACACCATTTTATAAACAACCAATATATAACAAAAGAAGAGTCTGTTCATCAGTTTCCTGATAAACAGACCCTTTTTCTTATTCTCAGCTTGTTATGTTTTAGCCACCTTATTTTTTGAATATACGTCTTTAGTCTTAGCTGGAGTTCATGCTAAAGAACATTACATTATAGATTAAAAAAGGTATACTGAACAAAAGAAGGTGTACATGGGGGGCTTAATAGACATGAAGAATAATTGGAGATGGTTCTTAGTGATTGAATCACTTTTAGTAATAGTAGCATTATACCAGCTTATTAATAATCTATTCATATTAGGGCTCTTTGCTATTGGGTGCTGGTTAATATATTTAGGTCGAAAACACCAAGAAAGGAAAAAAAAGGCCTATTTAGTTATTGGGATTTTTTCGACGGTTTTTGCTTTAATGTCTCTCGGTGGTTTTTGGTATATGTCAATAGTGGCCATTATTTTCTTTTATATGAATTATGGAAAATTATTTTCTGGAATGGACACGTTTAATTTTCAACAAGCACCCTGGAATGAAAAAGAAATTATCGTTGTAGAGACGACAGACCGCTTACCCAAGAATGCTAAACGATTTAAAAGAAATTGGTTTGGTAATGAAAGGATAGGGAGTTCGATTTACGAATGGGATGATATTAATTTTTCAATTTTCATGGGCGATACGATCATCGATTTAGGCAATACCATTTTACCTAAAACAGAAAGTCATATTGTTATCCGAAAAGGATTCGGGAAAACACGTATTTTAGTTCCAACTGGAATAGGTTTAATGGTAGAACATAGTGCTATTAGAGGTAAAATTTTATTTGAGGAACAATGTTATATCTTGGAAAATGAATCCATTAAAATGTATAGTAATCATTATGAAGACCAAGCTAGAACTTTAAAAATAATAACAAATGTATTAGTAGGAGATTTAGAGGTGATCACGATATGAAACAAAAAGCAATCAGATCACTTTTTTTTACTAGCAGTATACTTGTTTTTCTTTTGCTTTTTATTACGATGGCTAGCTACAGTTATGCGGCTTCTCCTCAAAGCTGGTATCTAGATATCTTCACGGTACGTTTTATATATATCCCTTTTATTTGGTATTTGCTGGCTGTCTCAGTAGCGATTGGTCTAGCCGTAACATTGGGTGCGTATTATGTGAATAAACGTCAGTGGCAGCAAATTGAGGAGACACTTCAGACTCTTGTCAAAGGAGATTATTCAAAGAATCTATTTGATCAACTGCTTGATAAAAATAATGATGACTATTTTCTCTCAGATGAATTAAAAAGAACACTCGTTGATATTCGAGAAAAATTGATTGCATTAGCAAATGAAGTTCAAATAAATAGCAATAAAACATCTAACTCAATAAATGGACAGACTAAAGAGGAAATATTAGTGTCTGAGCGTCATAGATTAGCCCGTGAGCTTCATGACTCTGTCAGTCAACAACTCTTTGCTGCTATGATGATGTTGTCTGCTTTGAATGAACAAATGGATGGATCAAATGAAACTTTACAAAGACAGGTAAAATTGATAGAATCCATTGTGAATGAAGCTCAATCAGAAATGCGAGCCCTTCTGCTTCATTTAAGACCGGTCAATTTAGAAGGCAAGTCATTAAAAAAAGGAATTGAACAACTTTTAAATGAAATGAGCACAAAAATCCAAATTGAATTAAAATGGGATATCGAAGATGTTTCGTTGATGAATGGAATAGAAGATCATCTTTTCCGTATAGTTCAAGAGCTCCTTTCTAATACATTACGTCATTCAAAAGCAAAAGGATTAGAAGTTTATCTTCATGTCATTGATCAATCTGTGCTGTTAAGAGTGATAGATGATGGAATTGGATTTAATACTACTGAGAACAAAGCTGGAAATTATGGTTTGCAGAATATTAATGAACGTGTAATCGGTATGGGAGGAACCTGTAAAATCATTAGCTTTAAAAATAAAGGAACAAGTGTGGAAATAAAGATACCGATTATGAACACGATTGAAAAAGGGGGAGGTATGGTATGATTAAAGTATTATTAGTTGATGATCATGAAATGGTTCGGTTAGGGGTTTCATCCTATTTGTCTATTCAAACTGATATAGAGGTCATAGGAGAAGCAGAAAACGGAAAAATCGGCTATGAGAAAGCTATGGAGTTACGTCCAGATGTTATATTGATGGATCTAGTAATGGATGTGATGGATGGGATCGAGTCAACAAAAGCAATCATGAAAGATTGGCCGGAAGCGAAAATAGTTATTGTGACAAGTTTTATTGATGATGAAAAAGTTTATCCTGCACTGGAAGCAGGAGCCGCTAGCTATATCCTGAAAACTTCTACAGCGAGTACGATTGCTAATGCAATACGATCTACATATAATGGTGAAATCATTCTTGAACCTGAAGTGACAGGTAAAATGATGGAACGTCTGACAAAAAAACAACCGCACCAATTACATGATGATCTAACGAATCGTGAACATGAGATTCTAATGTTGATTGCTCAAGGTTATTCCAATCAGGAAATTGCAGATGCACTTTTTATCACTCTTAAAACAGTTAAAACGCATGTTTCAAATATTTTAGCCAAACTAGAAGTAGAAGATAGAACACAAGCGACTATATATGCGTTTAAGCATCACCTTATTGAATAAAGTAAAAGAAAAATTAAATAAAATGGATTTAAAAAAAATAAAGTAAAAGAAAAGCTGGTGAAGAGATGAAAAAAAATTTTGCGATTATTGGGTTAGGGCGTTTTGGTGGTAGCATTTGCCGGACGCTTGTTGAAAGCGGACATGATGTATTGGCAATCGATTCTAATGAAGATAGAGTAAATGAATACATGAATATTGCTACACATGCAGTATTAGCAAACGCTCAAGATGAAAATGTTTTGCGTTCATTAGGTATTCGAAATTTTGACCATGTCATAATAGCAATTGGTGAAGATATACAAGCAAGCATATTGACTACACTAATGATCAAAGAAATGGGTAACCCATATATCACAGCTAAGGCACAAAACGAGTACCACGGAAAAGTGCTAGAAAAAATAGGCGCAGATTATGTCGTCCATCCTGAAAGAGATATGGGGATCCGAATTGGACATCATTTGGTTTCAAGAAATGTAGTAGATTATTTGGAGTTATCAGATAAGTATTCGTTAGTTGAACTTAAAGTAACAAATCCAAAATTCTTTAATAAAACGCTTCTTGAATTAGATTTTAGACAGCGCTTTGGACTAAATGTTATCGGCATTCGAAGAGGGCAAGAGATGATTATTTCCCCTGCTGCTGATGCTGTCATCAAGGTAGATGATACATTAATGATTGTTGGTGGCAACAAAGAAATCAATTGGCTAGAAAACCAAATGCCTTAAGAGCAACTTATTTAAAGTAGGTCCAAAAGATACCTCTAGATCTGTTATTGTGTTAAAATTAATAAGTATTATAAGTTAATATGAAAGGAGGATTCACAGAGAAATTTCTGTGAGACTTACTATGAAAATAAGTATAATTGAAAGTGCACAAGAGTGGTTTGAAAATGAGGTTGGTCTTGAAAAAGGTGCTGGAGTAAGATTTTCGGGAAAAGTATATGGAAAGACGGAAGTTCATGAAGGATTTTCAGTTGGAATGGAAGTTGCCCAACCTGATGACGTTCTGGCTAAAACAGTTGTAAATGGTATAACCTATTTCATTGATAAACACGATGAATGGTTTTTTAGCGGGTATGATTTGCAAGTTAGTTTTGATAAAGAACGTGATGAACCTATTTATCACTTTATTGAACAATAGAAAAAAGGCCGTATGCAGAACTCTTAAAAGAGTCTGTATACGGTCTTTTTTATTTGATTAAACAGGCATAATAACTGGTAAAATCATAGGGTGTCTTTCAGTACGTTCATATAAGAAAGGTTTTAAACTCTCAATAATGGTGTTTTTTAAGGATTGTTCAGTTATTTTGTCATTTGCTAAACTTTTATTTAGGCTCTTTGTCATGACTTGTTGTGCGTCATTGATCAATTCTCCTGATTCACGCATATAAATAAAACCACGAGAAAGAATATCAGGACCAGCTAGCACTTCTTTAGACTTGTAATCGATTGTTACGACGACTACAACTAAACCTTCTTGAGATAGAAGTTTACGGTCTCGTAAAACGACGTTTCCAATATCGCCGATACCTTTTCCATCAACATAAACATCTCCAGCTTCGAAGTGTCCAGCATCTCTGGCAGAATCAGCTGTTAAAGCAACAACATCTCCATTATCCAAGATGAAAGAATTTTCTTTTGGAATTCCAACCAATTCAGCAAGCCCAGCATGTATTTTTTGCATTCTGTATTCGCCATGGACAGGAATAAAATATTTAGGTTTCATTAAACGAAGCATCAATTTTTGTTCTTGTTGGCTACCATGTCCAGATGTATGAACATTATTTACTTTTCCGTGAATAACATTTGCACCAGCTTCAGATAGTAAATTGATAACACGATTTACACTTGAAGTATTGCCTGGAATAGGAGAACTAGAAAAAATAACTGTATCACCAGGTTGAATAGAGATCTGACGATGAGTACCGTTAGCGATACGGCTTAGGGCAGCCATTGGTTCACCTTGTGATCCAGTACATAAAATAATACTTTCACTTGCAGGAAGGCGGTTGATTTCTCTTGATTCGACAAATGTTTCTTCTGGAGCAGTAATATAACCTAATTGACGACCTGTTGCAACAGATGATTCCATACTACGGCCAAATACAGATATTTTTCTTTTTGTTTTAATGGCTGCATTCGCAACTTGTTGCAAACGTGAAATATTTGAAGCAAAAGTAGCGAATATAATACGTCCTTCTACTTTCTGTATGATACTTGTGATAGACTCTCCAACTACTTGTTCAGATTTTGTGAAAGTAGGGATTTCAGCATTTGTACTATCTGACATTAGAGCTAATACACCTTCATCGCCTATTTTAGCCATTCTGTGCAAATTAGCCGGCTTACCAACTGGGGTGAAATCAAACTTGAAATCTCCAGTTAATACAATATTGCCGGGTGGAGTCTTGACAACAATACCAAAAGATTCGGGAATACTGTGAGTCGTTCTGAAAAAACTTATACTTGTTTTACGAAATTTAATAACGTCATCTTCACCAATTTCATGTAATTCAGTATCACGCAATAAGCCGTGTTCTGTTAATTTGTTGCGAATCAAAGCTGAAGCGAGTGGTCCAGCGTAGATTGGAATATTGGCTTGTTTTAGTAGAAAAGGAATTCCACCGATATGATCCTCATGACCATGCGTAATCACTAAAGCTTTTACTTTATGAATATTTTGTACAATATAACTATAATCAGGAATGACATAGTCGATTCCTAATAAATCGTCTTCAGGAAATTTAATACCAGCGTCAACAATGATTATTTCATCTTGAAATTGAACACCATACGTATTTTTACCAATTTCCCCTAAACCCCCAATGGCAAAGACAGCTGCTTCATTATTTTTTATAGAAGGTTTCATTAGTTGAACTCCACTAGTTTGAAGTCTGCACTAGTCTTTTCATATTCAAGATATTTTCCATCGATTTGTTGAACAAATTCAATATTATAGGGGGTGTTTTGTTCAACTAATTCACGTGCTGCAACTTCACTTTCTGCTTCTAAATAAAGTGCCTCAGTATCTTCTCTTTTGGGGTTTCTTAATTTTGTTTCTTGATAATTGACTTTAAAAATCATCTATTTCTCTCCTCTTTAAACCTTCTTTAGTTTTTTAAAGAACGTTTATCTATTTTTTTATAAAACTATTGGTGAAGTGTTTTGTATTACGAAAAAATCAATCTATGAAATATACTCATAGGTGATTAAAAGAAAACCACGTCAGTTTAATTCCTTAACATGAATGTAAAGCCACAAGAAAAAATTCTGATTTATTCTTTTATTCAGTTTAGTATTTTTCCCGAACTAGTGGTTGTGGTAAGTACACAACAGCTAACCTTATTTTAACATAATTCATTAATTAAGTATAGAAAGTTAGTTTTGATGTAAACAGTGAGTTTGACAAAAGGGTGAATAGCTCCAAATAAGCATAATTCATGGCATAGATGCTGGATCAGCTTTTTATAAACTTGATGTAGAGTAGATATGCGAATATATAAATACAGATAAACATTATTCATCATCTATTAAAAAACCTATAGAAGTTGCTGATTTAAAATCATAAAATATGCTATAGTATAATAGATATTTTTCGGCACAGTTATTTTGTAAAATAAAGATAGAATTTAGTTTCATACATAGATAAACGAAAGAAATTGAAAACGATAAATGGTTTATTTAAAGATAAGGAGATGGGGAAATGGAGTTAATGTGGAGGTACACTGTAAAATATAAAAAGTTAGTATTCTTAAATTTTTTATATGTTTTTGGTTTTATTTTAATTGAACTGGGCTTGCCAACTTTATTGGCCCAATTGATCAATAAAGGTTTAATGTTTAATGATTATGATGTAGTGGCATATTATGGAACATGGATGATTGTTATTTCTATTATCGGTTTGATTGGATTGATTGGCTTGGCTTACACTGTAAGCAAGATCACTACAAGGATCGTTCGTGATATCCGTAATGATATTTTTGAGAAAGTTCAATCATTTTCACACAAAGAATACAATGAATTTGGTGTTTCATCTTTAGTAACGCGTACAACGAATGATGCTTTTCAAATTATGGTATTTATGCAGATGGTGCTTAGAATAGGAATGATGACACCACTTATGTTCATTGCTAGTTTTATTATGATTATTCGAACAAGCCCATCGTTATCCTACGTCGTATTGATTGCTGTACCTTTTTTAATAGGAATTGTATATTTTATCGGGAAACGTTCAGCACCATTATCGAATAAACAACAAATAAATTTAGATGAAATCAATTTGAACTTACGAGAAAATTTGACCGGTTTAAGAGTTATTCGTGCATTTGTGAAAGAAAAATTTCAAGAGAGCCGATTTTACCAAGTGAACGACAGTTATATGATCGTTTCTAAAAAATTATTTAAACTGATGGCTTTAGCAATGCCTACTTTTTCTATCATATTTAACTGTATCTTCGTAGTGGTTATTTGGTTAGGGGCCATAGAAATCAACAATGGTGATCTTCAAGTTGGTAGTTTAATAGCTTTTATTGAATACATCTTTCATGCGCTCTTTTCTTTTATGATGTTTGCTAACATCTTTACAATGTACCCAAGAGCCGCCGTATCAGCTAGGCGAATTGAAGAAATCTTAAATACAGAACCTTCAATAACAGAGAATGAGAATGGGGTAACTGAAACAGAAACACATGGGTACTTAACGTTTGAAAATGTGACATTCGCATATCCTGGAGATACAGAAGAACCTGTTATAAAAAATGTTAGTTTCACTGTGAAGCCTGGTGAAACAGCTGCTTTTATTGGAAGTACAGGTAGTGGCAAATCGAGTTTGATCCAACTCATTCCGCGATTCTACGATGTTACAAAAGGCCGCATCTTAGTAGACGGTGTAGATGTTAGAGAGTACAAATTAAGTGCACTGCGTCAAAAAATTGGCTACATCCCTCAAAAAGCTTTGTTATTTACTGGGACGATCACTGACAATATGCTCTATGGGAAATCGGATGCTGATATTGAAGAAATTGAAGAAGCTTCAGATATTTCACAATCAAAAGATTTTATTTTAAGGAAACCAAATAAATTTGACGAGTTTTTGTCTGAAGGTGGAAGCAATATGTCTGGTGGACAAAAACAACGACTGTCAATTGCACGTGCAATTATAAAAAAACCGGATATTTATGTTTTTGATGATAGCTTTTCTGCATTGGATTACCAAACGGATTCAAAACTTAGAGCCCGCTTAAAATTAGAAACCAAAAAGGCTGCTGTTTTAATTGTTGCACAACGAGTAGGTACAATTATGCATGCAGATAATATCATTGTTTTAAATAAAGGCATTGTGGTTGCTCAAGGAACACATGAAGAACTATTAAAAAAATCAGATGTTTATTATGATATTGCCTCATCGCAGTTGTCTAAGGAGGAGTTAGCATGAGTCATATGAAAGATTCTGTACGTCGAATTTGGCAATATGTTAAACCCTATAAAACTGGTTTTCTATCTGCCATAGCATTAACGATCGTCTGTATGATAGTTAATGCTTTGCAACCTTATATAATAGGACTAGCTATGACTGAGTTAGCAAATAATGTTGCTGATATGCTGAATAACGTACCAAATGCAGCCGTTAATTTTTCATATCTTCGAAATATCGTCATTATTATCTTAGTGATGGCAGGTATTTATCAAATCACATTGTATCTATCTTCATATATCATGACTAATGTGGTCCAAAATACAATGCGCGATTTAAGAAATGAAATTGAAGAAAAAATAAATCGTCTTCCAGTATCTTACTTTGATCGAAATCAGCAAGGAAATATTTTGAGTCGTGTAACAAATGATGTCGATTCAATCAGTAATGCGCTGCAACAAAGTCTTATTCAAATGGTTAATTCATTTATGGGAATCGTATTTGCTATAACGATGATGCTCTATATTTCTGTTCCATTAGCTTTGGTTATTATGGCTACGATTCCACTATCTTTTATCATTTCCAAAGCGATCATTAAAAAATCGCAGCCGTATTTTAGAGGGCAACAAGAATCTTTAGGAGCGATGAATGGGCATGTCCAAGAAAGTTTTAGCGGATTTACTGAAATTAAACTTTACGGCAAAGAAAAAGATAAATTAGAAGAATTTAAAGGAATCAATGAAAATTTAAATAACTATGGTTTTAAAGCGGCATTTATTTCTGGGATTATGAATCCTTTAGTAGGCTTCGTATCCAATATGGCTTATTTTGGTATTGCTTTAGGTGGAGGGTTTTTGGTTATTATGGGAAGTTTATCTTTGGGTAACTTACAAGCTTTCACACAGTATATTTGGCAAGTCAATCAGCCTATTTCTCAAATCACACAACTTTCTGGGGTCATACAAAGTGCAGCAGCGGCTATTGATCGCGTATTTGAAATTCTGGATGAACCAGAAGAACCAATTAATAAAATAGAATACCCATTACCGGCGACTGTAGAAGGATATGTAGATTTTGAACATGTATCTTTCGGATATGATAAAGGAAAGCCGCTTATTACTGATTTAAATGTAACGGTAAAAAAGGGTCAGACGGTCGCCGTTGTTGGTCCAACAGGGGCAGGTAAAACGACATTGATCAATTTATTGATGCTTTTTTATGATGTTGATCAAGGGGCAATCAAAATTGACGGTATCGATACGAAATCAATGTCTAGACAAGATGTTCGTTCTTTATTTGGAATGGTTTTGCAAGACGCGTGGGTCTACAGCGGGACGATTGCTGAAAATATTCGTTTTGGTAAGCTTGATGCAACAGATGAAGAAGTCATAGAAGCTGCTAAGACAGCGAATGTGGATCACTTTATTCGTACGTTGCCAGATGGTTATAATATGAAATTAAATAAAGAAACATCCAACGTATCATTAGGGCAGAAACAACTCCTAACGATCGCACGTGCTATTATTTCTGACCCGAAAATATTGATATTGGATGAAGCGACCAGCTCAGTAGACACACGATTAGAAAGCTTGATCCAAAAAGCCATGAAAAAAGTTATGGAAGGCCGGACAAGTTTCGTCATTGCCCATCGCCTATCCACGATCCGAGATTCTGATTTGATTTTAGTCATGGATCAAGGTGAAATTATTGAACAAGGAACACATGAGGAGCTGCTTGAAAAAGGAGCGTTTTATGCGAATTTATATAACAGCCAGTTTAGTGAAGAAGAGTAAAATAAACGAATAAAAAATCATGAAGGTTCGGTAATACTGAATCTTCGTGATTTTTTTATTTTTCAGTCTAGCAGTCTAGGGTATAAAAGGGTACAATTACTTTAGAAGTATGAATAAGAGGGGGAAAACTTAAACATGCAAAAGAAAATGATTTTTTTTGATATTGACGGCACTCTAGTGAATAATCAGAAACTTATTCCAGATAGTACTAAATTAGCTATTAAAATGCTTAAAGAAAATGGTCATGAAGTGGCAATTGCTACCGGAAGAAATTTATTTATGGCTCAAAATATAATCGATGAATTAGAAATCAGTCATTATATTGTTTGCAACGGAGCAGCAGGATACTTACATAAGGAACAAGTTTACGAGAACCCGTTGGATCCGGTTCAGCTAGAGAAACTCATTAAAGTAGCGGATTTAAATAACCATCAAATCATCTATGAAACTCCTGCTAAATTAAGAAGAAGAAATGAATTAGCTAATGTTAGGATAACAACGGCAATGAAATCTGTCGGTTATGGCGTTCCTAAATTTGATCAAGATTTCTATCAACACAATTCACTAGTTCAGTGTTTACTTTTTTACCGAGAAGATGAAAAGCATCTTTATGAGAGTAATCAATTTTCAAAATTCCGCTTTGTGCGATGGCATGATTCTGGAGTTGATGTTCTACCTCACGATGGTTCAAAAGCTAATACTGTCTTAAGAGTAGCACTAGAAAATGGCTATGATGTAGAAAATACTATTGCATTCGGAGATGGTCTGAATGATTTAGAAATGATCGAAAAAGTCGGCATCGGAGTGGCTATGGGAAATGCTTTGGAAAGTGTTAAATTAAGAGCAGATAAAGTGACAAAAAGTTGTAATGAAGATGGAATTTATATTGCATTGAAAGAACTTAATTTGATATAATGTTAGGAGTATGACGCAGCTGTGAGAGCAATCAACTGACAGCGTTCTACTCTGGGGTCTTGGTATAATGGGATTACGACTGGCTGGCAGCCAGTTAATACGGGTTCGATTCCCGTAGACTCCATCTAATAATGTGTGATAAGTCGTTAAAACGTTGATACAACAGTATCTTTAAGACGTTTTAACGACTGTTTTTTTCATTTCACGACTAATCCCACGTCTATTGTTAGAAATCTACATAGTTTGCAAACTTTTCAGCGGTATTTTCTTTAGCCTTTTTTGATACATGTGCGTAGATGTTCATGGTGGTATGAATGTCTGAATGACCTAGTCTGTCTTGTACTTCTTTAACTGTAGCACCAGCTTCAAATAATATTGAGCAGTGGCTATGTCTAAGCCCATGAGTTGTGATTCTCTTTAGTCCGTATTTTTCTATAATACGATCAAGGTATTTTCCAACTTTAGGTGGCTGCATAATGGTATTTTTAGTACTAGGAAAGATTAATTGAGTAGGGCTTAATGTATTGAACCCTAACTTCAAGTAATCTTCTTTTTGTGTTTTTTTCCATGATTTAAGAATAGCCATTGTTTGAGCATCCATTGAGATAGTACGGACAGAAGTTTTTGTTTTAGGAGTTTGTATGATTAAAACGTTATTTAAGCCGAATGTGACAGTTTTATTTATTTTAATGTAGTTATCTGTAAAATTAATATCACGCCATTGCAGGGCTAAAATTTCACCTTTACGTGCACCAGAGAATGCTAACGTTCTAAATAGTGCAAGTTGTACAGGGTCCTCATCTTTTTTTAAACAATCGAAGAAATGAGTTAGTTCTTCTTTATCATAAAAATTTAAAACCTTATCTTCTTGTACGTTTACTTTCTTAATTGGCATACTAATCTTTTTAACAGGATTTTTCTCTAATATGCCAATTGTGATAGCATAATCAAATACGCGTGAAGCATAGTTACTTATAGCTTTATACTTTTGAACACTGTTATACCATTTGTTTACAGCTTCTTGACAGAATACTACCGTGATCTTATCCATATATAAATGGCCATATAAGGGCAGAATATGATAATTAAAAATTTCAATAGTTTTATTTAGAGTACTTTCTTTTACAGTATTTTTATATTGTTCTAACCATAGTTCATATACTTCCTTAAACTTATACCGCTTATTCTTCTTATAACCCTGCTCCTCAATCTCAATTTTCAAGCGAGATAGTGAGAGTTGGGCTTCTTTTTTTGTGCTAAAACCTTGTCTGGTTACTCTAATGCGTTTGCCGGTTGCTGAATCAGTTCCTAGATAGGCTTGAAACATATATGCAGCAGTACCATCTTTTTTAATGTATTTTCTAATGTTTGCCATTTTAATTTCTCCTCTTTACCACGGGGAACGGGTATGTAAGAGGTTGTTTATTATAAAATTATAGTAGTGTTTATTTTATCAGTATAACTGTCTACTTTATCTAATTCTTTAACCACTTTTTTGTCATCTAAATAACGAAGGCCATCTATATAAGCACGTTGGAACCTATCTAACTTTTCAAGCCTTCTAACAATTTCATCAGCACGAGTTGAGACTTTTTTTCCTTGTTCTCCATCTTTTTTATAAGTGGTATCATAAAAATATTTTTTATTATCGTTTATATCACTACTTATTTGATGGCTTATTCTTGAAGCTATCTCGAGATCTATTCTTTCGTAATTAGTCCATAATTCAATAGCACTTTTTTTATAGTCATTAAATTCTTTTTCTAAACTCTCACGATCCTTATAATCATGAGGGAAATATTTTGGAAACAATCTTCCTTCTATATCACTGATTATTGAAGCAGCTACTTCATCAGTAATTGAATCATCTTCATTTAATTCTTTCTCTAACTCTTTTAGCAAGTTTCTAGCGTAACCATCTAAAGATCCATAAAGAATGAAATCAACAGTAGTTTCACCTAGTTCAGCTATTCTTTTTAAACGTTCGTTGTTAGGTAGATAATGCCCATTTTCCCATTTACTTATGGTTCCCTTTGAAGGAGGTTGTTCTTGAAATGCTTGTGCAAATTTCTCGGTAGTCATACCTAACTTTAATCTTATATTTTTAATACGCATACCAATAGCTTTATTGTTCAATGTTATACCTTCTTTCTGAAAAAAAAGTTGGGATTTGATTCTTGACTTTATTATAGCTTGAGCTTATACTAAGGTCAAGGAGTTGGGAAATGATTCCTGTAATAAATAGAGGAGGGTTGAAATGAAAGATATTATAAGTGGTTATCGTCGAATTGCAGGTATGAAGCAATCAGATATGGCAAAATTATTTAATATCTCCCGCCAGTCTTATTGGAATAAAGAAAATGGAAGAACACCATTTACTGATGAAGAAAAAATTATCTTTAAAAATGAGGTTGCAAAAGTTATTCCAGAGATAAGTTTAGAAAAAATTTTTTTTAACCAAAAAGTTGGGAAATGATTCTTGCGATCAAATAAAGGAGGACTGAATATGGCACAAGTCAGTTTTGACATTGAAGATAGTTTCCAAAAAGACTTTACAGCAATGCTAACTATTGCAGCCAGGGACGCTATTGCAACGGCTAAAAAATTAGAAGATAGTCACGGTAAAGAGTGGCTGAAACAAAAAGAAGCGTGTGAGTGGCTGAATATTTCATACGGAACACTCCAATTATGGAGATCTAAAGGGTTAAAGATTGCAACAGTTGAAGGGATTACACTAATTTCTAAAACTGAAATCAATCGTTTCTTAAAAGAAAATCAAATATAAATAGGCCGTTGGGGAACGGGTATAAAAAGAATATTAGGAGGAAATAATAATGAATTTACATGAAAAAGTAGAACAACAATATAAGGTAGTTGAGATGTTTAATTCTATAAACGATACAACAGAGTTATTTATTAGTGAGTTAGATGATTTGTTAGAAGAATTTAAAAACGGGGAACGTGATTCAATTAGTGTAGCGAATGAAATGCAGGAAGTGATTGAACATATCCGCGTAAGTGAATACGAAAAAAATACGTTGCGCAAAGTAATTAAAAGTATTTAGGAGGGTAAAACAATGTTAAACACAGCAATTGCGGCATCTCTAATAATTGGGTGGTTTTTGGGTTTTGTTTCGTATTACGGTTTCAAAACTGGCTACAAATTATTGATGGAAGTTTTATTAGAGGAGGAGAAATGATATGACACCAACAGAAAAGAAGGCATTTGAAAGTTTGAAGTTCGAGCTTTGGAACTATCCAGAAATGGTAATGGTTACCGTTTCAAGAAAAGAGTTAGAAGCAGTTATTAATTATATTAAAAAAGAGCAAAAAAAACCTTTAACTAGCACTGGGGAGTGAGCTAAAGGCAAGTAGGGTATAAAAGGTACTTCTATCAATATAGGGTATCGATTACTCTCTATTATATATCAAGTACGATGTAATTACTAGACAAAAAGGGAGAGTTTAACAATGACAAAAGAAATACTAATTAAATTAGAAAACCATGCTGAAGATAATATTGTGAAAAATGAGCACTCAAAAGCAATTTTAGGATCTATTCAGGACACGTTTAATGCAATTATTGATTATAGCAAAGTTGAAGGTAGAGAAAATATCGCTCTTTATGAGCTTGAACGTGTAAGTAGTCGAACCGAAAGCCTGTTAAACATTTTGTATGACTTTTTAGAAGATTCAACTGAACTAAATGATCAAATGATTAAACAAATTACGGAAATGAAATGGGAAGAAAAAGCAGGTGATTAAATGGCTTATGAATCTCTTTTAATTGAAGCGTTGGAGTTATCTAAGACTTTTAAAATCTATAAGCTCGCCCCCATGACTAACATTCCTTTGAAAGGTAGTAGAGGAGAGTTGGACGCCACGCAAGACCAACAGACCATCTTAGATTGGTTTGAGAAAGATCCTTTAATTAGTATAGGAATATCATTGAAGGACAGTAACGTCTTAGTTTTAGACATAGACGATCACGACGAAACAGGCGAGGTTATAAAAGAACTAGCCAGCCTAACCAACGGTAATAGCCTAGAGGACGCTGTAATAGTAAAAACTCCTCGCGGTAAAGGTTTTCACGCTTTCTACTCCTATCCATCAAACTTGACCATTGAGAATGATAGTAACTTTAGAAACGGCATTGAACTTTTGACAACTAAAGTTACAGCACCATCATCAAGGAAGAAATTAAAAGATGGTTCTATTGGAGAATACGTTTTAAAGTCTGGTAGCCTATCAGACATTAAACCATGCCCTCAATGGCTATTAAATGCCATTACAAGTAAACAGCAAGGGAACAAGTCAAATACCGCATATACCCTTAATTTCAATGATAATGGAAAGCCTAAAACTTTTTATACTGCTAAGTTTATGACTGAATTAATGGCTGGAACCCTAAAAGGGTCTAGAAATTCATGGATAACGCAGCAGTACGGACGAATGATTTCATTAGGTATGAGCTATACAGTTGCTTATGAGTGGATAAGGTTAGTGAATGAAAATTTTGTTGATAAGCCTATTTCTGATAGTGAACTAAATAAAATCGTTTTGAGCATAACGAAACGGGAGCAACAAAAAATGGCACATGCAGAAAGGAGTGATTGAGATAGAAAATGAAGAAATGGTTTCATTGTTAAAAAAAGTAGATACAGAAATAGAAAGTATTAAAGAAGTAACCGGAAGTGAAGACAGTGGTGGTCGTGTAGCAAAAGCGAAAAAGGCTAAAATGTTAGCTTTAAATAATATAAAAGCATTCTACTATACTAGCGAGAATCTAGCTTATGTAAAAATTGATTTAGGGAAATACAGTGAGATTGTTAGGACAGATTCAAAAACCTTTAAACATTGGTTGATTTACTTGTTTGAACGAACAGAAAATACTGTTTTATCAGATGGCGATATTAAAACTGCCATTTCTTCTATTGATTCAGTTGCTTTCTTTAGAGGTTTTAGAGTAGACATCTATTTAAGAATCGCAGAAAAAGATAATAGCATCTACATTGATCTATGTAATGAGAAACGACAAACATTAGAAATAAATGCTGATGGATTCAAGATATTAGATGAAAGCCCCGTTTTATTCAGAAGAATGGACGATATGGACGAAATTCCTATACCAATACTGGAAAATACAAATGATTATATGAAGTTAGGTAACTATTTGAACTTTGACAAGATGGAAGATTTTAACATGACTGTAGCCTTCCTTTTAGCTTCATTTAGACCAAGTATGCCGAAGCCTTTAATTAATTTTACAGGTGAGGCGGGAACAGGAAAATCAATGAACACTCGTTTAATCAGAAAATTCATAGATCCCGCAAAGCAAAAAGATTTGCTCAAAAAAGAAATAAATATGAATGAAATACCACTTGCAGCAACTAGTCAATATCTTATGGCGTTTGATAATTTAAGTGGTATATCAAAAGAGGGATCAGACTTGTTGTGTATTGTTAGTACAGGCGGCGTAATGACCACTAGACGTCTTTATACTAATTCTGATGAAATTATAGTGGATTTGAAAAAAGTCGTTATCTTAAATGGTATTGATGAAATTTCTAAGCGACAGGATTTAGTTAGCAGGACAATTTTTATTGAAACTCCTAGACTTAAATCAGAAGAAAAGAAAACAGAATATGAAATATGGTCGGCTTTCAAAAAAGATTATCCTTATATTTTAGGTTCGCTTGTAAATGCTGTAAGTACAGGACTTAGAAATAAAGGAAAAGATACATCTTCTTATTCAAGAATGATAGATTTTGGCCGCTTTATCGCAGAAAGTTCGGAAGCCCTAAATTGGGAAGATGATTACTGGCAAACTATTTATTCAGATAATCAAGTGGCAGGTGTGGAGCAATCCATAAATAGCGATCCTTTCGCTTTAGCAGTAGTTGAAATGATGGAACAGTTAGCCACTGATAAGCTGACATCATGGAGAGGTACTTCAAGCGAGTTATTGAAAAAACTGGCTGATAATCTACCAAGTGAGGATACCATTTATAACAGGGCATGGCCTAAATATAATCAAGTAAAAGGTAGATTGAGAAGAATTGCACCTTTAATGGCAACTAAGGGCATCGAGTGGAGTGAAGCCCGTTCAAATGGAAAACATTTGCTTGTTTTAACAACTAAAGAAATGGCAGGGTAGACAGGGAGGGTACAGGGTAGGTTTGAATTGCATACCCTCCCTGTTTCAAACTTATATATATCAAGGGTTTCGAGTAAATAGGGCAGGTAGGGTAGGTATTTTATATAAAAGAAATATTTTAATAATAAATATATATAGGGTAAGGGTAATAGTAAAGGCGAAAAAACCCTCCCTGTCTACCCTATTGAGTAGTAACGCTGACATAACAACAAAAAAACAGGGTAGACACGTTAAAAATAGTCCGCCCTATACCTGCCCTATTCATTCTATACCTACCCTATTATTTAAAATAAGGAGCTGACCAATGAAAAATAAACAACCCATATTACTAGCGGAACCTACAACAAAATATCAAGTAAAAGTATGGTGCCCATTTTGTTCTAAGTATCATTATCATGGCATGGTAGATGGATCAAGAGTTGCACACTGTGATAAGAAAACCAATTCTCCTTTTATAGAAAGTGGCTACTACATTAAATTGAAATAACAGGCTTTTAAATCTTGGAGGTGGTGGTTATTGGCAAAGATTGATGATGACTTAATTTCTACTTATTTTTATATTCAAAAAAGGATTGATAGAGCGAAAGAACGTATCGAAGAATCTGAAAAAGAGTTTAAACATAAAAACTTTTATACCGGTGTTCAAGTAAGGTATGAAAAAATGCAGTCGGTGGCCTTTAAATTAGAAGCAGAAGTTATAGACCACGTGGATGCTATCACATTGGCCGAAAAGCATATTAAGACGTTGCAGTTTAAACTAAAACACTTTAATCACTTCTTAAATGGCTTGAATAGTTTGGATAGAAATTATTTTACAAACCGTTATAAGTACGATTATGAGGGCTTGAATGATAGATTAGATAGCTTAATCATTGATGAAGTGAAAGAGATAGAAGAAGCTGCAAACCATTGTTTCAAACAAGAAAAAGCAACTATGTATCGTGTGGGATCTAACAAATCAAATGAAGAAAAACTTACTGATTTTTCTAATATGTTGGAGGTATTGGGTGTATGAGAATGAGGCGGCAAGTAAGTAATCATAGCTTAATGGTATGGCGTAAAAGAGTTGAGGGAATGAGTGACTTAGATAAAAGGTTGTTAAAGCCATTGTATGCCGGTCTAAAGCAACTAACAGAAGAAGAAAGAGAGTTCTTAATGCAAAAGTATTACTATCCTGATAAGCCTTATACAGATAAAGAGATGGCTGAACAAACTGGCCTAACTTATCATCAATATGGCTCTAATAGAAGAAGGATAGAATCTAAACTTGTTATAGATAATGACAAAGAAATACCTTGTTAAACTAAATAAATTAAAAACAAAAGGAGAATATAAAAAATGACTAAAGAAATTATGCAAGAATTAAACAAAATTGATGAAGAATTACAAGCAATTTTGAAAGAGGGTAACAAAAAACTAGAAGCGCATCTTCAAGAAGTGGAAACTGCAAAAGCGAATGAGAAAGAAGCTAGAATGGCTGTAATTAAAGCGAAAAAAGACGCAAAAGCAAGCGTTTTTGCTAAAGCTAATCAAGACTTTCGGGACGCAAAAGATGTTGCTGAATTTTATTTAGATAAGATTGATGAAATTAAAGATAACCCATACATTAGCAAAGAAGAACACAAGGCATATAGTACTCGCATTAAATCATCATTGGACAAACTGAATCATTCTAAAAAATTAAGAGCAGGGGAATTGCTAAAAGAATTGGCAGAGATACAAGAAGAAGTTGCACCAGTCCTTCAAAAAGGACAAGAGATACTACACAACTTGCAGCACGATATCCTAAAGGACAATGCAGAAACAACAACAGCAAAAGGCGTTAAAGTGCACTTAGATAACTTAGAAGATAAATATCAAGATTACACACTTGTACAATGGATAGAATACATTTATAGACAATACCAAAGCCAACAGCTTATAAATTACACAAACGAAAGAGGGAATAAATAATGAGTGAAATCAAACAACACATTGATAACAGTAACCGTCTTGCGGATCAACTAGCAAGAGATGGTGGCATACTAGATTTGGGTGCAATCTATGCAGGAGCCCAACGCGCGGAAGAAGAACGTGCAGAGAATCAACGGAAGATTAGGGAAGTGGCAGCAGCAGCACAAGCAGCTAGAGATAAAGAACTGACTGGCCTATTAGCTAAAGCAGGTGATAAGGTAAGACAAGATAAAGAGGCCACAGCTGCAAAGGAAATCAAGGAAGCTAAAGCCAAAGCAGATAAAGAACTTGAAGCAAAGATTAGAAAACAAAATGGATTGAATAGTACTGAAGAAGAAGCGAAAAAGAACGCCTATAGAAGCATGTTAAATAAAATAAAAAAATAAATAAATAAGTTAGATTAAAAGTATCGTAAAAATATTTAAATAAAATAAAATAAATAAATATAAGTATTAGTGACAGTGAAGGCAGTTAGTAGACGAGATTATTAGGAGGGGCATGCCCCCCCTAGGTGTCCCCTATTTCGTGCTTCACGCTGTAACTGTACATATTTTCTTGTGTCATAACGTATCAGCAAGCCACCATAGGCTTAAAATGGACGTATTAGGCTTTGAAAGTACCTTTGTTGATACTTTATGCTCTTGTTTTATTAAAGAAAGGAGCGAGCAAAATAATGATTTTAAACTGTACTGTATGTAACCAATCTTATGAAACAATCTTCCCAAATAAAAAATATTGTAGTGATGTATGTGCTAAACATGGCCGAAAAAACAAACGCAAAGAGTGGGAAAAAGATACCAATTACAATGAAAAGCAACGTCTTGATAAAATGGCTAAAAGACATCAGATAAAAGAAGTGAAAACTGCCGAAGAAATAGAGCGACTGCGATTAAAAAAGTCAGAAATCGACCAAAAACACGCCGAAAGAATTAAAAATCAGCAAATTGAATTAGAAGAAATGGCTAAGAGTGGAGATCCATCAGCACGAATGAGATTGGCTAAACCTAACAGCTTAGAATATTGGAAGGCATACCAGCAATCTGAAAGCGAACAATACAACCAAAATAAAAGATTTTTAAGATTGATTAATGATATTAGTGTCCTGGATGAATATTTTGCAGAAAAAGTAGTAGAAAGCATTAAAGAAAAAGGATATATACGTGGCCACACAATGACAATTAAAAATTAAAGAAGTTAAATGGATAACTGACCATGATTTCTTTTTAAATGGCATTAAAATGCGTCTAAGAAGCACTGTATAGATGTTTTGTTTAACAGAGCATTCAATTATATGTAAATTTTTAAGAGGTCGGGCATGTAGCTTTTCTCCTTTCTACTGTAAGCCCAAACTTATGCGACTGTCCTTAAACGGACGGTCTTTTTTTATTCTAAGGGGTAGGCTTCTCTATCGGCTAAAATGTAAGTTTGTATCGTGGCTTTTAAGAACGGTTTGCGTACACTAACCCGTATTATAGTTTGAAATGGCGTTAGAATAGACTTTACAGGCATGAAAGGTTTGCGTATTTGAGCTTTTTAATAGCTGGAGTAGCGATTCGCTAGGTCGTCTTGAGAAGATAAGGCGAAAATTCAGCCCAACTAAAACCATTCTTAAGATGGATATATCTAAAAAGAAAGGGTTGTCCAAAACTGGACAGACCTATTATGTGAAGATGTTTTATGAAATAACTAGTACCAAAAATTCATTCGGCGGAAAATTCCGCTGATCTATTTCTTTAATCAAATGTATGTGAAAACAGTTTAACGCATAAGTTATAGAAAATATCTAAAAAGAAGGGGTTACCAAATTGGAAAGCTCTGCTTGTATGTATTAAAATAAAAAAAGAAGTACAATTGAGTAAAATCAATTTAGGAGGTCTAAACCATGTCAATTCAATTACAAGTATCGGACGATTTGATTGTTACGAATAAAACTCAATTGCGTGAGCTGCTTCAAGAAATACAAATAGAAATTATCAAGAAATATGATGCTGAAAGCCCAGCGATGACTATGAAGGAAGCTTCCAAGTACATCGGTGTCAGCGAACCTACTATTAAAGAGATGTTGGATAAAAAAGAAATTCCAGGTGTTAACGTAGGTCGTATTTACCGCTTTAATCGTTATGAATTAGATAAATGGTTAGCAGGCGTATATAAAAAAGAGGAATAATCAGCTAAGAGGATTTTCAACACTCATGAACGCTTCTTGTGGTAGTTTAAAGGATCAAACTATGAGGAACAAGATTTTTGACGTAAGATTAAGGGGAGGTGGATAAGTAAATATATTTTAAAAGTTAGATTTTTTGATTATTTATCCTTTTATTGTGATACTATAGATAGGTGACTAAAAAAGGAGGATTTTTTATGGAACATACAAAAAAACCCTATCATCCAATGTATATAGCCAACTACATCATAACTTTCTGTACAGAAAATGGACATGAATTAAATAATTTAAAGCTTCAAAAAATTATGTACTACTTACAAGCACAATCATTAGTTGAGAGTGATTTGCCGTTGTTTGATGAAAATCTTCAAAAATGGAAATATGGTCCAGTAGTCCCAACTGTTTACCATGAATATAAATCTCATGGTGCTTCAAGTATTAGAACTGAAGATATAGGTAAAATCATAAGAACTCCTTATGAAGGGGAGACACCAAACTTCATTAACACTTATATAATAGAAGAGTACACATCAGATAAAATTAATATTGATGATAAATATATTCTTGACGAAACTGTTCCTGTATTTGCTGGATATGATTCGTTTTATTTGGTAGAACAAACTCATAAACATGATATATGGAGAGAAGACGCAACAAATATTTTGTTAGGATTACAAGGTATAGAATATAGTAATGAAGAAATTAAAAAGTATTTCGAAAGTCACTACGAGGAACAATTATGGAAAAGGTAAATATGCATGAACTTATATTTAAGACTCTTTTAGACTATAAGATTTCTGGCGATGCTAATCCGCAGGAATCTTATAGTCTATTATATAAACTAATTTGTGAAAATTTCATTATAGATGGAAAGCTAACAAGAATACGGTATGATATTATTGCAAAATATGTATTCGTATCCTCTGAAGGTTACACAGAAGACAACGAAGTGCTAAATGAAAATTTACAAAAAATTATAGAATTAAGCGAAGAACCAAATGAAAAAAACATCTTAATATTTGCAGATAAGTTTAAAGGCCACTATAAACTTTCAAAAGAACAAAAAGAATACATACAAGATAATATTGAAAATTTAAATGCTGAAGTTCTTAGCGCTAGAAAAGAAGTCAATGGTATAAAAACAATTGTTAGTGAGACTGAAAGTAGGTCTAAAGAATTTATAAAAGATAGTAGGGCTCTAAATGAAGAAATGAGTAAGACTAAGGATAAACTTTTATCTGAATTTGTAGGTATCTTAGGGATTTTTTCAGCTCTAATTTTTGGATTATTTGGAGGTTTTGAAGCTTTATCTACTTCGGTGGCACTTATTGCAAATAATACATCTTTGGGTAAAACTATTATGACATCCTCCGCTGTAATGATTGCTCTTACTTCTTTCACATACGCAATGATGCAGTGGGTAGGTAAATTGATTGACAAGCCTATAAAATCTTGTGGGTGCTTACCTGGCGATGATTGTAAAAATAAACATAGTTTTGCAGATAGACATGCTACATATTTAATTGTGATCAGTATAATCGTATTATTCTTTTTATTAGGTACATTGATAATGGTTGGTAAATCAAGTGGAATTACTAATTCTGCAAGTAATCTGTTGAATGGTTACGCATTATTTGGTATTATTTCAATTATAATAATTGCTACTTTAGTTTTTTTAATTATTAAAATTTTTAAAAAAAGTACTCTACCTTAAATAACAGATAGAATGTACTCGTTCATAGTATATAATTCTTAACCACCGTTCCCCGTGGATATTTTCACGTCTACTTGCACGTCTAATTAATTTAAATCGTTTGAAATTGCTTGATAGTCTAAAAAGTTTCTACTATATAATAAACAATGTATTTGTTAGTAGTTGAAATTGATTAAATACTGACTTGCTAAACCCGTAGACTCCATACTTAAATTTAATAGTTGTTTGTTGAAGCGTTGATATAAAAGATTTATATCAACGCTTTTTATTTATTGAAATTTGTCTTGAGAAGATTGTTTAGGGATTGCTTATTCGATAGATTTACATTACTAGTCAAACGGAAACTTGTTAGGCACTCATTTAATTAATAAATCCATTTATTAGTCAAACGGAAACTTATTTAGTATTCATATAAACAATAAAATCACTTTACTAGTTAAATAGAGCCTTAGTCAGTATCTATTAAATCAATAAACCTAAATGAAATCTTTTTCACAATAAATACGAAGTATGTTAAAAAATAATGAAGGACAGTTAGATACCTAATAAATAATTTAGAAGATTATCGGTTAGAAAAAAATAATAATATAAGTGTATTGTGTGAAACAAGTGTAGTATTTCGTATAATTGTGTGAAGAGAAAATTATCATAAATTTTTTTGTTCTACAGATTAGGTGCTAATTTTTAACTGCGAAAGTTGAACTATTTATTATTTTCAATTATAAATATGTAGAATAAATGATGATTTTTTGAGTTGTTATTTAGATTAGATTGGAAATCTGTATATTTATTCACAGAAATGCATTTTAATGGGAAGTAAAACTTGATGCTTAATTTAAACATGTTAAAATTGTACATAAATTTATTTTTATAAAATTAATTTAGGAGGATTTTTAAAATGACAGATGGAAAAACTAACATTAGTACAGCGTCACTAAAAGTGATGGCAGGATGGGGAATAGATACAATTTATGGGATCCCTTCAGGAACTCTAGCCCCTTTAATGGAAGCTTTAGGTGATCAAAAAGAAACAGATATCAAATTCCTTCAAGTAAAACATGAAGAAGTTGGAGCAATGGCAGCCGTAATGCAATGGAAATTTGGAGGAGAATTGGGTGTTTGTGTTGGTTCGGGTGGTCCCGGTGCCTCTCATTTAATCAATGGTCTTTATGACGCAGCGATGGATAATACTCCAGTTTTAGCTATTTTGGGATCTCGCCCTCAAAGAGAATTGAATATGGACGCGTTCCAAGAATTGAACCAAAATCCAATGTTTGATCATATTGCAGTGTACAACCGCCGTGTTGCTTATGCTGAACAATTACCAAAATTGATTGACGACGCGATTCGTACTGCTATTTCTAAACGTGGAGTAGCCGTATTAGAAGTACCTGGTGATTTCGGTTACCATGAAATCGATAACGATGCATTTTACTCATCTGGTCACAGCTACCGTGATTTCGTTTCTTCTGCAATCAACGAAGCAGATATCGATGCAGCAGTTGAAGTATTAAACAATTCTAAACGTGCTGTTATTTATGCAGGTATCGGAACTATGGGACATGGTCCAGCAGTTCAAGAATTATCTCGTAAACTTAAAGCTCCAGTTATTACAACTGGTAAAAACTTTGAAACTTTCGATTACAACTTTGAAGGGTTAACTGGTTCAACATATCGTGTTGGTTGGAAACCAGCTAATGAAGCTGTTAAAGAAGCAGATACCGTTCTTTTCGTTGGTTCAAACTTCCCATTTGCTGAAGTAGAAAACACTTTCGCAAATGTTGAAAACTTCATCCAAATTGATAACAACCCAACAATGCTTGGTAAACGCCATAATGCAGATGTTGCTATTCTTGGAGATGCTGGTGAAGCAGTTCATTCATTACTTGAAAAAGTAGCACCTGTTGCAGAATCTGCTTGGTGGAATGCTAACTTGAAAAATATTCAAAACTGGCGTGACTACATGACCAAGTTGGAAACAAAAGAAAATGGTCCATTACAACTTTATCAAGTATACAATGCTATCAACAAACACGCTGATAAAGATGCAATCTATTCAATTGATGTTGGGAACTCAACTCAAACATCTATTCGTCACTTACACATGACTCCTAAAAATATGTGGAGAACTTCTCCATTGTTTGCTTCTATGGGTATTGCACTTCCTGGTGGTATTGCTGCTAAGAACACATATCCTGATCGTCAAGCTTGGAACTTAATGGGTGATGGTGCGTTCTCTATGAACTACCCAGATGTTGTTACTAACGTACGTTACAACCTACCTGTTATCAATGTAGTGTTCACAAACACTGAATACGGGTTCATCAAGAACAAATACGAAGATACAAACAAAAATACTTTTGGTACTGAATTTACTGATGTAGACTACGCAAAAATTGCAGATGCACAAGGAGCAGTTGGTTTCACAGTAAGACGTATTGAGGATATGGATCAAGTAATGGCTGATGCTGTTAAAGCTTCTAAAGAAGGTAAAACAGTAGTAATCGATGCTAAAATTACAAAAGAACGTCCAATTCCAGTAGAAACATTGAAATTAGACTCTAAATTGTACAGTGCAGAAGAAATTAAAGCTTACAAAGAAAAATATGAAGCTGAAGAATTAGTGCCATTTAGTGAATTCTTAAAAGCTGAAGGTTTAGAATCTAAAGTATCTAAATAATCTTTTTGGATATCACTTAGTTTTTAATAAAAAGGTGAGTCACCATGTTAAAGTGGTGACTCACCTTTTTTTGTTAGGCAGAATTTTGTGAAATAGTTGGGCACTCTTAACAGAGATTTTGATTTTGTATTCAAAAGGAAGAGAGAATGACGTTTTAGCTCCAACTTTGGAAAAAGTAAAAGATTTATGTAAAAAACCAACAAGCAGAAAATTGCTTGTTGGTTTTTTGCTAATAGTTACTTTCCGTGACACTGTTTGTATTTTTTACCGCTACCACACGGACAAGGCTCATTTCGACCAACTTTTTTTACTCGGATAGGTTCTTGCTTTCCTGTTTTCTTATTAGTGAAAGGAACCACATTATTAGGAACGGAGGATATTCTATTATAATTTTTAGTTATTTCTGTTGGTGTATGGCCTTTGTTTGACAATTTGCGCGAATGGTTGTTTAAGTTTAAATAGAGGCAACTAAATTCTTCTATGTCTTTCACGCTATCAAAAACAATGCTAAATTCACTGTTTAGTTCTCCAACTAGTCCTTGCATGTCTAAATCCAATTTAATATAAATCATAATCAGATCCATGATATCTTTAAGTTTTTGTGAATTCAACTTCTTAGCGAAAAATTGACTCGTTTTTTTATATTGAGCAGTTCGCTCGTCAAATTCATGGTGAGCAAAATAGGCAATATCAGCTTTTGTAGGTTGGTAATAATCGTGGTGTGAAGAACTCAATAAGAAGTCAGGTACATCATTTTCATCTAAAAAAGAGTTATCAAAAATATATTCTAAGTTATCTGAAAAACGTAGTCGTTCATTAAACCAAGCTACCCCAATTAATTCAGTCAATAATTCATTAAGGTCTAATGGGTACTGTTTGTTGTGTTGATTCCATACTTTCAAGAAAAAGTCCGTTTCAAAAGCGGCATACAGGTTCATAAAAGCCTCTGCATATCCACGAAGCAGACTTTTTCTTTTATGTTTTTCTTTAAAATCAGGATCATCAATAAAATTTTTCAGCATCTCTTTGGTCTCATTTGGCAGTACGAGGGTATAAGTATCTTCGTAATAAAATAAGAATACCCAGCGAAAATAAATCAAATCAAACAATTCTGGATTTTTGCGAGAGAAAGGAAGGAAATCGATTTCTTTTGGTCCATTCATCAATTCTTTTAAGAGGTGAAGAATTTCTTTGGGTTGATAAGATAATTGACGTTGGCTTTTTAAGGATAATTCTTTGAAAAAATCTTCGGCAATAACGATTTTTTTTTTACTGCGACGCACTTTATACTGAAGTTCATCAGATAGTGCAATCATATCTTCTTTTGAATAAGTTGTTAAGCACTCCGTAAAAGAAAAGACCGGCTTATGCAAAATAATGATATAGCCATATAGATCGTCACGCATTTCTGGAGTAAGTTCTTCTGTCATATAGTCTGTCTCCTTTAGAAAAGTAGTTGTTTATATTAATCATTCAAATTTAAACTAAAAATTATTTCCTTGCACAAAGAACTGAGCGTCTTCGTGGTGGTATTTGATATTGGAATAGTTAAACGGTCGACCATTGCTTAAATAATAGATACTTTCGATAATTAAAGAGGGGGTCATGTGTTTCCAACTGTAAATAGGCTGCCTCTTCTTGGTTTAATTTTCCGATACGCATAAATAAATCTGAAAAACGAATGTTTATTTTTAAGTCATTCGTTAAATAGTTGAAGATAGATTGACTGGCAATTTCATTGTTTAGATAAGGCACGACCGTTTTGAGGTAATAGGATTTTTCTACACAGAACGGACGTGATTCGATGTAACGGACACACGCGCCACTGCCTCTGACTTGGTAAATTACACCATTGGACTCTAAAATTTCCAATGCTTTAATAATAGTATTTTTACCGACATTGTATGTGATTTCTAATTCAGTGAGAGTAAGTAATTTATATCCACGGGTTAAATTATTTTCTTGAATGTAACTATTAATTTTTTTGCGACTTCATGGTACTTGTTCATCACTTTTGCTCCTTTACAGTTAATTATAACATAATTTAAATTGTAAGGGCATTTGTAAAGTGTATGGGTATAATTCATGATGTAATCACAATGATTTAATTATACCTATACAATTAAATGTAAAAAGGAGTAAGAACATGAAAGAGAATAAAAATCGCGATTTAGCTGAGCAGGTCCTGTAAGAAATTGGTGGAGAAAAAAATATATCTAATTCGACTCACTTTGCTAATCGCTTAAGGTTGGTATTAAAAAGAAGACGACGAGATTGTCCAGTCTGTGAATAAACTGCCAAGAGTTATTGATGTAGTTCAAAAAAAACGGACAATTTCAAATCCGTTATTGGAAACAAAGTAGATAAAGTTTACAATGAATTTAGTGAATTAACCGGTGGGGAAGAGAAGAAAGAAGCAACAGGAACTATTGTAACCATTAAAAAATAAGAGGCTATTAAAATGTCTGAATTTCCAAAAAATTTCTTATGGGGCGGAGTGTTAGCAGCCCACTAATTCGAAGGTGGCTGGAATCAAGGTGGTAAAGAGCCAAGTGTCTCTGACGTGATGACAGCTGGTGCAGCGGGTAAACCACGTGAAATTACCAAAACGGTTGAAGAAGGTAAATTTTATCTGAATCACGAAGCCAATGATTTTTACAATCGTTATGAAGAAGATGTAGCATTGTTCACTGAAATGGGATTGAACATTTTACGTACGTCTATCAACTGGACACGTATTTTCTCGAAAGGCGATGAAGCTGAACCAAATGAAGTGAGACTTCATTTTTACAATGATTTATTTGATGGATTATTGAAAAATAGCATTGAGCCGGTCATTACGTTAACTCACTTTGAAATGCCGCTTCACTTAGCACAAACTTATGGTGGATTTAGAAACCGTAAAGTAGTCGATTTCTTCGTTAAATTTGCTGAAGTAGTTTTTGAGCGCTACAAGAATAAAGTGAAATACTGGATAACGCTTAATGAAATAAATAACATGATGGACTATACAAATCCTATTTTCTTATGGACAAACGTTGGGGTTTAAGTTGAAGAAGGTGAAAATGCTAAAGAAGTGATGTACACTGCAGCGCACCATGTCCTACTAGCTAGTGCTCTATCAGTGAAAATTGGCCGTGAAATCAACCCTGATTTCCAAATTGGAGCGATGGTGTCTTATGTACCTGATTATCCGTTAATGGCTAATCCAAAAGATGTAATGTTAGCTGAAGAATCGTTGAATTTACGTTATTTCTTCCCAGTTGTACAAGTACGTGGCTATTATCCAAGCTATACGCTGAAAGAATTTGAGCGCGATGGCTTGACTGTTCCTATTCAAGAGGGTGACGCTGAAATATTAGACTAAGGTAAAGTGGATTATCTAGGTTTCAGCTACTATATGTTTAATGTAGTGGATCATAAAAATGAATAAATCGATGACTAAGCTGCTAATGTTCATGGCAAGATTACTTATCAAGTAGACATTCCATATAAAAAAGCTAGTGACTGGGGTTGGACGATTGATTCTATAGAGTTGAGTTACACGTTGAATCGTTTCTGGAATCGTTATCAACCTCCGCTATCTATTTTGGAAAATGGGTTCGGTGCGATTGATACTGTTGAAGAAGATGGCAGTATTCATGATGAAGCTCGTATTTCTTATTTGTGTGAACCTATCAAACAAACGGGCATCGCAATAGCGGACGACGGTGTTGAACTAATTGGTTATACACCTTAAGGCATCATTGATAGCGTTTCGTTCACTTCTGGAAAAATGAAAAAAAGTTATGGCATGATTTATGTCGACCGTGATAACGAAGGTATTAGAACGATGGAATGCAGTAAGAAAGATTCCTTTGACTGGTATAAAAAAGTCGTTGAATAGAATGGAAAGACCTATAAGATAACTTGTGACCTAAATTGAACTGCTCCTATCAAATAGATAAATAAACATAAAAAAGCCATTCATGATTAGTTATCATGAATGGTTTTTTAGTATTAAGAAATAACTTTCACATCATCTTCGATTTTAAAAGGCTGATCTACATTGATATGATCGTAAAACATAATTCCGTTGATATGATCGATTTCATGTTGAATAACAATTGCTTGATAGTTTTTTAAACGCATTTTATGAGCATTGCCCTCTAAGTCAAAGTAAGTAATTGTGATCCGACTGTGACGAGGGACATAACCTGGGACTTCACGATCAACAGATAAGCAACCCTCTCCTTCAGTTAAACAAGCACTTTGAACAGAATGGCTGATAATTTTTGGGTTGACCATAACAGTACTAATGATTGGTTCGTCGGTTTCTTCTTCGATGCCTGGGATATGAACAGCAATCATGCGCTTTGAAATATCTAATTGCGGCGCTGCAAGGCCGACTCCAGCTCTTAAGTTGTACTCTTCAGCAATTTCTGGGTCTTGGCTATTTTTAAGAAACTGCAGCATATCTTTTCCTAATTGTTTTTCTTCATCACTGATCGGTAAAGTTAGTTCTTTAGCTACCATTCTTAGAGTAGGATGGCCTTCTTTAATAATGTCTTTCATCGTAATCATAAATGTTCACTCCTAATGATATTTCATATAGTAATTTTTTAAATAAGAAAAATTAGTTATCTATTTCTTCTTATTTATTTTATCAGTAAACGCACTAATTTGCACGAGGTATAAAAATACTAAATAAAACTTTTTTTTGCATATAGATTATGAGATAATGGTGAGCATGAAATAGAAAGTAGTTTTAAATCGAAAGTAAATCGAAAGTTTGAGGAGATTAAAATATGGTAGATGCAAAAAATTACATTAATGAGGTCTATGCTAAAGTTTCAAAACGGGACCCAGACCAACCAGAATATTTACAAGCAGTAAAAGAATTTTTTGGGACCATCGAACCAGTCTTCGCAGCACAACCAGAATTAATTGAAAAGAATATATTAGAACGGTTAGTAGAACCAGAAAGAATTATTCAATTTAGAGTTCCGTGGGCAGATGATCAAGGTGCAGTGAATGTAAACCGTGGTTACAGAGTTCAATACAATTCTGCTATAGGACCTTATAAAGGAGGACTACGTTTTCACCCATCAGTTACGCAAAGTATTGTTAAATTTTTAGGATTCGAGCAAATTTTTAAAAATAGTTTGACGGGATTGCCAATTGGTGGCGGTAAAGGCGGTAGCGACTTTGATCCTAAGGGTAAATCCGATGATGAAGTTATGCGTTTTTGCCAAAGCTTCATGACAGAACTGCAACGACACATAGGACCAGATATCGACGTTCCAGCTGGTGATATCGGTGTAGGAGCACGCGAAATCGGATTTTTATTTGGACAATATAAAAAATTAAATGGCTTTCAAGCAGGAATCTTGACTGGAAAACCAATTTTCTTAGGTGGTAGTTTAGCACGAACAGAAGCAACTGGTTATGGACTAGTTTACTTCACTAAAGAAATGTTGGATGATATCGGCAAATCTTTCAAAAATCAAAAAGTAGTTGTTTCTGGGAGCGGAAATGTAGCAATCTATGCGATTGAGAAAGTTCAAGAATTTGGCGGGACCGTTATTGCTTGTTCGGACTCTGATGGCTATATTTACGATGCTGAAGGAATTGATTTAGACATTGTTAAAAAAGTTAAAGAGGTCGGAAGAAGCAGAATTTCAGAATACCTTAATGATCGTCCAAATGCAGTATATGAAACTGGGAGTATCTGGGATTTAGAAAAAAAATATACTATCGCACTTCCATGTGCTACTCAAAATGAAATTAATGGACCAACAGCCCAAAAAATGATTAGCCAAGGAGTATGGGCCGTCGCTGAAGGGGCAAACATGCCATGTAATTTAGAAGCAATTAAAGAATTCCAAAAAGCCGGCATTGTTTATGGACCAGCAAAAGCTGCGAATGCAGGAGGAGTAGCTGTCTCAGCTTTAGAAATGAGTCAAAATAGTCAAAGACTAAATTGGACATTTGAAGAAGTTGATGAAGAATTGAAAAAAATTATGAAAAACATCTATAAAGAAATAAGAGATACAGCTAAGTCATATGATTTAAATGGTGATTTTGTAGCAGGAGCTAATATTGCTGGTTTCACAAAAGTTGCAAAAGCTATGATGAGTCAAGGCGTTATTTAAGATTAAAAAGAGAATCCATTGATTTGGGTTCTCTTTTTTAGTTTTTTTAAAAACAACATTGTTTTTATCAGTCGTATTTTGCTTTTTTATAAAATAAAAATGTGATTTTAGGAAGAAAAAGACAAAAAAAGTAAAAGTCAGCTAATTCTAATCAAAAAATAATTTTTTTGTGAAATAAATCTTATTCAAAAAAAAGAAAACACATTTATTTTAAAGTAGTACAGTTTTTAATAAATTATATAACAGTTAAAGAAAGAGAAATAGAGTTTTTTCACAAAAAAAAATTATAAAAAAAAGTGCTATATAACAAAGAATTTTTAAAATAGTTAGTGAATAACTTCACTTTCAGGAACGCCGTCATAGATAAAAATAGGGTGAATTTAAGTACGTTAGTTGCTTTTAAAAGGATTGGTGCAGAGTTTACTTGCATCTAATTTGAAAGCGTGTTAAATTTAGAGTGTAAAAAATTCTGAGTAATACAGTTTTAGAGGTGTACAAAACAGAATTTTAAAAAAACAATATGGTTATAGAGAGAGGAATGGGTTATACATGGTTAACAAAAAACAACCAGTAGATTTTGAAGCATTGTTAAGCACCATTGATGCGGCTTTCCCAATGGTACAAATCTTAGATAAGGACGGTAAAGTTGTAAACAAAGACATCATGCCTGATTTATCTGACGATCAACTAGTTGAAATAATGGAAAAAATGGTTTGGTCTAGAATTTTACATGAACGTTCAATGGCTTTAGCTCGTCAAGGACGCTTAGGTTTCTACGCTCCAACAGCTGGACAAGAAGCTTCTCAATTAGCTAGTCATTATGCATTCGTAAAAGAAGATGTATTATTACCAGGATACCGTGATATTCCTCAACTTATCCAACACGGATTGCCAGTTTCAAAAGCATTTTTATGGTCTCGTGGGCATTCTTTAGGGAATGAATACCCTGAAGATTTAAATGCTTTACCACCGCAAATCATCATTGGTGCTCAAATCATCCAAGCAATGGGTGTGGGTATTGGTTTGAAAAAACGTGGCAAACAAAACGTAGCATTCACTTATACTGGTGATGGCGGTTCATCTCAAGGAGATTTCTACGAAGGATTGAACTATGCTGGTGCTTACAAAGCTCCTGTAGTATTTTTTATTCAAAATAATGGCTATGCGATCTCAACACCTCGCCATAAACAAACAGCTGCTACAACATTAGCTCAAAAAGCTGTTGCTGCAGGAATTCCAGGGATTCAAGTAGATGGTATGGATGCTTTAGCTGTGTATGCTGTTACTAAACAAGCAAGAGATTGGGCAGTAGCTGGAAACGGTCCTGTATTAATTGAAACGATCACTTCTCGTTTTGGGCCTCACTCTACATCAGGGGATGATCCAACACGTTACCGTGACCAAGAAAGTTTTGATTATTGGGAACAACGTGATCCGTTGATTCGTTACCGTAATTTCTTAACTGAAAAAGGCATATGGTCAGAAGAAAAAGAAAATCAATTAATTGAAAAAACTAAAGAAGAAATTAAAGCATCTGTTACAGAAGCAGATCAAGCACCAAAACAAAAAGTTTCCGATTTCTTGAAAAATATGTACGAAACACCAACTCAAGTTATCGCTGAACAAATTGCAACTTTCGAAGCAAAGGAGAGTAAATAAACATGGCACAAAAAACAATGATCGAAGCGATTACCCAAGCGCTTGACCAAGAAATGGAACGTGATCAAGATATTTTGATTTTCGGTGAAGATGTAGGTAAAAATGGCGGTGTATTCCGTGCAACTGCTGGTCTTCAAGAAAAATACGGCGAAGAACGTGTTTCAGATACACCCCTTGCTGAATCAGGTATTGGTGGATTAGCTATTGGGCTTGCTCTACAAGGTTTCCGTCCTGTTCCAGAAATTCAGTTTATTGGATTCTTATTTGAAGTATTAGACTCAATCGTAGGACAAGCAGCACGTACTCGTTACCGTATGAGCAGTACTCGTAACATGCCTATTACTATTCGCACACCATTTGGTGGTGGCGTTCATACTCCTGAAATGCACTCAGATAACCTTGAAGGTCTACTTACTCAATCTCCAGGTATCAAAGTAGTAGTTCCATCAAACCCATATGATGCAAAGGGCTTATTGACCTCTGCTTTACGCGACAATGATCCAGTTGTCTTCATGGAACACATGAAACTATATCGTTCATTCCGTGATGAAGTTCCGGAAGAATCTTACACTATTCCTCTTGGAAAAGCAGCTATCACTCGCGAAGGTAAAGATGTTTCAGTTATCACTTATGGAGCTATGGTTCGCGAAGCAATCAAAGCAGCTGACGAACTTGAAAAAGAAGGAATCTCTGTTGAAATTGTTGACTTAAGAACTATTTCTCCTTTAGATATTGAAACAATTATAGCTTCTGTTGAAAAAACTGGGCGTGTTGTAGTTGTTCAAGAAGCACAACGTCAAGCTGGTGTTGGGGCTATGGTTATGTCAGAAATCTCTGAACGTGCTATCCTTTCATTAAAAGCTCCAATCGGGCGTGTTGCTGCACCAGATACAGTTTTCCCATTTGGTTTAGCAGAAACTTCTTGGTTGCCAAATGCAACTGATATTGCTGAAAAAGTAAAAGCAACTTATAATTTCTAATCTATTCAAAGTGAAATAGCAAATACAATGATTTTACAAAAATTATTGTATTTGTTTCTTCTTATTGTGTTAAAAACTGAGAACCATTTCCAGAAAGAATAGCTAATTAAAGAAGGGAAGATATAAAAAATGGCATTTAAATTTAAATTACCAGATGTTGGCGAAGGCATGGCAGAAGGCGAAATCGTAAAATGGTTAGTGGCTGAAGGCGATACAGTTGAAGAAGAAGATTCAATCGTAGAAATCCAAAACGACAAATCTGTAGAAGAAATTGCAACACCTGTTTCAGGAACAATCAAAAAGATCATGGTTGAAGAAGGAACCGTAGCAACAGTTGGACAAGTTATCGTCGAAATCGATGCTCCAGGACATGAAGAGGATGAAGAAGAAGAATCAATTCCAGTTACTTCACCAGCAGCTCCAGCAGCGGCAACTCCTGCAACGCCAAAAGCTTCATCAGGAACTTCTTTCTATGAATTCAAAATGCCAGATGTTGGCGAAGGAATGGCAGAAGGCGAAATCGTAAAATGGTTAGTAGCTGAAGGCGATACAGTTAATGAAGAAGATTCTGTTGCAGAAATTCAAAACGATAAATCTGTAGAAGAAATTGCAACACCTGTTTCAGGAACAATCAAAAAAATATTAGTTGAAGAAGGAACAGTTGCTTTGGTAGGTCAAGCATTATTAGAAATTGACTCTCCAGAACATAACGCTGAAAGTGCAGCACCCGTTGCTGAACCAACAGCAGCTCCAACGGCTCCAACAGCACCCACAGCAGTCGGTTCTACTGTAGCGCCTGTTTCAAACGAAAATGTTCTAGCAATGCCATCAGTTCGCCAATTTGCTCGTGAAAACGATGTAGATATTACTCAAGTTGTTGCAACTGGAAAAAATGGTCGTACAACAAAAGAAGATATTGAAAACTTCATGAGTACTGGCGGAAAAGTACCCGCAGCTGCACCAACTGAAATAGTATCTGAAGCTAAAGCTAAGGCTCCAGCAGCTAAGAAAGAAGCGGCACCAGCTAAAGCGTTCAAATCTAATCAAGCTGAACTTGAAACTCGTGAAGCAATGACTCCAATGCGTAAAGCTATCGCTAAAGCAATGGTGAACAGCAAAGCAACCGCTCCACATGTGACTTTGTTTGATGAAGTAGATTCAACTAAATTGATGGCTCACCGTAAACACTTCAAAGATATTGCAGCTAGCAAAGGTGTTAAATTAACATTCTTGCCGTATGTTGTTAAAGCTATCGTTTCAGTGTTGCGTAAATATCCTGCAATGAATGCTTCAATTGACGATTCAACTAACGAAGTTGTTTACAAACATTACTTCAACATTGGTATTGCTACAGATACTGATCGCGGATTATTCGTACCAGTTATCAAAGATGCTGATGCTAAGAGTATTTTCTCTATTGCTGGTGAAATTACTGAACTTTCCGGCAAAGCTACAGAAGGTAAGTTAGCACCTAATGAAATGAGCAATGGTTCAATCTCAATCAGTAATATCGGTTCAATCGGTGGCGGCTGGTTCACTCCAGTAATCAACTATCCTGAAGTTGCTATTTTAGGTGTTGGTCGTATCGCTAAAAAAGCAATTGTTAATGCAGATGACGAAATTGTTGTAGCACCAGTTATGCAACTGTCATTAAGTTTTGACCACCGTATCATTGATGGAGCAACTGCACAAAAAGCAATGAACGAATTAAAAGCATTGCTTGCTGATCCAGAATTATTATTAATGGAAGGGTAAGGTGGATTTAAAATGGTAGTAGGAGATTTCGCAATAGAGTTAGACACAGTTGTTATCGGTTCTGGTCCAGGAGGATATGTAGCAGCCATTCGCGCTGCCCAAATGGGACAAAAAGTAGCAATCATAGAAAAAGAATATATAGGTGGAGTTTGTTTAAACGTTGGATGTATTCCTTCGAAAGCATTAATCAGTGCTGGTCACCACTATCAAGAAGCTTTGGATTCATCTGTTTTCGGAGTAACCGCTGAAAATGTAGTTTTAGATTTTGCTAAAACTCAAGAATGGAAAAACAATAAAGTCGTATCAACTCTAACAAAGGGTGTTGAAGGCCTATTGAAAAAAAATAAAGTAGAGATTCTTCGTGGTGAAGCTTACTTCAATGATGAACATACTTTACGTGTAATGACTGAAACAGCTGCACAAACGTATTCATTTAACAATGCAATCGTTGCAACTGGTAGCCGTCCTATCGAAATTAAAGGATTTAAATTTGGTAAACGTGTAATTGACTCAACTGGTGGATTAGCTTTACCAGAGGTTCCCAAAAAACTTATTGTTGTTGGTGGCGGTTATATCGGAAGTGAATTAGCTGGAGCTTACGCAAACTTAGGAGCTGAAGTAACAATTCTTGAATTTGCACCATCTATTTTACCAACATTTGAAAAAGATATGGTCAAATTAGTAAAAGATAACTTTGAAAAGAAAAATGTTACGATCGAAAACGGTGCTATGGCTAAACAAGCTGTTGAAACTGAAAACGGCGTTTCTGTCACTTATGAAGTTAAAGGCGAAGAAAAGACAATTGAAGCTGATTATGTAATGGTAACAGTTGGTCGTCGTCCAAATACTGATGAAATGGGCTTGGAATTAGCTGGTATTGAACTTAATGACCGTGGTTTAGTTAAAGTTGATGCACAAGGTCGTACAAATGTTAAAAACATTTATGCAATCGGAGATATTACTCCAGGAGCAGCTTTAGCTCATAAAGCTAGCTATGAAGCAAAAATTGCTGCAGAAGCAATTTCTGGTAAAAAAGTAGCAATCGATTATAGAGCTATGCCTGCTGTTGCATTTACAGATCCTGAATTAGCTGTTGTAGGGTTAACAGCTGCAGATGCTAAAGAAAAAGGATTAGATGTAAAAACATCTAAATTCCCATTAGCTGGAAATGGTCGCGCATTGTCATTAAATGCTACAGAAGGTTTTGTTCGCTTAGTTACAACTAAAGCTGATGGTGTTCTTGTAGGAGCACAAATCGCTGGTGTTAGTGCTAGTGATGTTATTGCTGAACTTGCTTTGGCAGTTGAATCTGGAATGGTTGCAGAAGATATTGCTTCAACTATTCATGCTCACCCATCTTTAGCTGAAGTTTCTATGGATGCTGCTGAGTTAGCATTAGGTTTACCAATTCATATGTAATAAAAAAAGCTACGCTATTTGGTAGTCATCTTAATTGTTCCAGTTAGGATGTGTCCGTACTGAAAAAGAGCTTCTCATTCTAAACGGAATGAGAAGCTCTTTTTAATTTTGAAAAAATACGGATAAATGCAACATAATTATAGCCACTTGAACGATCCATTTTGTTATACTAGGTTTGTCAAGGTGTTAGTAAATAAAGTAATGAATAAAAAAAAGAAGTAAGCATACACGACACTTGGGGGAAAACAAATGAAAAGCGAAAAAAAAATAATAGTAATCGGATCTGATGACTTGGCCTATCAGATTTGTTTATTGAGTATGGTCACTTTACAGTTAAAAGAAGTCTATTTGATCCCATCCTCAAATCAGCAGGACAATAAAATAAATGATTTGCAGTATGCTTCAAAATTATTTTCTATGAGCAATCTGAAAATCGGTACTGAAAAAGATTATGCAGATGCTGAAATTTTAATTTTGACTGCTAGAGAGCCAAAACTTGAAAATGAACAGGAATCAGATTATATTAGGAGAAATATTTTATTGGTACGCAAAATCGTTAATCAAGCTATGGCTTCAGGGTTCAAGGGGCTAATTTTAGTTGCTAATGAGTTGAATGATTTATTTACATACTTAGTATGGAAATTTTCCGGTTTGCCCAAATATAAAATTTTTGGGATAGGGACTTATATCGATACGATCTATTTCCAGAAACTATTGAGTGAAACATTGGATGTTTCTTTTTGCGATGTTAAAGGTTATATTATTGGAGGAAGGGATCCGTTGCATAAATCTGCAGCTTGGAGTCGTTCAAGCATTGGAGGAAATTCATTGTTGGGATTAATGATGGATCCAAATACCGCTATTAGCCAAGAGAATATATTCGAAATTGAAGAGAAGCTGAGTAAACAGGACCAAATAAATGAAAATGTCGATTTAACGGTAACGACGGCGACAGCAGTACTCAAACTTGTACAATTCATTATAACAGATGAAAAAGCTGTTGTTCCACTCGTCCATCTTATGGATATAGAAGAAATAAAAGATATACCTTTATCGATACCTGTTTTATTGGGAGAAAATGGAGTCAGGCAAATTAGTGGATTGAACTTTTCTGAAACAGAGCAAAAAAAATTATTGGTGGTTGCAAAAGAGATCAGGAGTCAGTTAGACTGGATAGAACAAGGGTAAAATATGGAGGATGAAATGGAAAAAAATTATAGTTATCCAATTGATTATGATTGGACAAAAGAACAAATGGAAGATGTAGTAAATGTTTGGCGTATGGTAGAATTAGCTTATGAAAAAGAAATTGATCGAGAAGAATTTTTAATGAAGTATAAGAAGTTTAAAAAAGTTATTCCTGCTATCGGTGAAGAGAAGAGATGGGGAAATAAATTTGAAGCACTTTCAGATTACTCTCTCTATCGTGTAGTAAAAGAAGCCAAAACAACGACTAAAAAAAAGATCCGCTTGGGCGAAAGATAAGCTATTTATAAATGATTCTTTTCCTGATAAGCTACATCAAAATTATTTTTGAAAGGAAGTGAATTCTTTTGGATCAGTTTACAGAAAGAGATCAATTAATAAGAAAATGGATTTATGCTGCTGCTGCGACAATAAAAGAATCATTCGATGATGAATTAGATATCGAACGAAAATCAAATCGAAATGATCTAGTTACAAATATGGATAAAGCTATCGAAAAGCAGTTCATTGAAAAAATCCAACATTTTTTCCCTGGAGAACGTATCTTAGGAGAAGAAGGGTTTGGAGATGAGATTTCTCTTTTAGATGGTGTAGTGTGGATCATAGACCCCATCGATGGAACCTTGAATTTTGTTAAACAGCAGGATGATTTTGCCATTATGATAGCTATTTATGAAGATGGCAAAGGTCAATTAGGATATATTTATGATGTTATGCAAGATAAATTATATTCTGCTCGAACTGGCAAAGGAGCTTACTGCAATAAAAGACTGCTTCCTACTATTGAAGATAGACCTTTAAAAGAAGGTCTTGTGGCTATTAGCAGTGCTCTCATGTCAAAAGAAGAAGGGCTAGCTAGAACGGTTGGCAGAGCGAGTTCTGGCGTTCGTTTAATTGGTTCTGCAGGTATTGAAACAGCTCATGTTGCTTCAGGAAGATTGATTGGTTACTTGGCAGCAACTTTAGCCCCTTGGGATATTGCTGCAGGCAAAATAATTGCTGAAGAAGTTGGATTGATCTATACAAAGCTAAATGGAGATAAGGTTGATTTATTACAAAAAACCCCTGTGCTGGTTGCTTCTCCTACAGCTCATAAAGAAATTATCGAACTTTTGAAAAGCCAAAAAATATAGAATAATTATAAAAAATTTACTCAGCTACTCAATTCATTTGGATAATCACCTACTATATGTACAAAATGTAGATGTGAAACATGCAATGAATAAATCGCTTTCAATAAAAAAGTTACCTTTATCTTCTCTTTTTTCTTTCCAAATGCTTCTATAAGTGTTAGAATAGATAAGTTGATAGTTGTCTTCATAAGTTTTCAGTGCGTTTTCATCAAATAATTGCAAAAAAACTTATGGATAGTTCAAGTGCAAAAAAAAGGTATTGGACAAATTTTTATTCGTAGATAGCGATTCAGTAGCATTGAAATAACTAGAAGAATCTTGGAGGAATACATTAATGAAAAGAAGAGAAAATCTTAGAAATATAGCTATTATTGCCCATGTCGACCACGGTAAAACAACCCTAGTTGATGAATTACTAAAGCAATCAGATACATTAGAAGGACATAGTCAATTATCAGAACGTGCAATGGATTCAAATGCATTAGAGCAAGAACGTGGAATCACAATCTTAGCTAAAAATACTGCTGTTAGATACCAAGATACTAATATCAATATCTTGGATACACCAGGACATGCTGACTTTGGTGGAGAAGTTGAACGTATCATGAAAATGGTAGATGGAGTCATCTTAGTTGTCGATTCTTATGAAGGAACAATGCCACAAACTCGATTCGTATTGAAAAAAGCTTTGGAGCAAAATTGTGTTCCTATTGTTGTTGTAAACAAAATTGATAAAGATTCAGCTCGTCCAGCAGAAGTAGTTGACGAAGTATTAGAATTATTTATTGAATTAGGTGCTAATGATGATCAATTAGATTTTCCGGTTATCTATGCTTCAGCAATGAATGGAACAACTAGTTTATCAGATGATAAAGAAGATCAAGAACCAACAATGAACTACATCTTTGATACGATTCTTTCAGAAATTCCTGCTCCAATCGATAACTCTGACGAACCTTTACAATTCCAAGTATCATTATTAGATTACAATGATTATGTTGGACGTATTGGTATCGGACGTGTATTCCGTGGAACAATTAAAGTTGGAGATGCTGTAACTTTAAGTAAATTAGATGGTTCAACTAAAAACTTCCGTGTAACAAAACTTTTAGGATTCTTTGGTTTAGATCGTGTTGAGATCCAAGAAGCTAAAGCAGGAGATTTAATTGCTGTTTCGGGTATGGAAGATATCTTTGTTGGAGAAACCGTAACACCAGTTGATCACGTTGATCCATTACCAATTCTTCACATCGACGAACCAACATTGCAAATGACTTTCTTAGTAAACAATTCTCCTTTCGCGGGTCGCGAAGGTAAATGGGTGACTTCACGTAAAATTGAAGAACGCTTAATGTCTGAATTGCATACGGATGTTTCATTACGTATTGAAAATACTGATTCTCCAGATGCTTGGATCGTTTCAGGACGTGGAGAATTACATTTGGCAATTCTTATTGAAAACATGCGACGCGAAGGTTATGAATTACAAGTTTCTCGTCCAGAAGTTATCTTGAGAGACTTTAATGGTGTTCAATGTGAACCATTTGAATTAGTTCAAATCGATACTCCTGAAGAATACATGGGTTCAATTATTGAATCTCTAAGTGCTCGTAAAGGAGAAATGAAAGATATGGTCAATAACGGGAATGGTCAAGTTAAATTGACTTTCCTAGCTCCAGCCCGTGGATTGATCGGTTATTCTACAGAATTCCTTTCAATGACTCGTGGATATGGAATTATGAACCATACATTTGATCAATACTTGCCACGTTTGAAAACTAAAATTGGTGGACGTCGTAATGGGGCATTAGTTTCAACTGAAACTGGTAAAACAACAACTTATGGTATCATGGGTGTTGAAGATCGTGGAGTAATCTTTATCGAACCAGGTACTGAAATTTATGAAGGTATGATCGTTGGAGAAAACGCTCGTGATAATGATATTACTGTAAATATCACGAAAGCTAAACAAAAAACTAACGTTCGTTCTGCTAATAAAGACCAAACTAACGTAATTAAAGCACCTCGTCATTTAACACTTGAAGAATCATTAGAATTTATAACAGATGATGAGTATTGTGAAATCACTCCTGAAAGTGTTCGTTTACGTAAACAAGTATTAAACAAAAGTGAACGTGAAAGATCAGCTAAGAAAAACAAATCTTCACAAATCTAAAGCTAAAATTAAAAAGACAGATTTCCAAAAATGTGTAAAATCATTTTTGGAAATCTGTCTTTTTTTATAGAAAGCCTTCATTAAATAAGTTATTAAATTAAATTACCACCCTTTGTTATTGTTGGATAGATATTTTGTTGCTATAATAATAGTGTTGCGAAAATAATCATTAGTTTAAGAAGACTAAATAATTTGTCAACACGAATAAAATCAGAGAATAAAGGAGGCTAAAGGCATCTTCTAGCCGTAAATATGAAAAAATTCAAATACCTAGATTATTATATTTTTATCCCTTATTTAGTTTTATCCATAATAGGGATCTTAATGGTCTACAGCGCTAGTAGTTATATTGCCATTAGCCAGTACGATGACTCCCAACGTTATTTTATCAGACAAGCATTTTTTGTCTTTTTGGGTTTAGTCACTAGTATGGTTGTTTTTTTATTCAAATATAAATTATTGAAAAATAAACGCTTTTTAATAGTTGCCAGTGGTTTGGTCGCACTACTGCTTCTTTACTTGTTCTTTTTTGGGAAAGTCACAAATGGAGCAAAAGGGTGGATATTTATTTTAGGTTTTGGGTTCCAACCGGCTGAGTTTGCAAAAATAGTCGTTATTTGGTATTTTGCTTATATTTTTTCAAAGAAGCAAAATCAGTTAGTGCATAATTTTAAGGAGACCGTTACTCCACCATTAACACTTTTCGGATTTTATTTGTTATTGATTCTCTTGCAACCTGATGTAGGTGGAGCTGCCATATTACTTGTTACTGGAACTATTATGATTTTAGCAAGTGGCGTTTCAACAAAATTAGCAGCAGCTGTTGGAACAATAGGAATCGCTTTAATAGGGGGCATACTTGCTCTTGTACGTACGTTTGGTATGAGTTTGCCATTAATAGAAAAATACCAATACGATCGTTTCTTAGCTTTTTGGGATCCGTTTGCTGTTTCTGAAAGTGCGGGACTTCAATTAGTAAATTCATATTATGCTTTAAGACGTGGAGGACTCTTTGGAGTAGGAATCGGAGAGAGCATCCAGAAAACGGGTTATCTTCCTGAACCGTATACAGACTTTATCATGTCTATAATTGGTGAAGAGATGGGATTGCTCGGTATACTGGTCATTGTTGGTTTATTTGGTCTATTGATTTTACGGATCTATTTAGTCGGCATTAGGGCAAAAGATTCATTTGGAGCGTTGATTTGTATAGGGATCGCAACTATGTTATTAGTCCAAGGACTTGTTAATCTGGGTGGAGTTATAGGTTTGATGCCTATAACTGGAGTAACCTTTCCTTTTATCAGCTACGGAGGATCAAGTACGATCGTGCTGACTATTTCTATTGGCTTAGTTTTAAATGTTAGCGCAGCGGATAAAAAAAACAATAATTAGGAGTGACATAATGAAAAAAGTATTAGTAGCAAATCGTGGTGAAATTGCCATTCGTATCTTTAGAGCATTAACAGAGCTAGCTATTGAAACAGTGGCGGTTTATGCGCAAGAAGATGAAGGTTCTGTTCATCGTTTTAAAGCGGATGAAGCTTATTTGGTTGGAAAAGGTAAAAAGCCGATTGATGCTTATTTAGATATTGAAGACTTAATTCGTATTGCCAAAGACTCAGAAGTGGATGCTATTCATCCAGGATACGGTTTTTTATCTGAAAATATAGACTTTGCTAGACGTTGTGAAGAAGAAAATATTATTTTTATTGGGCCTAAACTTCATCACTTAGATATTTTTGGGGATAAAATTAAGGCTAAAGAAGCGGCAATTGCTGCCGGTATTCAATCTATTCCAGGATCTGACGGACCAGTCGCTGACTTAGAAGGCGTTAAAGCGTTCGGAAATAAATACGGCTACCCAATTATCATCAAGGCTGCACTTGGTGGAGGCGGACGTGGAATGCGGGTTGCCAGCAGTGAAGCAGATGTAAAAGATAGTTTTGAACGAGCAAGAAGTGAAGCTAAGGCAGCATTCGGTAGTGGTGAGATTTACGTTGAGCGTTATATACAAGATCCCAAGCATATAGAAGTCCAAATTTTAGGTGATGCGCATGGGAATATCGTGCATTTATATGAAAGAGACTGTTCTGTTCAAAGACGCCATCAAAAAGTTGTTGAAGTCGCTCCTTGTGTATCTATCTCAGAAAAATTAAGAATGGAGATGTGTCAATCAGCTGTACAATTAATGGAACACGTAGGTTACGTGAATGCCGGAACAGTTGAATTTCTATTAGAAGGTGACAACTTTTACTTTATCGAAGTTAATCCTCGCGTACAAGTTGAACATACCATTACTGAAATGATTACAGGAATAGATATTGTTCAAGCCCAAATCCTTATCGCTCAGGGCAAAGATTTGCATAAAGATATTCGAGTACCGCAACAAAAAGATATCCCGTTGATTGGAGCAGCAATCCAATGCCGTATCACAACGGAAGACCCGATGAATAATTTCTTGCCAGACACTGGTAAAATCAATACGTATCGTTCACCAGGTGGATTTGGTATTCGCCTTGATGCTGGAAATGGCTTCCAAGGTAGTGTTGTCACACCTTTCTTTGATTCGCTATTAGTCAAGGCTTGTGTTCAAGCATCGACTTTTGAATTGGCTGTTCAAAAAATGGGACGCGCATTAAAAGAATTCCGTATTCGAGGTGTGAAAACAAATATTCCGTTTATGCAAAACGTTATCTCTCATCCTGTTTTTCTATCAGGTGAAGCTAAAACAACTTTCATTGATACGACACCTGAATTGTTTGAATTCTCAAAAGTTAGAGACCGCGGAAACAAAATGATGCAGTATGTTGGAAATATTACTGTTAATGGATTTCCTGGGATTGAGAAAAGGGACAAAAAATTCTTTACACCAGCAAGAAAACCTGCAAAATTACTGACTTTAGAAAATGAATATGTAAGTGCAAAAAATGTATTAGATAAAAATGGTCCAGAAGCAGTCGTAGAATGGATCAAAAACAAACAAGAAGTATTGCTGACAGATACAACATTTAGAGATGCACATCAAAGTTTATTGGCTACTCGTGTGAGAACGCAAGATTTTTTGAACATCGCTGAAGAAACCCAAAAAGGCATTCCGCAATTATTTTCTTCAGAGATGTGGGGAGGGGCAACATTTGATGTAGCTTATCGCTTCTTAAATGAAGATCCATGGGAAAGGCTGGCAAAACTGCGCAATAAAATGCCAGATACTTTACTGCAAATGTTATTCAGAGGATCAAATGCGGTCGGATACCAAAATTATCCCGATAATGTTATTGAAGCTTTTATCCAACAGGCAGCCCAAAATGGCATTGATGTATTCCGTATTTTTGACAGCCTAAATTGGATCCAACAAATGGAAAAAAGTATTCAAAGTGTGCGCGACAATGGAAAGATCGCTGAAGCAGCCATCTGTTATACTGGGGATATTAACGATCCTACAAGAGATAAATATACAATAGAATACTATAAAGATATGGCAAGAGAATTAGAAAATCAAGGTGCTCATATAATTGCAGTAAAAGATATGTCTGGGATATTAATGCCCCAAGCGGCATATCGATTAATTAGTGAATTAAAAGCGACAGTAAATGTACCAATTCATTTACACACACATGATACCAGTGGAAATGGAATATTTACCTATGCTGCTGCAGTAAAAGCAGGTGTGGATATCGTAGACGTCGCGATGAGCGCTATGAGTGGCGCAACTAGCCAACCAAGCATGAACAGCTTGTATTATGCCTTAGTAAATGCAGATAGAGCTCCAGATATTTCAATCGAAAATGTTCAACAAATCAATCATTATTGGGAAGATATTCGTTCGCATTACAGCGATTTTGAAGTAGGGATCAGTGCGCCCTCGACTGAAGTCTATCAACATGAGATGCCCGGTGGACAATATACTAATTTACAACAACAATCTAAAGCAGTAGGGCTAGTAGAACAATGGGATGAAGTTAAAACAATGTATGCAACAGTTAACCAAATGTTTGGCGATATCGTTAAAGTAACACCTTCATCAAAAGTTGTTGGTGATATGGCTTTATTTATGGTTCAAAATAAGCTATCAGAAGAAGATGTTTATGAAAAAGGCATGTCTATTGATTTCCCAGAATCTGTTATTAGTTTCTTCATGGGAGACCTAGGACAACCGACTGGTGGTTTTCCTGAAAAACTACAACGCATTGTACTAAAAGATAAGAAACCAATTACTGTTCGCCCTGGTAGTCTAGCTAAACCAATTGACTTTAACGAAGCAAAAAAAGAACTAGCTGAAAAAATACAAACAGAGCCAACCCAAGAAGATGTGCTCAGTTATATTATGTACCCACAGGTCTTTTTAGATTACCGTAAAAATCTTGAAAGTTTTGGTGAAGTAACATTACTGGATACGATGACCTTTTTCCATGGTATGCGAACTGGGGAATCCATCGAAGTTCAGATTGAAAAAGGGAAAACATTGATCATAAAGTTAAATCAAATTGGAGAACCAAATTCTGAAGGGATGCGTATCCTATATTTCGATTTAAATGGTCAAGGAAGAGAAGTAGTCGTAAAAGATCATAGTATTACAAGTACAAAATTGGTTCGGAAAAAAGCGGAACCTACAAATAAAGAACATATTGGTGCAACAATGCCAGGTTCTGTTCTTGAGGTACTGGTCAAAAAAGGGGATCGAGTGATCCAAGGTCAACCAATTATTATAACGGAAGCCATGAAAATGGAAACGACCATTAAAGCAAATATAGAAGGAATTATTGATCAAATTTACGTTGAGGACAACGATGTTATTGAAACGGGAGATTTATTGATTGAAATCAAAGCCAAATAAATTTTAAATAGTGAAGAATCGGACTAAGAAAGAGCTTATTTAAATAAGAAATATAGCAAGAATAGTAGTTTAGAATTCTTTAGCTACCAAATTGAGGAGGCTAAATGAGTGAAGACATTTTTAAGAGCTATGCCGCTGGTTTTTATTATGCTTCTTATTGTTTATTGGTTACCGGAAGTGATTTCAAAAAATCCAACGGATATTATCACACCAAAAGAAGAAAGTGAATCCATTCAATCTGAATCTTTTGACTATCAAACAACTGATTTAGAACCGGAGCAGCTTCCCGTTTTAGGGTTAGGCAGTTATATAGGTAAAAATGTTGAAAGTTTCACAGAAAATTTTGGGGATCCAAAGCGAATAGATCCAACGATATATGGTGAAGAACAGTGGATATTTGGAGAACATGAAACAGATTATGTCCAATTAGGCGTTAAAAATGGAGTGATAACAGATTTATTTGCATTGGGATCTGATTTAAATGTTGCTCCTTTTGAAATTGGTATGTCTATTACAGAAGTATTTCAAATTGCTAGTTTTTATCCAACATATTCTGTTGAGAGTCAAGATAAACAAGTAACTTTAGAATTAACAGAAAGCGACTTGAATTATCGTCCTTTGATTGCTTTTGATAACCAAACATTCGCAGTATTAATGATGGATCGTTCAACGAATCAGATTACTGCTGTTCGTTATTTAGATGCTTCGTCCTTGCTTCGTTTAGGGGTGTATGATGATGGTTCTGTAGTAAATGATGATTATTCTATAGATATTGATGAAACCAATCAAATAGTAATCAGCGAAGCCAACAAAAAGCAAGTATACGAGATATTAAATATATTGCGCCAAAGGTATGAACTTTCTGTATTAAACGAGAGTGACGCTCTATCTGAAGCAGCTCAAACTATCTTTATAGATCAAGAGATGCAACTAACTCTTGATGGGGATGGACAATTGGAAGAAGAAGGCAGCTTTGCTGAAACTAGCGGTTTATCCTCTACTGAAACATATATCCTTAATGATAAGTCTAGATACGTTGAAGATAATACAAATCAAGAGTTCCAACCTCTTACGAGTGAGCAAATAAAAGACACTTTACAAAAAACGAATTTAGAACTAGATGAAGTGCGTATTTTGTATTCCAATCAGAAAACCGATATGACTTGGTTAGTAACGAATTGGCTCACACTTGAGATTGAACGGAAATTTCTAATGGATGCTAGAATGACAGAGATTGGGGTAGCCTATCGCGGTAATGATATTTTACTTATACTTCATTAAGATTTAAAAATTTTCAACACAATAGGCAAAAGTCAACAACAAAAGGAGGAAAGACATGGAGTTAACTACAAATGAAAGACAAGGAATCATAGTTTGGGTATATAGTTTAAGGCACTTTAAAACACTTAAACGTTTTGGGTTGATTCATTATGCTTCCCGACGGATGAAATATGTTGTTATGTACATCAATCAATCCGATTTAGAAATGACGCAAAAAAAATTAAACGAACTACATTTCGTTCGAAAAGTAGAACTGTCGTATAGACCTTTTATTAATTTAGATTTTAAAGATTTCTTTGGAAAAGAAAAAAAAAGTTCTAATAAGGAACATTCTAACAAAAAAGATATTGAAGAAAACAAATCTAGCGAGGCTGTCTTTTAATTACAAATGCTGAATAAGTCGGTATATTATCGGCTTGTTTAGCATTTAGTATTATGGAAGCTAGTTCTGTTTATAACGTAAACTAGATAACGAAAGGAAGATTAAAAATGCGAATTATTACAGGTGAATACGGAGGCAGAAAATTAAAAGCTGTTCCTGGAAACAATACAAGACCAACGACAGATAAAGTAAAAGAATCTATTTTTAACATTATAGGACCGTATTTTGACGGAGGAGCTTGTTTGGATTTATTTGCTGGGAGCGGAGGGTTAGCAATCGAAGCTGTTTCTCGAGGTATGGATAAAGCTGTATTGATTGATCAAGATCCTTTAGCTATTAAAACGATCAAAGAAAATATAAACGTAACAAAAGAACCTGGAAAATTTGATGTCTATCGAAATGATGCTAATCGTGCTATAGATCTACTAAAAGGCAATAAAAAATTCGATCTTTTATTTTTAGATCCCCCATATGCTAAGCAAGAAATTGAAAAACAAATCGAAAAAATAATAGATTCTGGTTTATTAAATGATGAAGCCATTATCATTTGTGAGGTAGATAAGCGTACTCACTTAAAAGAAAAAATTGGAGCAGCAACAGCCTATAGAAATGAAATTTATGGAGCAAGTCAAATTGTCATGTATGAATATGTTAGTAATACGGAGGAGACAAATGAATAGAATAGCCCTGTTTCCAGGAAGTTTTGACCCATTTACTAATGGACATTTAGATACTGTAGAAAGAGCTTCAAAGTTATTTGATCAAGTCGTAATAGCCGTTTCGACTAATACGTCAAAGAATGCTCTATTTTCTTTAGAAGAAAAAATGACTTTTATAAAAAATGCAGTAGAACATATTGAAAATATAAGTGTAACAGAGCATAGTGGTGGGCTGACTGTTGATTTAGCAAAGAGAATAGGTGCAGTAACTTTGTTAAGAGGGTTACGGAACAATGCTGATTTCGAATACGAATCAACTATTGCGGCAATGAATAAAGTTCAACATCAGGACATAGAAACGATATTTTTAATGTCAAATGAAAAATATCGTTTCTTAAGTTCAAGCTTGATCAAAGAAGTAGCGATGTTTGGAGGAGATGTTTCCAGTCTAGTCCCAATAGGTGTTAATGATGCCATAAAAAGAAAGTATAAAAAGTGAAAATGATTAATTAGTGAGTAAATTTATGCACACAAAGGATGAATGAAATGAACAACAAAGAAAGAAAAAATCGTAAGAGTCTCTTTATTGTGTTGATTGTGTTCATTCTTGCTGGAATATTTATGCCTATACCGTATTATATAGAAGGACCTGGTTCGGCTGTTCACTTAAATGAATTAGTAGAGGTCAACAACGAAAAAGATCAAGAAGAAGGTTATTTTATGTTGACCACTGTTGCTATTCGAAGAGCTACTCCTCTGACATATTTTATGAAGTACATGCCTTTTCATGAAGGACTGACTAAAGAAAAACTTTTTGGTACGGGTACTTCTGATGCAGAGTATACAAATCTACAAAATTATTACATGACCAGTTCAATTAATTCGGCTGTTGAAATGGCGTATGATGCAGCTGGAAAAAGCTATCAATTGACGTATAATGGCGTTTATATCATGTCTGTCTTAGAAGGTTCTAATTTTGACGGGAAGTTAGAAATCGGGGATACGATTCTTTCTATTGATGGACAGTCTTTTGATAGTTCAGTTGAATTTATCGAATACGTGCAACAACAAAAGGTTGGTCAAATAATCGAAGTAGCCTATGAGCGTAACGGCGAAAAACAAACGACTTCCGATAAACTAATGGAAATGAAAGAAACTAAAAAAGCAGGTCTAGGTATCTCTTTAGTAGATAATACCTCAATTAAAACCGATATTCCGGTAGCTATAAATGCTGGAGAAATTGGTGGTCCATCTGCTGGCTTTATGTTTGCTCTACAGATTTATACGCAATTGGTCGACAAAAATCTGCGCGAGGGGAACGAAATTGCTGGTACTGGAACGATAGAATCAGATGGGACGATTGGCCGGATAGGTGGGATCGATAAAAAGGTTGTTGCGGCTAGTGATGAAGGAGCAACAATATTTTTTGCTCCAGACGACACTATTGATCCAGTAATACAAGCTAATTATCCTGAAATGACCTCTAATTATCAAGAAGCACTTAAAGCAGCAAAAGAAATTGATACAGAAATGAAAATTATACCTGTTAAAACATTCCAAGATGCAATTGATTATTTAGAAAAATTATAGTCGGTTAAATGAAACAAATCGATTCTAGAATAGGAAAGAGGGTTAGGACAAAAATGTCTTAGCCCTTTTTTTGCTGTTAAAAAAAATAGATTTTTGTTTATTTGCCAATAAATGGCGTAGTGCCATTTAACTAATGATCATCCAACCTATTTGACTATATTAAAAACTCAAAAATCAATTAAAGTGATTGGTTAAATGGAAAAAATATTTTTTACGTATATTAGATTTAGAAGAACTCAAAAAGGAGTTTAAGGAGATGTTGAAAACTGGCAAAGAGTGGTTAATAAAGCAACGTTTATTTATTGAAATAGGTATACTTGGCTGCCTGATCCTAAGTATAGTTGGCATTAGTTTTCTATTTTTTAAAGATGCAAATTCAGTAAAAGAACCCTCAACTATGATGAGTTATTTGGAAAGTGAAAGTCAGAGTCAGAGTTCAATAGAACTGAATCAAATAGCTCAAAGTTCAACAAGCCAAACAGAAAAAATTTATGTGGACGTCAAAGGTGCAGTTTATCTTCCGGGAGTGTATGAAGTGACAAATGACATGCGCCTAATTGATGCCGTTAATTTAGCTGGAGGTTTTAGTGATAAGGCTGATCAAAAACCAGTAAACTTGTCGTTAAAATTAACAGACCAGATGGTTATATTTATTCCGGAGATCGGAGAAGCTAGAACAGAGGAAACAGTCCAAGAAACTTCCGCACCTTCACTGGAAGCAAACATTGTTACAGTAACTGAAAATACAGAGGAAATGACAAATTCTGCAAAAGTGAACATCAACCTTGCAGACGCAATTCAGTTGCAGCAACTATCGGGGATAGGAGAGAAAAAAGCAGAACAAATTGTGAACTATAGACAAGAAAATGGTTCTTTTCAGACAATTGAAGACTTGAAAAATGTGTCCGGCATTGGTGAAAAAACTTTTGAAGCATTAAAAGCGAGCGTAACAGTGGGCAATGATTAAAGAATGCAACGGTTAAAAATGAAGTGTTGAAAGTCTTAACGGCCTTTTGTATACTTGAGAAAATAGGTAAAATAAAAAAATTAAACAGATAAATTAGTAGGAGGATGAATATGGCGGAACGCATACCTTGGGATCAATATTTTATGTCTCAAAGCTTATTGCTGTCTTTACGAAGTACATGTACTCGTTTAACTGTTGGAGCAACAATTGTAAGAGAAAAAAGGATCATTGCAGGAGGCTACAATGGGTCAGTCAGCGGAGATGTACACTGCATAGATGAAGGCTGTTATGTAGTTGATGGCCATTGTCTGCGAACTATTCATGCTGAAATGAATGCGATTCTTCAATGTGCAAAATTTGGAGCACAAACTCAAGGTGCTGAAATATATGTTACTCATTTTCCTTGCTTGCAGTGCACAAAAATGATTATCCAAGCCGGCATAGCAAAAATAAATTATTTAGAGGATTACCATAACAACGCTTATGCAGTGAAGTTGATTGAACAAGCCCATGTTCAATGTCAAAAAGTCGCACTTCCAAAAGATTTTTTCCAACAACTAGATTTCAATACCAATATCCAAGCTAGTTTAAGCCGTAGTGATGGACACACACCTATTCAATAGTTGAAAGGATATGTCCTTTTTCCAGCCATTTCTTGTTTATTGTGTACTATTATTATGTTAAAGACTCATTGGTTAGGGTTTTTATTGCTTTTTTTTTGGCTGATTCGATTGGTATGTACACGTAAAAAAAATATAATTATTTATTCTTGTTTACTAATGATTGTAACAATTTTTTTGGTAGGATTAGAAAAAGATAACAACCAAACGAACCTTCTAGCAGAGGAACAATCATTTTTGATTGAACTTGATCCAAATAAGTTGAAGATCGATGGAGATCAACTTCAATTTTACGGTAGAGTTAAAGAATCTGGAGAAAAAGTTAATCTTTCTGAAAAAATCGTTGTTTTTTATCGCCTATCTACTGAAGCAGAAAAAAACAGTTGGGAGAAGCAACGAAAAGTAGAGGATTTTATAGTGACGGGTTCATTAAGTAAGCCTGAAAAAAATAGAAACTTAAATCAATTTGATTACCAAAGTTATTTGTACCAAAATAAAATTCATTGGACATTACAGGCTGAAACAATCGACACTCGTTCTGAAATCCAGAAAAACTTTTTTTTTGATAAACTGAATTTAAAAAACATGAGACAAACTATTTTAGCTCATATTGAAAAAGAAACAACAGTTATGGTCTCAAGTTATATCAAAACACTTCTATTTGCTGATACTAGTTCTATTGACGATCAAGTGATGAATGGGTATAAACAAATTGGCATTATTCATTTGTTGAGTATTTCTGGTCTGCACATCCAATTTTTCATAGCAGGATTAACGTATATTCTCTGGCGGATTGGTGTTACTCGAGAGAAAACGTATTTATTTTTATTGTTTTTTCTACCCATATATGGAAGTTTAACTTACTGGGGAACAAGTATATTTAGAGCTATTGTGATGAGTTTGATCAGTCAAACTAGTTCACGCCTTGGAAAACCTATTTCTGGTCTTGATGCATGGTCATGGACGTTAATTATCGGTCTTTGGATAGATCCTTATCAAATTTTTTCTATCGGCTTTCAATTGAGCTATTTACTGAGTTTAACATTGATTCTATTTTCAAACTCTTTATTTAATCAATCAAAATTCAATAGTGTAAACAGTTTGCGTATTTCTTTTATTTTGACTCTTATTTCGATTCCAATTCTCAGTTTTCATTTCTTTGAATTTTCATGGCTAGGAATGCTTACAAATTTGATTTTTGTTCCTTTATTTACTTGGATCATTATGCCTTTGATCATTGTACTTTTTATTAGTTCCTATCCACTGTCAGGAACGCAATGCTTTTATTTTCTTATAAGGGTAACAGAAGGTCTATTGAGGATAATTGAATGGTTGGTTTTAAAAATCAAGCTCTTCCCATATGGAACTTTCGTTACAGGGAAAGTTCCCGCTGGTCTATTCATTTTGGTAATAGTTGTACTGATTATTTTTCTTATAGCATTAGAAGAGCAAAAAAAAATAAAACGGTCAATTATTTTGCTGACCCTTGTTTTTACTGTTTTTATTTATTACCAAAAATATAATCCTTTTGGAGAAGTTCTCTTACTAGATGTTGGTCAAGGAGATGCTATTTTAATCAAGGAGCCTTTTGGGGCTGGTGTCTATTTGATTGACACAGGTGGGACAATAGCATTTGAAAAAGAAGAATGGCAAATAAGAAAGAATCAGTCAACTGTGGCAAGCCGTGTTTTGATACCTGTTATCAAATCTTTAGGTTTAACACAATTAGATCAAGTTTTTATTACGCACAGTGACGAAGATCATATGGGTGAATTAAAAGAATTAGCTCAGAATATTGAAGTGAAAGAACTGATTTTCCCTGTAGGTACAACAAAAAAACAGTTATTTCATGATGTAGCACAAACGTTAGAAAGAAATGAAACACAACTAAGGGCAATTACGGCTGAAAATACGAAAAAGCAACTTTTTGGTCCATCTTTAGCAGTATTATGGCCAGTAAAAGCTGGAGAAGGCGGAAACAATGATTCATTAGTGCTGTATGGAGAAATAGGAAGCTACTATTGGTTGTTTACTGGAGACATTGAAGAAGCAGGAGAAGCAGAATTAGCAGCTTTCTATCCCAACTTAAGGGTAGATATTCTAAAGGTTGCACACCATGGAAGCCAAACATCGACTAGCGAGCAATTTATCCAACAAATGAAACCCAAAATAGCATTAATTTCATGCGGATTAAACAACCGCTACAATCACCCTAATGGCGAGGTATTAGAACGAATGGCTGATTTGAATACGATTGTTTACCGAACAGACTTACAGGGCAGTTTTAGGTATACGTATTCAAATCGTTTAAGTGGTATGATAGAAAAAGATTTTCAAACGATTCTAAAATAATTCATTAATAGTCTTGCAAAATAATTTAATGCTTTGTACCATAGAGAGAATACAAGAAAGCGGTGGAACAGAGTGAACTTTGTATCAGAATTAGCAAAGATAAAAAACGGGACTATTGCCCGTATTTATGTGGTACTAGGAACAGAGTCGTACTTAGCAAATGTAGCTAGGAAAACGCTACTTGATTCTTTATTAAACACAGAAGAAATAGAACTGAACTATGGTGCATACGATATGGAAGAAATATCTATCGGCACAGCCTTAGAAGATGCAGAATCTATTCCATTTTTTGGCGAACGTCGCGTTGTCTTCGTGGATAGACCTTTTTTCTTAACAGGGGAAAAAACAAAATCAAAGTTAGAGCATGATTTGAAATGGTTAGAGAATTACTTAACTCATCCTTCTGAGTCAACCACACTTGTATTCTTTGCTCCATATGAAAAATTAGATGAGCGTAAAAAAATAACTAAATTACTAAAAAAAACAGCCACAATACTCGAAGTTAATGCCTTGTCAGAAAAAGAGATGCGCAAATATCTCAAGGATACGATTGCAAATGAAGAGTACCGTTATTCTCCAGAAGCGTTTGAATTATTTATTCAATTAACGGATGCTAAATTATCGGTAGCGATGGGAGAGTTACCGAAACTTTTTCTTTATGCACAGGACACTAAATTTATTACAAAAGAAGCTGTTCAAGAATTAGTAGCTAAATCGCTAGAACAAAATATTTTTGCGTTAAATGAATATGTCTTGAAAAAAAATGTAGGACAAGCGCTTAACTTATATCAAGACCTGTTGTTGCAAAAAGAAGACCCAATAAAAATAAATGCAATCATGACTTCTCAATTTCGATTGTTGATCCAAGTTAAAATTTTAGAAAAAAAAGGCTACCAGCAAGGAGATATTGCTAAACAGTTAAAAACGCATCCTTACCGTGTGAAACTAGCTGTTCAGCAGATGAGGAAAATCGAGGAATACGCACTAGTTGAAGCTTATAACGGATTAATTGATGCTGAGTATCGTTTGAAAACAGGAAAAGGCGATAAAGAAATGCAGTTTGAACTATTTGTTCTGCAGTATGCTCAAAAAAAGGTCAGTAAAAGAACATAGATATAGGAATTTAAGATGCTATAGCTATCAAGTAAAAAAACTTTACACATTTTTATTGCATTGAGAGATATCTTTATGTATAATTGAGTTTGTTGAAACAACTGGAATAAACTATTTTAAGTTGTAAATAATTGAAAGTGGGGTGAATCAAATGCCAAACATCGAAGCTGCAATCAAACGTGTTCGTACTTCTGAGAAATCAGCTGCACAAAACAACGTTCAAAAAAGTTCAATGCGTACTGCTATAAAAAAATACGTTCAAGCTATTGAAGCAGGTAACGAAAACTCTGAACAATTACTTAAAGAAGCAATCAAATCAATTGACATGGCTGCATCTAAAGGATTGATTCATAAAAATAAAGCTAACCGTGACAAATCTCGTTTATCTGCTAAATTAGCTAAATAAGAGGTCATTGTTATAAAGAGTCATAAAAAAAGTAGTAAGGTCCTGATTAGTCAGGCCTTACTGCTTTTTTTATTTTGGGTATTTCGAGCATCAAAAGAAAGGCTGTAGTATTTAGGGTACTACCACGATCCGTTAACTGAATGAAGAAGCTGCTCGAGTTTCCGATAGTAATTAACATAAATTTTTCAATTACTTATGTAACCTTTAGCTAATTAGTTGTAAGAACACATGTTCAATGATAAGATAATAGGGTAGAATTAAAAATGATGTGTTTTACATTAGTTAGGATGCGTTTTAGATTTAATAGAAGAGCAAGGAGGTACGTAAAATGCCAAAAGACCAATTTGAACTGGTTTCTAAATACCAGCCTAGTGGTGATCAGCCAGAAGCAATCAAAAAGTTAATTGCCGGTCTCGAAAAAGGTGAGAAAGAACAAACTTTATTAGGTGCCACAGGAACTGGGAAAACATTTACGGTCTCAAATGTAATCAAAGAAGTAAATAGACCAACTTTAGTTATTGCACATAACAAAACTTTAGCAGGTCAATTATATGGAGAATTCAAAGAGTTTTTCCCCGATAATGCTGTAGAATATTTTGTTAGTTACTATGATTACTATCAACCAGAGGCCTATGTTCCTTCAAGTGATACCTTTATTGAGAAAGAATCAAGTGTCAATGATGAGATAGATAAATTACGTCATTCTGCTACAAGTTCTTTATTAGAAAGAAGAGATGTTATTGTAGTTGCTTCAGTTTCGTGTATTTATGGTTTGGTCAATCCAAAAGATTACCGAGACCATGTGCTTTCTTTACGTGTAGGTACTGAAATGAACCGAGATGAAATGTTGCGTCGCTTAGTTGATATGCAATTTGAGCGCAATGATATCGATTTTCAGCGTGGACGATTCCGTGTTAGAGGAGACGTAGTAGAAATATTCTTAGCATCGCGTGACAGCGAAGCGATACGTGTAGAGTTCTTTGGTGATGAAATCGATCGTATCAGAGAAGTAGATGTGTTAACAGGCGAAGTTAAAGCTGATGTTCAACATGTCCCTATCTTTCCAGCGACTCACTTTGTAGCCAATGATGAACAAACAAGGTCAGCTATTAAAAATATTCAAGAAGAACTAGAACAACGATTAAAGGTTCTTCGTGCTGAAGATAAATTAATTGAAGCACAACGGTTAGAGCAACGGACAAATTATGATTTGGAAATGCTATTAGAAATGGGTTATTGTTCAGGTATTGAAAATTATTCTAGGCACATGGATGGTCGTAAACCTGGAGAAGCACCTTATACACTAATTGATTTCTTTCCAGATGATTTTCTAATCGTGATAGATGAGTCTCATATCACCATGTCTCAAATTAGAGGAATGTACAATGGCGATAGAGCTAGAAAAGAGCAATTAATTGAATATGGGTTCAGACTACCAAGTGCCTTAGATAATAGACCGCTTCGCTTGGAAGAGTTTGAGAAACACGTCAATCAAATTATGTACATTTCAGCAACGCCGGGACCATATGAATTGGAAAGAGCTCCAGAAGTGATCGAACAAATCATTCGTCCAACAGGATTGCTCGATCCAATCATAGAAGTACGTCCAATCAAAGGGCAAATTGATGATTTAATTGATGAGATAAATGAGCGTTCTGAAAAGAATGAGCGTGTCTTTATAACGACCTTAACTAAAAAAATGTCAGAAGATCTGACGGACTACTTAAAAGAAGTAGGAATCAAAGTTGCTTATCTCCACAGTGAAATAAAAACGCTTGAACGAACAGAAATCATTCGAAATCTACGTTTAGGCGTATATGATGTGTTGATCGGTATCAACTTACTGCGTGAAGGTATCGACGTACCAGAAGTATCATTGGTTATTATTCTAGACGCGGATAAAGAAGGATTCTTGAGAAGCGAACGCGCACTTGTTCAGACTATCGGACGGGCTGCACGTAATGAAAACGGGAGAGTTATTATGTATGCAGATCGAATTACCGACTCCATGCGTGCAGCCATGTCAGAAACGGAAAGACGTCGTGAAACGCAAAAAGAGTATAACGAAAAATATGGTATTACTCCTAAAACAATCATCAAAGATATTCGCGATTTGATTTCAATCACCTCTGTAATAAAAGGAAAAGAAGACGGAGCATCAGGTATCGAGAATATCGCTAAAATGACTAGAGCACAGCGATTAGAAGTGATCGACGGTTTAGAAATAGAAATGAAACTAGCTGCAAAAGAATTAAACTTTGAAAAAGCGGCTAATTTGAGAGATATGGTATTAGAAATAACAGCTCAATATAAATTGAAATAAAATAATCTATCAAATAAAAACTTGCATTTTACTATAAATTCTAGTAAAATTTAAGAGTGTATTAAGCACAGACCTTCTACTTGGTAAAACGAATCACCAACGTCTACTCAGTAAGAGGAAAAATTGAGGAAAGAGGTGTTTAGAAATGTCAATTTCTAAAGAACGCAAAAATGAGATCATCAAGGAATACGCAATTCATGAAGGAGACACAGGTTCTCCCGAAGTACAAGTTGCTGTATTAACAGCTGAGATCAACCACTTAAACGAACATGCACGTGTTCACAAAAAAGACCACCATTCTTATCGTGGACTTATGAAAAAAATTGGTCACCGTCGTAACTTGCTTGCGTACTTACGCAATAAAGATATTACTCGTTACCGTGAATTGATTCAAAGATTAGGTCTACGTCGTTAATTTTTCGTAGTCTATTTAGAAGCGAGGTTCTAAGGAATCTCGCTTCATTTTGTTTGTAAAAGAAAAAGCTTTTTATTTTGTTGTCCATCCTACTATACAAATGTGAGTATTTAAATGAAATTGAATTTTGACATTTGTTTAGTAGTCTGTTTGGAAAAAACGAATAAAAGCTTCAAAAAAAGGAGAAATGCACACAATGACAGAGAAACAAGTTTTTACTAAAGAATGGGCAGGACGTACATTAACAGTTGAGGTTGGGCAATTAGCAAAACAAGCTAATGGAGCGACTTTGATTCGTTATGACGATACTGTCGTGTTAACTGCAGCAGTAGCTAGTAAAAAAGCGAAAGATGTTGATTTCTTTCCTTTGACTGTAAATTACGATGAAAAAATGTATTCAATTGGTAAAATCCCAGGTGGGTTCATTAAAAGAGAAGCGCGTCCAAGTGAAAATGCTACTTTAACGGCTCGATTAATTGACCGTCCAATTCGTCCAATGTTTGCAGAAGGATTTCGTAATGAAGTTCAAATCACGAATACAGTCATGTCAGTAGACCGCAATTGTTCACCAACCTTTTCAGCAATGTTTGGTTCTTCTTTGTCTCTTGCTATTTCTGACATTCCGTTTAATGGCCCTATTGCAAGTGTTGATGTAGGTCGCGTAGACGGAGAATACATTATCAATCCAACTGTTGAGCAAGAAGCATTATCTGACATTCATTTAACTGTTGCAGGCACAAAAGAAGCCATTAATATGGTTGAAAGTGGAGCCGCTGAAGTTTCTGAAGAAGATATGTTAGGTGCTTTGATGTTTGGGCATAGAGCAATCCAAGAATTAGTTGCTTTCCAAGAGGAAATTGTAGCTGTTGTTGGGAAAGAAAAAATGGTTATCCAATTGTTGCAGATCGATGAAGAGTTAGAAAAAGAAGTAAATGACGCTTTTCAAGCTAAGATGGTAGCAGCTATCCAAACAGAAGAAAAATTAGCTCGTGAAGAAAATATTGAAGATACTAAAGACGAAGCAAAGGCTTTTTATGAAGATAAATATCAAGAAAATGCTGAAATTAAACGGATCAATAAAGAAGTAAAACAAATTGTTGAAGACATGGAAAAAAATGAAGTGCGCCGTTTGATTACAGTCGATAAAATCAGACCAGATGGTCGTAAAATCGATGAAATCCGTTCTTTAGCTTCAGAAATTGGGCTTTTACCAAGAGCACATGGATCCGGTTTGTTCACACGTGGACAAACGCAAGCCTTGTCTATAGCAACTCTAGCTCCATTAGGCGAACATCAAATTATTGATGGTCTTGGAGTTGAAAACAGCAAACGATTTATCCATCATTACAATTTTCCACAGTATTCTGTTGGAAGTACCGGCCCCGCACGTGGACCAGGTCGTAGAGAAATTGGACATGGAGCATTAGGAGAACGCGCTTTATCACAAGTCATTCCAAGTGAAGAAGATTTCCCTTACATGATTCGCTTAGTTGCTGAAGTTCTTGAATCAAACGGTTCTTCATCGCAAGCAAGTATTTGTGCCGGAACATTAGCTTTAATGGATGCTGGTGTACCAATCAAGGCTCCTGTAGCTGGAATCGCAATGGGTCTTGTTAAAGAGGGCGAAAATTATACTGTCTTAACTGATATTCAAGGATTAGAAGATCACTTAGGCGATATGGACTTTAAAGTAGCGGGTACAAGCAAGGGAATTACTGCTCTTCAAATGGACATCAAAATTGAAGGTATCACGGAACAAATTTTAGAAGAAGCATTAACTCAGGCTAAAAAAGCTAGAATGGAAATTCTGAATGAATTGACGTCTACAATTGCTGAGCCGCATGAAGAATTAAGTGCATATGCTCCTAAAATTGAAATGATGCAAATCAAACCTGAAAAAATCAAAGTTGTTATTGGCCGCGGTGGCGATCAAATCAATTCAATCATTGATGAAACCGGCGTTAAAATTGATATAGACCAAGAAGGAAATATCAGTATTGCATCTGAAGATGCATCAATGATCAAACGTGCCAAAGAAATTATTGAGGAATTGACAAAAGACATTGAAGTTGGAAAAGTTTACTCAGGAAAAGTGAAACGAATTGAAAAATTTGGAGCATTTATTGAGATTGCTAAAGGAAAAGATGGATTAGTCCATATTTCTGAATTAGCAAATGAACGTGTTGCCAAAGTCGAAGATATTATCTCTCTAGGCGATCAATTTGATGTTAAAGTTATTGAAATCGATAAACAAGGAAGAATCAATCTTTCTCGTAAAGTGTTATTGGAAAGTGAAGAAAAATAAAAAAGTAAATAGAAAAAAGAGCTCAATTTGAAAAAATTGGGCTCTTTTCTTTTGATTTAGTTTACTTCGATTGATCTTAGCCATTCCGTTAATAGTTTAACAGTTTCTTCTTGCTGTTCTTCAGGTAAGATGCTGGCAGGTTTATCGCCTTCTTGGTTTCCATAATCACCAAATCCGGCATGGTTTCCGCCTTTAATAGTATGAAACAAAGTGGAGTCAGGTAAGTAATCTTTCCCTGATTGATAAGCCTCATTATCAATCAGTCCATCATTAGAACCAATAATCGAGATAACTGATATAGGCAGATCATCTAGCCGATTTTTTTCATCGGTGTAGCTGGCCAATAAAAAAACACCCTTTAATTGTTTAGAACTTGATTGATTTGCAAACTGGCTAGCCATGACACCACCTAAGGAATGGCCACCTATAACATAGTTTTCGATTTTTTCTTCAGCGATAATAGCACTCGCTTTATTTTTATCGGTAACAGCAAGGTTCAATGTATGTTTAACTAAGTAAACAGGATAACCTTTCGCAGCAAGCTTAGCCGCAATCGTGCTATAACTTTTTTCTTCTACTAGACCTCCTTGGTAAAATAGGATAGAAGTTTCCTGTTGATCATTCAATGGGTAAAAAATAATCGATTCTTGCGTTTCCTTGACTGTGTATTGATTGGTAGATCGAGCTTCTTTTAAAGCTTCACTTACAGGCTGGTAAGTCTTATTGTGCACTAAAAATAAACCACCTAAAAGAATCAGCACTAACAGAACTAAACTAGCAATTAAAATTTTGTATCTAGACTTCATAAATGCTCCTTTCAAATTTATTTAAATGAGAGTATGTAAAAAAGTGTAGCATAATTTTGTTTTATTCGTTAGATAAATAAAACAAAAAAGAGCGAATAATCTACATTTGTATAAATTCCTTTGAAATTGTGCTAAAATATATATTGGGAGTACATGTGGTTAATAGATAAGATTAAAAAAAGAAAATTGTAGTAGGAGAGATAAAAAATGAATGGATATACGATTGCAGTTGTGGGAGCAACTGGAGCGGTAGGAACAAAAATGATTCAAATGTTGGAACAAGCTACTTTTCCAATAAAAAGTGTGAAATTTTTAGCTTCTAAAAGATCTGCTGGAAAAAAGTTGCTTTTTAAGGGTAAAGAAGTAGAAATTCAAGAAACAACAGCTAAATCTTTTGAAAATGTTGATATTGCATTATTTAGTGCGGGCGGATCAATTTCAAAACAATTTGCTCCTGAAGCTATAAAATGCGGTGCAGTTGTCATCGATAATACAAGCGCATATAGAATGGATCCAGATGTTCCTTTAGTCGTTCCAGAAGTAAACGAAGAGGTTATCCGTTCTCACAAAGGGATCATAGCTAATCCAAACTGTTCTACTATACAATTAATGGTTGCATTAGAACCTATTCGTAAGCAATATGGATTAGACCGTATAATCGTTTCGACTTATCAAGCAGTCAGCGGGGCAGGTATCTATGCGATTAACGAAATGAAAGAGCAAGCACAACACATGCTAAATGGTGAACCATATGAAGCAGCTATTTTACCATCGGGCGGGGATAAAAAACATTTTCCAATTGCTTTTAATGCTTTACCTCAAATTGATTTATTTGCTGAAGATGGCTATACATTTGAAGAATTAAAAATGATCAATGAAACGAAAAAAATTATGGGTGATGACAAAATAAAAGTTTCTGCAACATGTGTTCGTATTCCAGTTGTTTCAGGGCACTCAGAATCCGTATACATTGAAGTGAAAGAAGATGGAACTAGCGTAACGGCTATCCAAGAAATTTTGAGAAATGCTCCTGGTGTAGTGCTTCAAGATGATCCAGCTAACCAAATTTATCCAACAGCCTTGGAAGCAGAAGGAAAGAAAGAAACTTTTGTTGGAAGAATACGAAAAGATAGAGATGAAGACAAAGGTTATCATATGTGGATCGTTTCTGATAATTTATTAAAGGGTGCAGCTTGGAATTCTGTTCAAATAGCTGAAAGTTTATACAAACTAGGATTGATCAAAGAAAGAAACTAAAAAAGTTAAATTTAAAACGAAGGGTGATTTTAATGGATTTAAAAAAAGCTCGCATTATAACAGCTATGACAACTCCATTTGATGAACAAGGATCGGTTGATTATGGGAAATTAGAAAAATTGATCGATTTCTTGCTTGAAAATGGAACCGAAGGACTAGTTGTGGGAGGAACAACTGGTGAATCTCCTACACTAGCTCATGAGGAAAAAGTAGCATTATATCGTAAAACAGTTGAACTAACAGCAGGACGTGTTCCAATCATTGCCGGTACAGGATCATTTAATACGGCTGAAACGATTGCTTTTACAAAAGAGGTTGAAAACATTGCTGGCATCGATGCAGCACTAGTAGTGGTTCCTTATTACAGCAAACCCAATCAAGCTGGTTTATACGCTCATTTTGAAGCGGTGGCGGCTAGTACAACCCTACCAATCATTATTTATAATGTTCCTGGTCGTACGAGTGTGTCTATTGATCCTGAGACGACGATCAAACTTTCCACTATTAAAAATATCATTGGTGTGAAAGAATGTTTAGGTCTAGATGCTGTAAGTGAAGAAATCAAAAGAACTTCTGAAGATTTCTTAGTCTATACTGGTGAAGATGGAAATGCTTTTCCTGCAAAATGTATAGGGGCTACTGGTGTGATTTCTGTAGCTAGTCATGTTTTAGGGAATGAAATCTCTAAAATGTACGATTTTTTAGAAACAGGTTCTTTGGCTGAAGCGGCACAGATACACCGTGATTTGGTTCCAAAAATGAATAGTTTGTTCAGCGTCCCCTCTCCGGCACCGGTTAAATTGGTACTAAATCATTTAGGAATTAATGTAGGCGGTGTAAGATTGCCATTAGTGGCTTGTACGAAAGAAGAAGAAGAAGTTATATTGAAAGCATTAAATTTAAAAAAATAAAAATAATAAATTGAAAGTAAAAGAGGTGAAGAAATGAGTACAATAAAAATTATCCCACTAGGTGGCGTGCGCGAAAATGGAAAAAATATGTATGCTGTTGAAGTGGACGAAGACATATTCGTTTTAGACTGTGGATTGATGTATCCTGAAACAGAATTACTAGGAATAGATGTAGTCATTCCTGACTTTAGTTATTTAGAAGAAAATAGAAATCGTGTTACTGGAGTATTTCTAACACATGGACATGAAGACGCAATTGGAGCATTGCCTTATTTCCTTCAAAAATTTGATGTTCCCGTATTTGGAACTGAACTAACGATAGCATTTGCAAAGTTATTTGTTGAAAAAGATAGTCAAGTGAGTACATTTGATGACTACCACATTATTGATGAAAATACTGAGATAGAATTTGGTGATGTAATTGCCAGTTTCTTCAGAACAACCCATACTATTCCTGATTCTGTTGGGATAGCTCTTAAAACAACTGAAGGAAGCATCGTTTATACAGGCGATTTTAAATTCGACCAAAGTGCTAAACCAATGTACCAAAGTAATTTATCCCGTATTGCTGATATCGGAAAAGACAATGTTTTAGCATTATTAAGCGATTCAAGCGAAGCTGAAAGTCCGATTGAGAATATAAGTGATTTGAAAGTAGCAGAAGAAGTATTGGATACATTCCAAAATGCTAACGGCCGTATCATTGTTGCAAGCGTAGCGAGCAATATTTTGCGTATTCAACAAGTATTAGACGCTGCTCAAAAATCGCATAAAAAGATTTTTATCACTGGGAGTAATCTTGAAAAAATCGTTCAAATTGCAATGCAGTTGAATAAACTTCAATTGCCAAGTGAAGATTTAATCGTCCCAATAGCAGACATTGAAAAATACGATGATCAACAGATAGTTGTTTTGGAAACAGGAGCTACGGGTGAGCCTATTAAGACATTATCGCGCATGGCGAAAGGGAAGCACACTCAAGTGAATATAAAAGAGGGCGACTTAGTTTATATCGTAACAAGCCCATCAACTGCAATGGAAGTAACCGTTGCCCAAACAGAAAACTTGATTTATCGAGCAGGCGGAACGGTAAAACATATTTCAGATAATTTGAAAGCTTCTGGTCATGCTACTCCTAATGATTTAAAATTAATGATCAACTTGATCAAACCAACTTATTTCATTCCGGTTCAAGGACAATATCGTATGCTTTCTGCACACGCAAAACTTGCACATGAAGTAGGAATGTCATACAAAAATATCTTTATTCCAGGTAAAGGCGACATCATGGAATACAAAAATAACCGTATGCATGTAGCAGGTCAAGTGACTGTTGGTAATACGATGGTCGATGGTATTGGAATAGGCGATATTGGAAATATTGTTTTACGCGATCGCAAATTGCTATCAGAAGATGGTATATTCGTAGCGGTAGTTACTATTAATCGCAGAAAGAGTAAAATTATCTCAGGTCCTGAAGTTATGACTAGAGGGTTTGTATATGTTAAAGACAATACTGATTTAGTCAATCAAAGCAATGAGATTATTAGAAAAGTAGTCGAAGAGAATTTAAACCGAAAAGAATTTGAATGGAGTCGTCTCAAGCAAGAAATTAGAGATGCTTTAAATAAACATCTTTTTGAACAAACACGTAGACGTCCAGTTATTCTACCAATTATTATGGAAACAAGTTCACGTAACCGTAGAAATTAATTAGACTAAAAAACTCTCATTTCCTTTTAAAGGAAATGAGAGTTTTTTTGTTAGATGGCAGAAAAAAGAGCACTCACAAAATGTGAATGCTCTTTAACTGTGTTTAATGAAAGATTATTTTGTTACGCCTTCAGTCCATTCAGCGACACGGTCTGGATTCTCTTCAATCCAAGCTTCTGCTGCATCTTCAGGATCTTCACCTTCAGAAATAGCTAGCATAATGCTTTCCATTTCTTCAGTAGTCCAATTAAATTGATCTAATACTTGATAAGCTTCAGGTAGATCTTCTTCTAAGCCTTTACGAGCCATAGTGTTGATTGTTTCTTCTCCACCAAATGCACCTTCAGGATCTTCAAGATATTTCAAGTCATAAGTGGCGAACATCCAATGTGGAGACCAGCCGGTAATGATAATTTCTTCTTCATTTTTAATAGCTTGACCTAATTCAACAGTCATTGCACCAGATGAAGAAGTTTTAAGGTTCCAATCACTCAAGTTAGGGTAAGTTTCTAACGCTGTTTCAGTTGCGGCAACGACACCAGCACCAGGTTCGATACCTGTGATGGTCATTTCAGCTTCATCAGCAAGGTCAGCGATAGAATCGACATCCATATATTCAGGAACAACTAAACCAACTTTTGCGCCTTCTAAGTTCGAGCCTAAGTCAACCACTTGATCGCCATACTCTTCAAATTGAGAACCATGAGTTTCAGGTAGCCAAGCAGCTACCATTGCATCAGCATCGCCACTAGATACGGCTTGCCACATAACAGCGTTATCTAATGGTGTCAATGATACGTCATAGCCTAAGTTTTCTAAAACTTTACCGATAACGTTAGTAGAAGCAACTTCACTATCCCATTCTACATAAGCTAAATCAATTTCTTGGCCATTACCAACGTTTGTAGCTTCATCATCGGCAGTTTCTTCTGTTGCGCAACCTGCAGCAACTAATGACAAACCTAGACCTGCTGTAAGCCCTAAATATTTCCAGTTTAATTTTTTCATAATTGATAAATCTCTCCTTTATATTTAAATTAAATCTTTTAGTAAGATTATTTTAGATAGAATAAAACGATTATTTTATTACGCCTTCAGTCCATTCAGCGACACGGTCTGGATTTTCTTCAATCCAAGTTTCTGCTGCATCTTCAGGATCTTCACCTTCAGAAATAACTAACATAAGGCTTTCCACTTCTTCAGAAGTCCAGTTAAATTGATCCAATACTTGGTAAGCTTCAGGCATATCTTCTTCTAAACCCTCACGTGCCATAGTATTGATTGTTTCTTCTCCACCAAATGCACCTTCAGGATCTTCAAGATATTTCAAATCATAAGTGGCAAACATCCAATGTGGAGACCAACCAGTGATGACAATTTCTTCTTCATTTTTTATAGCTTGGCCTAACTCAATAGCCATCGCGCCAGATGAAGAAGTTTTAATTTCCCAATCACTCAAGTTAGGGTAAATTTCTAATGCTGTTTGGGTTGCAGCAACGATACCAGAACCAGGTTCGATACCTGTGATGCCCTTTTCAGCTTCATCAGTAAGGTCAGCGATAGAATCGGCATCCATATATTTAGGAACAACTAAACCAAGTACTGCACCTTCTAAGTTCACTCCTAGGTTAACCATTTGGTCACCATATTCATTAAGCTGAGGACCATGAGTTTCAGGCAGCCAAGCAGCTACCATTGCATCAGCATTGCCACTAGCTACGGCTTGCCACATGACGGCGTTATCTAATGGTGTCAATGTTACATTATAGCCTAAATTTTCTAAAACTTTACCGATAACGTTAGTAGAAGCGACTTCAGTATCCCATTCTACATAAGCTAATTCAATTTCTTGTCCTTTACCAACGTTTGTAGCTTCATCTTCTGTTGTTTCTTCTGTTGCGCAACCTGCAGCAACTAATGATAATCCTAAACCTACTGTAAGACTTAAATATTTCCAGTTTAATTTTTTCATAATTGATAAATTTCTCCTTTATAATTAAATCAAATTTCCGAGTAAAAGATTGTTAAATAGAACGAATTATTTTTTGTTTAATTTTTGTGTCAGACGATCAATGATGATCGCCAAGACAACTAAACCTAAACCAGATACGAAACCTGTACCGACTTGAGCACGTTGTAGGGAAGAAAGAACTTCTCTACCCAAACCAGGTGCCCCGATCATTGAAGCAATAACGACCATTGATAAAGCCAACATAACGGTCTGGTTGATACCAGCCATAATAGTTGATTTAGCTAAAGGCAGTTCGACTTTAAATAATTTTTGAGCGCCGGTGCTACCAAATGATTCAGCAGCTTCAACTAGCTCAAATGAAACTTGTCTGATCCCAAGGTTAGTAAAACGAACAGTGGGTGGGATAGCAAAAATTAAAGAAGCGAACACTCCTGGGACCATACCAATACCAAAGAACGCAACTGCCGGAATTAAATAGACAAATGCAGGCATTGTTTGCATGAAATCAAGAATAGGAGCAATAATTGCATTCGCAATTTTACTTTTAGCCATCAAAATCCCAAATGGAACGCCAATAACAATAGACAATAAACTAGCAACCAAGACTAAAGTCAAGGTATTCATTAAGTCTGACCAAAGATCTTGATTATAAATGAACCAAAGACCAATTATTGAAAATGTAGCTAATCCGAATGTTTTCTTTGAAGCAAAGAAAGCAATCGCAGCAATAATCAAAATAAACAAAATAGGAGGAACTAATAATAAGGTTTCTGTTGTAAATTCCATTGCAATTTCAGAATATTTTTGGATTGGATCAAACAAGAAAGCAAAAGTATCTGTTAACCAAACTGTAAGGTTCTCAACTCCGTCTGCTACGGGTAATTCTGGGATGATATCTAATATACTAGACATTTTCAAGGACCTCACTTTCTCCTGCAAGAGCGGCTATTACAGCACCTCTGACAATAATACCAACTAATTTACCTTCATCGACAACTGCCACTGGTGTAGTTGAATCATGAATAACTGTAAAGATATCATTCATTGATGTTGTTCTAGTAACAGTGGGGATATCAACTTTAAGGATACTATCAATTGTTTCAATATTTTTCTTACGAGCAGCTGAAGCATCTTCAGCTGTGATATAGCCTAAAAGAGTGCGGTGACTATCTACAACTAGCATACTTGATATTCCTTGTTTACGCATTTGCTCTAGTGCAAAGCGTGGTCCGTGATTTTTAATATTTAAAGTCTCTGGACGTTGCATAATATTTTCGGCTGTCAATACTTTAGAACGATCAACGTCTTCAATGAATTTTTCAACGTAATCATTTGCAGGGTGAGTTAATATTTCTTCAGGTGAACCAATTTGTACAATTGATCCATCTTTCATTAAGGCAATTTTATCGCCTATTCTTAAAGCTTCATTTAAATCATGAGTAATGAAGATAATGGTTTTTTTAACATTGGATTGAAGCTCGATTAATTCATCTTGCATTTCACGACGTATCAAAGGATCTAATGCTGAGAACGCTTCGTCCATTAATAAAATTTCAGGATCATTAGCTAAAGCACGTGCTAATCCAACTCTTTGCTGCATTCCACCGGATAATTGATTAGGGAATTGATCTTTATAATCGCCTAATCCTGCATTATCTAAAGCTTTTTGAGCTTTTTGTTCTCTTTCAGCTTTTTCCATACCTTGAATTTCTAATCCGTATTCGGTATTTTCTAGAATAGTCCGATGAGGGAAAAGACCAAAATTTTGGAAAACCATACTCATTTTTTCTCTTCGTACTTGACGCAATGCTTTCTTATCCATAGTAGATAAGTTTTCATTATCTATATAAATATTTCCTTTAGTTGGATCAATCAGACGATTGAACATTCGAACAAGAGTTGATTTCCCACTACCGGATAATCCCATAATAACAAAAATCTCACCCTCTTCAACCGTAAAACTAACATCATCGACTCCAACAGTGACCCCAGTTTCTTTAAATATTTCTTGCTTAGATTTCTGTTGATCTAACAGTTCTAAGGCTTGCGTTGTTTTTTTACCAAAAACTTTTGTTACATTTTCAATAGTTATTTTTGACAAAATAACAGCTCCTTCCCATTTTTTATTTATGAATCTCAAATTAACTAACCAAAAATGATTAAGATAGAATTGAAACATAAATTGATTAGCAAACCACCGTCAAAAGTGGTTTTTCAAAAAATCTTTTTTAAGAAAAATTAACATCAATTATTCTTAAAAAAAACATTTCTAAATTAGATACAAGTGTAAGTGTAACACGAATGTCATAAAAAAAAAAATAAAACCATTTTCAAAAATAAGCTTTAGTAGCCCTTTTTTGCCTTTGCAATAGACCTTAGAGCATTTAATAAAAAAGTAATCTTTTTTTAAAAAAACGTTTTCATTCCTCTTTTTATGAGTTACCTTAAAAAAGATAGGTATGAAGTTAAAGATAAAACTTGTGATTTTTTTGTGAGATTGATAGACTTATTTCATGTAATTAAAAGGTTAGAAAAGAGGTAGAGGATCAATGTTGACAAAAGTGCAGAAAATAATAATAAAGGATACCGAAGAATATGTCTATCACCTGTTAAAAGATGATGCTAGTGGCCATGATTGGTGGCATATCGATCGTGTCAGAAAGCTAGCTAAAAATATAGCTGAAAACGAACTAGAAGACATAAACCTCTTTGTCTGTGAAATGGCGGCTCTTTTGCATGATGTAGCAGATGGGAAGTTAAATGATACAGAAGCTGAAGGAGAAAAGAAAGTTAGAAATTGGCTATCACAGTATCGATTGACAAAAGAAGAAACTCAGCAAATAATGGAAATTATTCTTCATCTATCTTATAAGGGTGGAACAAATAAAGTAGTATTATTTTCTATAGAAGGGAAAATCGTTCAAGATGCAGATCGTCTAGATGCAATGGGCGCAATTGGGATTGCACGAACGATGGCCTATTCTGGGTCAAAAAATCGTTTGATTCATGACCCAGCAAAAAAAGCACGTGACCATCTTACAATAGAAGAATATCGTTCTGGCGAAGATACTGCCATTATGCATTTTTATGAAAAATTATTAAGATTAAAAGACGAAATGAATACAACTGTTGGGGAACAACTAGCAGAAAAAAGGCATGTTTATATGGAAGATTATTTGAGAGAATTTTACGCTGAATGGGATGGAGAAAGGTAAAGTCCTGTTAAAAATCAACTTGATTTGAGATAACGAGGTAGGGGAGGTCAACTGATGAATGGAATAGAAGAACTTATATTAATAGAGGCGACTGTAGGCGATATTCCTATGATAGAAAATTATGTGATAGAAGAAAATCCTTATACAGTGACACCAATAGATGGGATGACGGAAAGTTTACATGAATATAAAAAATACCCGATTTTGATTTTAGATAAAGATAAAATGGTGGGTTTTTTTATTCTTCAAATAGGAGAATCCATTTTAAACTATACTTCAAATCCTCATGCAATTTTATTAAAAGACCATTCAGTTGATAAGCGTTATCAAAAAAGAGGCTATGGAAAATTATCAATGGAAAAATTGCCTGAATTTATAAAAAAACATTTCTCTTCTATTAATGAGGTTATTTTATTGATTGATTATGATAACATTGGTGGACAAATGATGTATTTAAAATCAGGGTTTAAGGATACTAAAAAAAGAGTAAAAGAGTTAAATGGGTACAAGTTTATCTATTCTAAAATCATAATAAACTAATTTGAAAAATAGAATAAGAATAAGCTAAAGAGATGATTGACAATTTTAAACAATAACCGTATCATAATGTGTGTAATGAAAATTGAATGAACAACCATCACAAAGGGGTGCCTTAAAAAGCTGAGATTGAATCAATTGATTCTAACCCTTGGAACCTGTTCGTTAGTACGAACGTAGGGATTGTGACGGGGACGAAATATTGTTTTGTAAAATAATAATTCGAGCTCCTCCTTTGATGTGTGGCACTGTTCAACACATTTAAGGAGGAGTTTTTTTTGAGTAATGATCGATTACGCGTTTGGATAGAAGGAACGATATTTGCTGCTTTAGCCATTGTGTTGTCAATGATTCCAACAAATATTGGAACAGGTTTTACTGTTTCTTTAGGAATGATCCCATTAACGTTATTTGCTTTTAGACGTGGCTTTTTGGCAGCGTCGTCAGCAGGATTTCTCTGGGGCATATTACATTTTCTGATGGGGACTGCTAGTATTTTACATCCATTGCAAGGATTTATAGAATATTTTATTGCCTTTGCATTTGTTGGGTTTGCAGCTGTCGTCAAAAGGCCCTTGTATAGTGCCTTCGAAAACAATAATAGGATCAAACAGTATCAATTTATTGTAATAGGAACAATTATTGGTACAATTGCTCGTTTTTTCTGGCATTTCGTTGCGGGTTATTATTTTTGGGGAAGCTATGCTCCAGAAGGCATGAACCCGATATGGTACTCTTTTATTGCGAATGGAGGAAGTGCACTAGCCACTGGGATCGCAACAAGTATAGTATTAGTTATCATAGCTAAAACTACGCCAACTTTATTTTTGAAAAAATAAAAAATAATTATAAATTTACTTAAATACTTTTATTAAGGGGATTAGACACTAGTTCTGATCTCTTTTTTAATAAAGCATGTCTGATGAATGGCTAATTTCTAGTAGCTAAAAGAAAAGTGAAGTAGTAAGATTAGACGATAACGAAGTTTGAGAGGAATAACGCAATGAACATACTAATATACATATTTTCAGGCTTTTTCATTTTAAATACCATATTTGCTGTTATTACGGTATTTCGTGAAAAACGAGATATTGCGGCTACTTGGGCATGGTTGCTTGTATTGCTTCTATTGCCAGGGATTGGGTTTATTTTTTATCTGTTTGTAGGTAAAAAATTGACCCGTGAAAAAATATTCGATATCAAATCCCAAGAGAACATTGGAATGCCAGAGCTTGTTCAAGCTCAAAAAGATATGCTGGCAGAGGATGAAGAGCTATTGTCTGCTAAACAAGCTACTGAAAATGCAAAAGAGATGGCTAGTTTATTTTTAGAAAGCGATGAATCTATCTTAACTAAAGGAAATAAAGTAGAATTATTTACTGATGGAGCCAAAAAATTTGAGTCTCTGATTGAAGATATTTCTAAAGCTGAACACCATATCCATATGATTTATTATATTATCCATAATGATAAGATAGGCAACCGTGTCCTTAAAGCGTTAGAAGAAAGAGCAGCAGCAGGAGTCGATGTTTTAGTCATTTATGATGCATTAGGCTCTCGATCACTAAAGTCGAACTTTTTTAAACCATTGAAAAAATTGGGTGGAAAAGCTGAACCATTTTTTGGATCAAAACTTCCAATCATTAATTTGCGATTTAACTATCGTAATCACCGTAAAATCGTGATTATTGATGGAAAAATTGGGTATACTGGTGGTTTCAATGTGGGAGATGAATACTTAGGCGAATATAAGAAATTCGGCTACTGGAGAGATACTCATTTAAAAATACAAGGTAATTCGGTATTAGCTCTTCAGAGTCGCTTTTTAATGGATTGGAATGCAGCTGTTCCTAAGCATAAATTGGAATATGCAGAGAACTACTTTCCTTTGATCGATAAAAAAGGACACTCAAATGTTCAAGTTGTTTCGAGTGGACCTGATTCGGACGTTGAACAAATCAAAAAAGGCTATATCAAAATGATCAGTATGGCTAAGGAATCTGTTTTTATTCAAACGCCTTATTTTGTTCCTGATGATTCAGTAATAGAATCGATCCAAATTGCAGTTATGTCTGGTATCGACGTAAAAATTATGATACCGAATAAACCAGATCACCCGTTTATTTATCGTGCAACAATGTATTATGCAGCAGCAATGGTCGCCGTTGGAGCAGAAGTTTATATTTATGACAATGGATTTTTACATTCTAAAACAGTGGTTGTTGATGGAGATATTTGTTCAATTGGTACAGCAAATTTTGATATTCGAAGTTTTAAACTAAATTTTGAAGTGAATGTATTTATTTATGATTGTAAAGTTGCACAAGAACAACAAAAATTTTTCTACGAAGATATGAAGAAAAGTTACTTGTTAACGCAGGAGATACTGGATAATCAGTCTAAATGGTTAAAATTAAAGCAAACTTTTTCACGATTATTTTCTCCAATATTGTAAAAATCTAATGAAATAGCCATAGAAAAATAGCCTAATTTGATTTTTTACTTACAATTCGATACTTTAAGCGAGATTTGAACAACTCCCCCTTGTTCAGATCTCTTTTTTAGGAGAAAAACTGATAAAAAATCATCAAATTTGAATAGATCAAATATATTTGAGATAATAAAATTAATTACAGTCAAAAAAAAGAAATTATAAAGAAATTATATAATGAGGTGAACGGATTGATAGAATTTAAAAATGTTTCCAAAGTATATAAAAATGGAAAAAAAGCCGTCGATAATATCAACCTTATATTTAACGATGGAGAGTTTATTGTTTTCATCGGTACAAGCGGAAGTGGAAAAACAACTTCGATGCGTATGATAAACAGAATGATCGAACCAACTTCAGGTCAAATCTTAATTGATGGGGAAGATATTATGGAGAAAGACCCTGTTCGCTTGAGACGGAAAATAGGTTATGTTATTCAACAAATCGGTCTAATGCCACACATGACGATCTATGATAATATTGTCATTGTTCCTAAATTATTAAAATGGCCAGAAGAGAAGCAACGTGAAGCTGCTGAACGGTTGCTTGCAAAAGTAGATTTGCCAAAAGAGTTTTTGTCACGCTATCCAGCGGAACTTTCAGGAGGTCAACAACAAAGAATTGGCGTTATTCGTGCCTTAGCAGCCGATCAAGATATTATTCTGATGGATGAACCATTTGGAGCACTAGATCCTATCACTAGAGATGCTTTGCAAGAACTAGTAAAAGAGCTGCAAAAAGAGATGGGAAAAACGTTTATTTTTGTTACTCATGATATGGACGAAGCCTTAAAATTAGCTGATCGTATTGTGATTATGCAAGAGGGACGTGTGGTGCAATTCGATACTCCTGATAACATATTGGCTGAGCCGGCTAATCAATTTGTAGAAGATTTTATTGGAGAAGATCGGTTGATCCAAGCTAGATCAAATATACAAACTGTAGATCAAGTTATGATAAAAAATCCAATCTCAGTAACCCCTGGGAAATCTATTTCAGAGGCTATTCGCTTAATGCGAGATAAACGGGTCGATTCATTATTTGTTACGGACGATTCAGGTGTCTTAAAAGGATATGTAGATATTGAAAGAATTGATCGTAACCGCAAACGAGCTACATGCGTAGGGGATATTATGGTAGAAAAAGTTTACTTTGTTCGAGAAGGAACCCTGTTAAGAGATACAGTTCAAAAAATACTAAAGCGCGGCTTTAAAAATATTGCAGTTGTAGATGATAAAAATCGTTTAATAGGTTTGGTCACTCGTGCATCATTGGTGGATGTTGTTTATGATACTATATGGGGCGAAGAAGAAGAACTGGCAAATGGCAGTCTTTTCGAAGCAACCACTCCTGAAAAACTTAATGAATAGAGGAGGAAAAAATAATGGCTGAATTTTTTGCAGCAAATGGCTCTGATTTGCTCCTGAAGACATGGGAACATTTTTATATTTCAGCATTTGCATTGATATTAGGTGTTATCGCAGCTGTCCCTTTAGGAATAGCATTAACGCGGTTTGAAAAAAGCGCTAAATTTATTATTGGTGTAGCTACTATCCTACAAACTGTTCCCTCTTTAGCGTTGTTGGCTCTAATGATCCCTATATTTGGAATTGGGAAGGTACCGGCAATCGCTGCATTGTTTATCTATTCATTATTGCCTATTTTGAGAAATACTTACATAGGCATGAACGGAGTAGATGTTAATTTAAAAGACGCAGGCAAAGGAATGGGGATGACCAATCTACAGATGATTCGTCGTGTTGAGCTGCCCCAAGCTGCACCAGTTATTATGGCAGGAATTCGGTTATCCGGTGTTTATGTAATATCTTGGGCAGCTTTAGCATCTTTTATTGGTGCTGGGGGGTTAGGCGATTTCATCTTTAATGGATTAAATCTTTTTATCCCTAGTCTAATTATCGGTGGAACTATTCCGGTGACTATGCTTGCATTGTTAACAGATTTTGGACTAGGAAAACTAGAAAAAAAAGTAACACCTAGAATGATGCAAGGAAATGAATAGGAGGGCTTCAGCTATGAATAAAATTCAAAAAATTGCTGCCCTTTTTATGACAGCAATAGTATTAAGCAGTTGTTCATTACCTGGTCTAGGTGGTGGGTTTAATGAAGAAGGGATAACGATTACCGGTGGTTCAACTACAGAACAACAGATCCTAGGTTATATTGTTGAAGGGATGGCTGAACATTATATCGATATAGACGCTCAAATCGTAAATAATCTGGGATCATCTTCTTTAAACCATCAAGCTTTGATAGGTGGAGATGCTAATGTAGCTGCTATAAAATATACAGGAACTTCTTTGACAGGTGAATTAGGAGAAAGTCCGGTTACTGATCCTGAAAAAGCATTAAATTTAGTTGTAGATGGATTTGCTGCTGAGTTTGATCAAAAATGGTTTCCAACATATGGTTTTGCGAATACGTATGCTTTTATGGTGACAAAAGAACTTGCAGATGAACATGACTTAGTTACAATTAGTGATCTGGAAAAAATAGCTGGTGAATTAGATGCCGGAGTAGATACTTCTTGGATCCAACGTGAAGGGGACGGTTATAATGCGTTTTTAAAGACGTATGATTTTGATTTTAAACGTGTATATCCTATGCAAATTGGGTTGGTTTACAATGCATTACAAGCTGAAGAAATGGATGTTGTGTTAGGCTATTCAACGGATGGACGTATTAAAAGTTACGACCTGATTGTTTTGGAAGATGATAAGCAATTATTTCCTCCTTATGATGCCAGCCCACTTGCGACTTTTGAAGTGTTAGAAGCTTATCCTGAATTAAATGAAGTATTATTGAAATTACAAAATTCTATAACAAATGAAAAGATGCAAGAATTAAACTATATTTCAGATAATAATTTAATCGAACCTAAAGTTGTAGCCGATGATTTCTTGAAAGAAAATAATTATTTTGAAGCTGTCGAAGTAAATGAAGAAGGAGGCACACAGTAATGGATATGGCACAAATGAATATATGGGAACAATTAATTTTCTATTTTTCTGAAAATGGGTTATATATATGGAGCCAATTTATTCGCCACTTTTTGATATCGATTTATGGTGTGCTTTTTGCTGGGATTATTGGTGTTCCTCTTGGTTTCTGGATTTCTCGCCATGGAAAATTAGCAGACTGGGTAATTGGAGCAGCTAATGTGATCCAAACCATTCCTTCATTAGCGATGTTATCTATCTTAATGTTGGGTCTGGGTTTAGGTGTGAATACGGTTATTACAACAGTATTTTTATATTCATTATTGCCAATCATTAAAAACACCTACGCAGGAGTTAAAAACGTAGATAAAAATATTTTAGATTCAGGTAAAGGGATGGGTATGACAAAATGGCAGTTAACCTATATGGTTGAACTTCCTTTAGCCTTGTCTGTTATTATGGCTGGAATCCGTAATGCTATGGTAGTCGGCATTGGAGTAACGGCAATCGGAACCTTTATTGGTGCTGGAGGTCTAGGTGATATTATCACCAGAGGAGTAAATGTAACTGATGGAGGAGCCATTATCCTTGCGGGCGCTATCCCTGCAGCTTTAATGGCAGTAATCAGTGATCTGATATTAGGTTGGATCGAGAAAAAACTGGACCCAACAAAAAATAAAAGAATATTAACATGATACCTTAAGTAACCGAAAAAATAAGTAGGATAATTAAAAAGCTCTCCTTTAGGTTAAATTAAATGATTTTAGATTTAATTGACGTAAGGGGAGTTTTTTTGTCTATTTTTAAATTGAAGAAACGATTAAAAGTGTAAACGAAAATTAATTTAGGGCAATCGAATATGTCTTATATCACTAGGAAGAATAAGGTAAGTCATATGAGTAAGAGGATCCTCTAAGACGATTTGCGATCTTTTAAAAGGGGCACATCTAATATAACCAGTGGATTCAGTTAAACGAGCTTGATTTTTTAGTTGATTCAATTGTAAAATAATTTTCTTCTTTTTAGTAAAAGCTTGAGTTAAAAAAAAACTAATCTGCTCTCTGGGCATTTGTGGCAAAAAAGCTATTTCATCAGTCGTAGTAGATAAAAAGAATTTTTTTTGTAAAAAGTTAAAGGGATGAACTTGCTCTTCTAAAGTGTTTTTTTTCATCTGTATTCCTCCGAACGTTTGTTTGATAATTATATTATACGAACAAACGTTCAACAAAGCAAGTTGTTTAATTATTTTTTAAAAGTTTCTATTTTTCTGAAAAAATGGCATAATAAAAAGTAAGAATATATAGATTTATAAAAAAGGAGGTTTAGTAATGGATTATAAAATTATTGCAGATTCATGTTGTGATCTACCGTTAGCTTTTATAAAAAATAATGATATTGAAATTATAAATTTAATGATCAACCTTGATGGAAAAGATTTTGTGGATGATATGGGAGAGACTTTTGACAGAGATGCTTTTTTTGAGGCTTTAAAAAACGGTGCAAAGGCTACTAGTTCCCAAGTCAACATTGGGACATTTATAGAAGTATTCAAAAAGTATGTTGTTAAAGGACAACCCATTATATTTTTAGGGTTATCTTCAGGTTTAAGCGGCTCTTACAATAACGCTTTAGCAGCTGTAGAAATATTGAAAGAAACATACGAACAAGTAAACATAACCATTGTTGACAGTAAAGCAGCTTGCTTGGGGGAAGGGCTCCTAGTATATGAAGCTGTAAATAGAAAAAAAGAAGGTCAGTCTTTAGAACAAGTTGTAAATTGGTTAGAAGACAATAAAATGAAACTTCATTCATGGGTAACAGTCGATGATATTAGGCATCTTGAACGCAGTGGGAGAATATCTTCAGTTTCTGCAACTCTTGGAAGTGTTTTGAATGTTAAGCCCATCATAGTTATGAATGAAAAAGGGGGCTTAGTTCCGTCCGCTAAAGTTAGAGGCAGAAAAAAATCATTACACTATTTAATTAATAAGACAGTTGAGGGTATAGTGGATCCGGAAAGTCAGACCATTTTTATTGGCCATGTCGGCGTTCCAGAAGAAGCTGAATGGATCAAAAAAGAGATTGAATCAAAAATCAAGGTGAAAGATATACAAATACATCCATATGGTCCAACGATTGCGACACATACTGGATTTGGATCAGTTGCGCTGTTCTCATTCGGCGAAGTAAGAAAATAAACGGTATTTTTTAATTTAGCAAAGCCTTAATAAGTAAAATAACTTGTCGATATATTAATGAAAGTAGTTGTTACTTTTTTTATTGATCTGCGTATAATGTTAAGATTTCTTCATTATGTAAATGCTGCTAACAGAACAATTATTTTATTGAAAAAACGCTCTAAACGTTGATTTTTAAGAGTTTATAATTTGACAATAAGAGAAAGCTATGTTAGATTAAGCGTAGTTAAATAAAAAAATGGTTGGGGCATTTGCTTTCAAGGATATTTTCTTCAAGGGGTGAGAAGAGGATTTCTTAAGCGATGCTTTTTTTGTATTTTAAGGGGGTGTAAAGATGAGTTTGGAAGCAATTGAATATGTAAAAGAAGCAGAAGAAAGAGCCCGAAAAATTGAAACTGATGGAGAAAAAAAAATTCGAGAAATCAATCAGTCCATTCAAGAAAAAATCAAAGAAAATGATCAAAATATGCAACAAGAATTATACGATTATGAAGCTAGTCAACAAGCTATTTATCGTGATCGTTTAGCAAAAGAAAAGCAAGCAGTTGATCAAGAATTATCTATTGAAATAGAAGCGATGCTTAAATCGGTAGAAAATAAACAAAACAGTGTTGTTGATCATATTGTAAAGGAGGTAAGCACTCACTATGGCAATAGCTAAAATGAAACAAATGACACTTTTAGCTGAACAAGGAAATAAAGATTCTGTATTAAAAGCAGTACAAGAATTGCAAAAACTTGAATTGGTTGAATTATCTACTTTAGAAGAACCTGAACTTCTTGATTATTATTCAACGGATACAGCACCTAAAAAACGTGCTGTTTATGAAGAAAAGTTGAAGGAAATCCAAGGAGCATTACTTTTTTTGAACCAACATATCGCTAAACCAGGCATGATTGAAAAGTTGAAAAAAGGTCGTGAAGAGTATACTCTCGAAGAACTTGAAAAGCATGTCGCTGATTCTAATCTTGATCAAACAATCGTTGAGTTAGAAAAAACAGAAAAAAGACTGGTCGAACTAGATCAGATGAAAAAAAATCTCAATGAAAAAGAAGAATTTCTTCGAAAATGGCAGAATATGAATTTTAATCCTAATGATTTAAAATCATTTCATCTAATGTCAGGGACTGTTGGAAGCATAGCTTCTGGTAATGTTGAAGATTTTGAAGAAGCAGTCGAAGCAGTCGAAAACAGCTATTTAAAAAAGATATTTCATTATAAAGATGAAGCTTCCTATTTAATTTTAGTACCGTCAAATTTAGAATCTTTAATGGAAGAAGTTTTTGAACAATTTCAATTGTCAAGACTCGTTTATCCATATAAGATGGCGTCTCAAGATGAATTGAAGACGGCGCTTAAAGAAATGAAGAATATTCAAAAAGAGGAAAATGAATCAAAAGATACAATAAAAACATTTAAAGAAAAAGCAAGAGAGCTGCAACTAGGCGAGGAATACTATTATAATCTAGTTGAAAGAGAAATTGGAAAAACCCTTTTGTTAAATGGTAATGACTTGTTTATTTTAAACGGCTGGTTAGAAGAGGAACGAATTCCTGAATTGAATAGCCTTTTAGACGAACATGTTGGGAAAGAAAGTTACGTTGTTATTGCAGATGAAATTAAATTTAGGGACTACGCTAAAGTGCCCGTCGTTTTAAAGAATAATAAATTGGTTAAACCTTTTGAAAGTATTACAGAAATGTACAGTATGCCAAAATACGATGATGTAGATCCTACGCCATTTATGATGCCTTTTTATTTTGTCTTTTTTGGAATGATGAGTGCAGATTTAGGTTATGGAATCTTGCTTTGGGTTGTAACTTTAGCCGCATCTAAATTATTCAAGCTTGATAAGAGTATGAAAATCTTTATGCAACTCTTTCATTATTTATCTTATTCAGTAATTGTTTGGGGAGTCGTTTACGGAAGTTTCTTCGGGTACACCCTGCCATTCCAATTGTTGTCTATTACGAATGATGTAATCACTATCTTAATCTTATCTGTAGTATTTGGATTTATCCAATTGATTTATGGATTGATTTTAAATGGTGGTATAAAATGGCGTAAACAACAAAGAGCAGCCAGTTATATTGATGGGACAGCATGGGCTCTTATTCTATTAGGAGTTGGTCTTTTAGTGATCAACATGGCGTTATGGAATAATGAACTTATACAAACGATCTCTTATGTTGTAATCATTGCAAATGTCATTGGAATTATATTGATGACTATGTTGGCATCAGATAATAAAGCAGCAGGTTTTGGTTTAGGCCTTTACAATATTTATGGTGCAACTAATTACATTGGAGATATAGTAAGTTATACACGTTTGATGGCTCTAGGGGTTTCCGGTGGGAGTATTGCGGTAGCATTTAATTCTATTGTAGATATTTTCCCAACAGGATTAAAATTCACGATCGGTGCCTTATTATTTATTGTCTTACACGCATTAAACATTTTCTTAACGTATTTAAGTGCATATATTCATACAATAAGACTTCAATATGTTGAATTCTTCGGTAAATTTTACGAAGGAGGAGGAAGAGCGTTAAGTCCTTTTAAAACTTTTGAAAAACATATATATTTAAAAAATAGAACCAACAAATAAAAAAAATGAATGTTAATGGAGGAATTTTATAATGGAAAATTGGGTAACTTTTTTTAGTGAAAACGGTGGAATAGTATTTGCAGCTTTAGGTGTTGCTTTTGCTACATTATTTGCAGGAACAGGGTCAGCTAAAGGTGTCGGTATCGCTGGTGAAGCAGCAGCAGCTTTAACAACTGAACAACCAGAAAAATTTGGTCAATCTTTAATTTTGATGCTACTACCAGGTACACAAGGATTATATGGATTTGTTATTGCCTTCTTAATCTATTTAAACACTGGATTTGATACTAGTTTGGCTGAAGGTATGTACATGTTTATGGCTTCATTACCAATTGCTTTTACAGGACTAACTTCTGGTATAGCTCAAGGGCGCGTAGCAGCTGCAGGTATCCAAATTTTAGCAAAAAGACCAGAACATGCTACTAAAGGGATCGTATTTGCAGCGATGGTTGAAACGTATGCAATCTTAGGTTTCGTTATTTCATTCTTAATGATATTTAACGCTTAATAAAAACTATTCCATTTATATTAAAAAGAGAAAGAATGGAGGCGGGAAAATGTCAGATTTGAAATTATTAACAGATCGTTTAATTGAAAATAAAAAAGCTGAAGTGCAAGATAAAATAAAAAAAGCCGAAGCTGAAAAAGTGGAAATGCATACAGAAGCAGCTAATAAATTAGCTGCAGAAAAAACAAAACAATTAAGTTTAATCGATTCTCGTTTGGCAAGACAATTTGAACAAGATAAGTATACGCTTCAAATCAATAAGAGAGATCAAATGCTTTCTGCAAAACAAAAAGTGTTGAAAACTGTCTTTAATGAAGCTGAAGAACAAATGAATCAATGGACAGACTCAGAATTCCAACAATTTTTATTGAGGGTTTTACAACAGCATAAAGATAGTAAATCTATCGAATTGATATTAGGTCAAAATTCGTTAGATAAAGTATCAACTGACTGGATCAATAATACAGCTAAAAAAGTAGCTAATGTTCAATCTTCAACTGAATTCATCTCTAAAAAGAATGGCTTTATACTTAAAAAAGATGGAATACAATACAATTATTTATTTGATGAATTGATCAAAGACATTAAAGGCCAACTTGTTTCATCAGTTTCAAAAAAATTATTTGATTAAAAAAGGAGAGGAAATAATGGAATCAACAGACTTTGTTGGCGCAAATACACGTGTTCGTGTATATGAGAGCAGTCTCCTTAGAAATGATCAATATGAACGGATGCTACAAGCAAGTAATTTTGAAGAAGCGGTAAATTTGTTAAAAGATACTCCTTACCGAAATGATGTTGAAGAGTTAAAGGAGACTAAAAATTACGATACGCTTTTGATGAATGAGTTGCAGTCTGTCTATACTGATTTATTTAAAATTACTCCTAATCATGATTTAATTGAGTTGTTTTCATTGCGCTATTCTTATCATAATTTGAAAGTTTTATTGAAAGAAAAAGTCACCGGAGAAAATTTTGAATCATTGCTTATAAATATTGGTAAAGAACCTATTTCAGTATTAAGACAAGCTATTGAAACGAAAAGATCGAATGATTTGGATGAAGATTATTTAATCAGTATAAAAGAGGCAACGGATGATTATGAGGAGTATAGAAATAGTCAATCTATCGATATCATTCTTGATCGCCGTTACTTTACTCATTTAAGACATATTGCAGAAAAGATAAACGATGCTAAAATTTTAGATATAGTAACTTTTTATATTGATATGAATAATTTATCTACTTTAACAAGAGCTATCCGTCAGAAAAGAACGCGTAATTTTTTAACAACCATTCTATCTAGCTCAGGAACGATACCGAAAGATCAACTTGTCCAAATAGGATCAGATGATTTAGTTAATGCAGGAAAAAAACTTGCCGAATCTAAATATAAAACTATTATTCTAGCGTCAATCAATGGTCAAACAAATGAATTGTCGCCTGAAAAAATAGATTTAGAAACGGATAACGCTTTTATTGATCTAATAAAAGCTGCTAAACTTGAAGTTTTTGGACCATTACCAATTATCGCTTATCTCTATGCTAAAGAAAATGAAGTGAAAAATTTAAGACTGATTTTAGTTGGCAAAGAGAATAATCTTCCAATTTCAGCTATTAGAGAAAGGATGCGAATAAACTATGTCTCATAAAATCGGTGTGGTCGGAGATAAAGATTCTATCCTACCATTTAAAATATTAGGTTTTGATGTCTTTTTCGCATCTGAAGCTAAAGAAGCTAGAAAAACGGTCGATCGTTTAGCATCAGAAAATTATGGTGTTATCTATTTGACGGAACCATTAGGTAAATTGATTCCAGATACTATAAAACGATACGATGAAGTGATTTCACCCGCTATCATACTGATTCCAAATCATTTGGGGTCACTAGATATCGGTAAAAACCGTATTCAAGAAAATGTTGAAAAAGCGGTTGGACAAAATATTTTATAGGAGGTTACGAGTTTGAAAATAGGAAGAATCGTTAGTGTTTCTGGTCCTTTAGTTACTGCTGAAGGAATGGAAGAAGCAAATATTCAAGATATTTGTAAAGTCGGAAAACTAGGCTTAATCGGCGAAATTATTGAAATGCGCGGCAATGTAGCCTCTATTCAAGTTTATGAAGAAACATCCATGATTGGACCCGGAGAACCAGTTGAAACTACAGGAGATGCGTTATCTGTTGAATTAGCACCCGGAATGATCGCACAAATGTTTGATGGGATTCAACGTCCTTTAGATAAATTTATGGAAAAGACAGAAAGTAACTATTTAGTTAGAGGAGTAAATATCGAACCATTAGATCGTTCAAAAAAATGGGAGTTTACACCAACTGTTAAAATTGGACAAAAAGTTTCTACAGGCGATATCGTAGGTTCTGTTCCAGAGACTAAGGTTATTTCTCATAAAATCATGGTTCCACATGGTATCGAAGGAACGATAAAAACAATTGAACAAGGTCAATTTACTATCCATGATACTATTTATAGTATTGAAACGGATGAAGGCGTAAAAGAATTCAATATGATGCAAAAATGGCCTGTTCGACAAGGTCGTCCAACTGCTAAAAAATTAAATCCAGTTGAGCCAATGGTAACAGGACAACGTGTTATTGATACACTATTTCCAGTAGCTAAAGGAGGATCAGCAGCTGTACCAGGTCCTTTTGGTGCAGGTAAAACAGTTGTTCAACACCAAATCGCTAAATGGGCCGATGTTGACTTAGTTGTTTATGTAGGTTGCGGCGAACGTGGAAATGAAATGACTGACGTAATCAATGAATTTCCAGAACTAATTGATCCTAATACGGGTGAATCTATCATGGAAAGAACTATTTTGATTGCTAATACTTCTAATATGCCTGTTGCGGCTCGTGAAGCTTCGATTTATACAGGTATCACCATTGCCGAATATTTCCGAGATATGGGTTACAGTGTAGCTATTATGGCGGACTCGACTTCTCGTTGGGCAGAAGCTTTACGTGAAATGTCTGGTCGTTTAGAAGAAATGCCAGGGGATGAAGGTTATCCAGCATACCTAGGTAGTCGTATTGCAGAATATTATGAACGTGCAGGTAAAGTGATCACTTTAGGTTCAGAAGGTCGTGAAGGCAGTATAACAGCTATTGGAGCAGTATCCCCTCCTGGAGGAGATACATCTGAACCAGTAACACAAAATACATTACGAGTAGTAAAAGTATTCTGGAGTTTAGATAATTTGTTAGCTCAAAAACGTCATTTTCCATCTATTGATTGGCTAACGTCTTATTCACTATATTCTAATGAATTGAATGAATATATTGGAAATCTTTTAGGTAAAGATTGGTCAAGTATGGTTACAAGAACAAAATTACTTCTGCAAGACGAATCTGAATTAGAAGAAATTGTTCGACTAGTTGGGGTAGATTCTTTATCAGAAAAAGACCGTTTGAAATTAGAAACGGCTAAAATGATTCGTGAAGATTTTCTGCAACAGAATGCTTTTGATGATGTAGATACTTATACATCAAGAGAAAAACAATACGAAATGTTGGCCACTATCTTGAGTTTTGAAGATGAAGCACGAGCTGGTATGGAACTTGGTGCTTATTTCGCTGAAATCAAAAAGGGCACGGCAGCTGCTCGTGAGCAAATTGCTAAATCTAAATACTTCCCTGAAGATCAAATTGCTAAATTTGAAGTGTTAAGAAATGACATCAAAGAGGCTGTTCATGAAGTTGTTTCAGAAGGAGGTATGGAAACAAATGCTTAAAGAATATCGTACAATAAATGAAGTCGTAGGACCCTTGATGGCTGTTGAAGGCGTAGAAGGTGTTAAGTTCGATGAGTTAGTTGAAATACAAATGCAAAATGGTGAAAAAAGACGTGGACAAGTTCTTGAAATCAATGGCGATAAAGCGATGGTTCAAATTTTTGAGGGATCAAGTGGAATCAACTTGCAAGATACTAAAGTTCGTTTTCTTGGAAGACCTTTATCTTTAGATGTTTCTGAAGATATGGTTGGACGTGTTTTTGATGGAATGGGACGCGTGAATGATGGCGGTCCAGAATTGATTCCTGAAAAAACATTGGACATCAATGGTGAAGCAATCAATCCTATGGCACGTGACTATCCAGATGAATTTATCCAAACGGGTATTTCTTCTATTGATCACTTGAATACATTGGTTCGTGGACAAAAGTTACCAGTATTTTCAGGTTCTGGTCTGCCACACAAAGAATTAGCCGCACAAATTGCTCGACAAGCTACTGTTAAAAATTCTGATGAAAAGTTTGCTGTTGTATTTGCAGCTATTGGGATCACTTTTGAAGAAGCTGAGTTCTTTATGGAAGACTTCCGTAAAACAGGAGCTATCGACCGTTCTGTTATGTTCGTTAATTTAGCAGATGATCCAGCTATTGAAAGAATCGCAACACCTAAAATGGCATTGACTGCAGCTGAATATTTGGCCTATGAAAAAGACATGCACGTATTAGTTATCATGACTGATATGACAAATTATTGTGAAGCATTGCGTGAAATTTCAGCAGCCAGACGTGAAGTTCCAGGTCGTCGTGGTTACCCAGGATACCTATATACAAACTTGGCTACCTTATATGAACGCGCTGGTCGTTTAGTAGGAGGAAAAGGATCAGTCACACAAATTCCTATTTTAACAATGCCGGAAGATGATAAAACACATCCAATTCCTGATTTAACTGGGTATATCACGGAAGGTCAAATAATATTGTCACGTGATTTATACAATAGTGGTGTTCAACCTCCAATTGATGCATTGCAATCTCTTTCTCGTCTAAAAGACAAAGGAACTGGTGAAGGCAAAACAAGAAAAGATCATGCCGCTACGATGAATCAATTATTCGCTGCTTATGCCCAAGGAAAACAAGCTAAAGAATTGGCGGTTGTTCTAGGAGATTCAGCATTATCAGAAGAAGATAAAATGTTTGCAGAATTTGCGAATCGCTTTGAAAAAGAATACGTAAACCAAGGGAACTATACAAATCGTACAATTGATGAGACTCTGGATCTAGGATGGGAATTACTATCTATTCTGCCAAGAACTGAATTGAAACGAATTAAAGACGATATGTTAGACGAATACCTGCCGAAAGGGGAGTAAGTCTAAATGGTGAAATTAAATGTCAACCCTACAAGGATGGAACTAGCGACATTAAAAGCTAGACTAAGTACAGCAACCCGGGGACACAAATTATTAAAGGATAAGCAAGATGAACTGATGAGACAATTCATCTTACTCATTCGAAAAAATAATGATTTACGTACAGAAGTTGAAGAAAAGTTGACAAAAGCTATGCAGTCTTTTGTTATGGCAAAAGCGTTATTGAATGAAAAATTTATTGAAGAATTAATAGTTATCCCACCTAGAAGTGTCAGTCTTGATCTTTATGAAAAAAACATTATGAGTGTAAAAGTACCAGTAATGAATTTTAACTACGCGGATGATGAAGAATCAGACGAAATATTCTATGGCTACTTAAACTCTAACAGTGAGTTAGATACATCAATTGAGCAAATGTCGGATGTAATGGTGCAACTATTAGAATTATCTGAAATAGAAAAAACATGTCAATTAATGGCTAATGAAATAGAAAAGACTCGTCGTCGAGTTAATGCTCTTGAATATATGACGATTCCTCGTTATGAAGAAACCATTTATTTCATACAAATGAAATTAGATGAAAGTGAAAGAGCAGCAATCACTCGTTTAATGAAAGTTAAGGATATGGGTTAAGAAAGTGAAAAATAGACGTTGGATCAAGGATAGAATTCTTGGTTCAACGTTTTTTTGGTGGAAGATAAATTGGTATAGCTTGAAAAGAAGATAGAAAAGGATAAAAGTAAATATCTGAGAAATAAAAAACTGTAAGAAAATGAAATTTTATGCTAAACTGGAGAATAAGTTATCTTTAACAGATAAAAAAGAGAAGCAATTTAGATTGTTGAGGTGTCTATAATGGGTCAAAAATTTTCATTTGAGATCGTGGAAGAATTAGCTGTCCTTTCTGAGAACGCTAAAGGTTGGCGCAAAGAATTAAATTTAGTGCGTTGGAATGAAAATTCCCCTAAATTCGACATTCGTGACTGGAGTCCTGACCATGAGAAAATGGGAAAAGGTGTTACATTAACAAATGAAGAATTAGCTGTTTTTAAACAATTTTTAAATGCTTAAACAAAATGAAATTTGTTGAATCTGGTTAATGGGTAAGGAATATTTTGAATATTTTGATGATAGGAAGGATTTTGACATGACTGAACGGGGACTTTTAATTGTTCTTTCTGGACCATCTGGAGTAGGAAAAGGGACAGTAAGACAGGCAATATTTGAGAGTGACGACAATGATTTTGATTATTCAATTTCAATGACAACTCGAAAAAAAAGAGTAGGCGAAAGAGATGGAATAGATTACTTTTTCAGTACCAAAGAAGAATTTGAAGCTTTGATTGAAAGTGGAGGATTATTAGAATATGCTGAATATGTAGGAAACTACTATGGGACTCCTCTTGGATATGTTGAAAAAACGTTACAAAGCGGTAAAGACGTATTTTTAGAAATAGAAGTTCAAGGAGCTCTTCAAGTTCGTGAAAAAATGCCTGAAGGAATATTTATCTTTTTAACACCACCAGATTTAAAAGAACTAAAATCACGCATCATTGGTCGTGGAACAGACGAAATGGCTATAATCGAACAACGTATGGCAAAAGCAATTGAAGAAATTGATTTAATGCGTTATTATGACTATGCGGTTGAAAATGATAAAGTTGAAAATGCTGTAAGAAAAATAAAGCAAATTATTGAAAGTGAGCACTTAAAAGTTTCACGCGTTATACAACGTTATAAAAAAATGATTGAGGAGCTGTAAAATCATGATGTTAGAACCATCTATTGATAGTTTATTAGAAAAAATTGAGTCCAAATATTCATTGGTCACACTAGCAAGTAAAAGAGCACATGAACTTGATGGAGGTTCTATGCCAATGTTAGAAAAATACCAGTCACACAAAAATGTTGGACGTGCTTTAGAAGAAATTAATAATGGCGATTTAGTTATTGATCCATCAACTGTCGGACCAGAAGAATAAAATAGCCAATTAAAAGTGCTTCAAAGTAAGAAATCTCTTACTTTGAAGCACTTTTGTGTTGAAAAGTAATGAAGTAGAATGGTTTAATACTAAGAATTATAGGATAGTTAAGACAAATGCTCCTATTTCTAGTAAAATATTAAAGAAGAGAAACAGCACTAATTTCGAGGCTCTATCAGGAGGGATGCCAGTTGTTAAAAGGGAAAAAAGTAGTTGTGTATGTTACCGGAGGAATCGCAGTCTATAAAGCTGCTGATTTGGTAAGACGCTTAATAAAAGCAGGAGCTACAGTAAAAGTAGCAATGACAAAGTCTGCAACAGAATTTGTTACACCGCTGACATTTCAAATACTAAGTAAACACCATGTCTATATTGATACATTTGATGAACGCGAAGGAGATAAAGTCAGTCATATCTATTTAGCAGATTGGTCAGACTTAGCAATTGTGGCACCAGCCACAGCCAATAGTCTAGCTAAAATAGCCAATGGTATTGCCGATAATTTTGTTTCTACTGCGTTATTGGCTACGACAGCACCTATTTTTATTGTTCCTACTATGAATCAGCATATGCTTGAAAATGCAGCAACTATAAGGAATATTCAAGTGTTAGAAAATGATGGACATTTCATCATGGAACCTGATACTGGTTTTTTAGCTGAGGGATATGAAGGGAAGGGCCGCTTTCCTGATCCAAGTGAGATCATTGATACGATCCAAGGTTTTTTATTGAACTTAGAAAAGAATTTACCATTAAAAAATCAAAAAGTCGTAATAACAGCAGGTGGAACAAAAGAAAGAATCGATCCTGTTCGATATATTACAAATGATTCTTCAGGTAAAATGGGATACAGTTTAGCAGTTGCTGCACGCAATTTAGGAGCAGAAGTTTACTTGATTTCTACTTCTAAGGTACTAAAGACACCTTATGGGGTGACTTTAGTATCCGTTGAAACGGCTGAACAAATGCATCAAGCTGTAAATGCTGAGTTTGAAAAAGCCGCAATCGTTATTATGGCCGCTGCTGTATCAGATTATCGACCAAGTCATATTTCAAATAAAAAAATCAAGAAAAATGAACAAGAAATGGTTCTTCGATTAGTGAAAAATACCGATATATTAGCTACTCTAGGCAGTCAGAAAAAGGATCAATTTTTAATTGGTTTCGCTGCTGAAACGCATAATATTCAAGAATATGCTAAGGGTAAGCTGATAAAGAAAAAAGCTGATATGATCGTAGCTAATGATGTGTCTAAACCAAATGCAGGGTTTAATAAAGATACAAATGAAGTATCTATTTTTATGATGGATGAAGAACCAATTGAATTAACAGTAAACAGTAAACAAGCAATAGCCGAAGAAATTTTAGCAATTGCGCTTACTAAAATGAAAAAATAAAGGTGTGAGAATGAGTGGTTTCAATTGCTAAAGTAATTGTGGATGTTCCAACAATGCAAACGAACAAGCCTTATGATTATCGTGTTCCAGAAGAATTCGAGCAAGATATTGTTCAAGGAATGCGTGTGGCAGTTCCTTTTGGTAAGGGAACAAGACAAGTCCAAGGCTTTGTTGTAGAGATTACTCACTCAACAGATTATGAAGGCGAGTTAAAGACTATTACGGGCTTAATGGATCTAACGGCAGTTCTTGACGAAGAAATGCTGTTGTTAGGAAGAGCAATGGCTCAAAAGACTTACGCTTTTCAAATAACATGTTACCAAACAATGTTGCCGGCTATTTTAAAAGCAAAATACGAAAAAAAAATCCGATTGATCGATGAAATACCTGAAGACCTATTTTTTAAATTATTCAGAGGGAAAAATGAAATCAGTTGGGATGAAGCTGAAGAGAAAGCTATCTTGCCTGAGCTCATTGATTTGAAGAAAAAAGATGCAGTCGAAGTCGTTTATGAAGTGAAAAATCAAGCAAAGACCAAAAAGAAAAGAATGCTCAAAGCTAATTTATCCTTTGAACAATTAGAAAATGAAAAAATCGCTTTAGGAAAAAGAGGTCCTAAACAACGGTTACTTTTAGAAGTTTTGCAGTCGCTAAATGATCAAACAACTAGTGTGAGCGAACTCACTACAAATACGGAACTTACGGCATCAGATATTCGGGTAGGCGAAAAGAAAGAGTGGTTATCGATTAATGAAGTCGAAGTTTATCGTGATCCATTTAAAAATCATTCTTTTAAACAGACGGTGTCTTTCCAACTGAATGAGGGACAAGAAAAGGCGATAATTCCTATCTTGAAAGCCGTAACTGAGGAGCGACCTGAAGTATTCTTGTTAAAGGGAGTGACTGGCAGCGGTAAAACTGAAATTTATTTACAGACCATTGCTCAAACACTTCAAAATAATAAAAGTGCTTTAATGTTGGTGCCTGAAATAGCTTTGACTCCTCAAATGGTCAATCATTTTAAAGGTCGATTCGGAGAAGAAGTAGCCGTACTGCACAGTGGTTTATCTGTTGGTGAAAAATATGATGAGTGGCGAAAAATTGAACGTGGCGAAGCACGTGTGGTAGTAGGTGCCCGTTCATCTATTTTTGCACCGGTTAAAAATATCGGAGTTATCATTATTGATGAAGAACATGAAGCAACGTATAAGCAAGATGAAAATCCTAGATATCATGCTAGAGATGTAGCAATTTGGAGAGCGAATCACCATCATTGTCCAGTCATTTTAGGGAGTGCTACGCCGTCATTAGAATCAAGTGCTAGAGCTCAAAAAAAAGTCTATACACTTTTGGAATTGCCGACTCGAGTCAATAAAAAAGAATTACCTGCTGTTGAGATCGTGGACATGAGAGAAGAAGTCAAACAAGCAAACCGCAGTAGTTTTTCAATTGTTTTACAAGAAAAAATTCGTGATCGGATAGAAAAAAAAGAACAAATCGTTTTGTTATTGAATCGACGTGGCTATTCTTCGTTCGTTATGTGCCGGGATTGCGGATTTGTTCTGCCTTGTCCAAATTGTGATATCTCACTGACACTGCACATGGATACTAAGACAATGAAATGCCATTATTGTGGTCATGAGGAAAAAATACCGCATACTTGTCCAAGCTGCAAAGGAAATAAAATTCGGTATTATGGTACTGGAACACAAAAAATCGAAGAAGAGCTAAAAGATGTCATACCAGAAGCAAAAGTGATCCGAATGGATGTTGATACAACAAGAAAAAAAGGGGCACATGAAAAATTACTAAACGCTTTTGGAAATGGCGAAGCAGATATTTTATTAGGAACACAAATGATTGCAAAAGGGTTAGATTTTCCAAACATTACACTTGTTGGTGTTCTGAATGCCGATACAGGATTAGGTTTGCCCGATTTTAGAGCCAGTGAGCGGACATTTCAGCTGTTAACACAAGTAAGTGGACGTGCGGGGAGAGCTGAATTGACCGGTGAAGTTATTGTTCAGACCTTTAATCCTGAACATTATGCGATCCAGTTGGCCAAAGAGCACGATTACGACGCATTTTACAAAAAAGAGATGTCAATGAGGCGTCGCGGAAACTACCCACCTTATTTTTATACGATTCTGATCACGACTAGTCACGAAGAAGAGCTTGCAGCAGCGAAAAAAATGCAACAAATCGTTCAATTCATTAAACCACAATTACAGCCTGAAACAATCATGTTGGGTCCAACGCCAAAAGCGGTTGCCCGTATGAATAATCGCTATTATTATCAAACAATCATTAAATACAAGAGTGAACCACATTTAAAAGCAGTTTTACAAACGGTTTTAATGGAATCTCAAAAAGAAATGGCTAAAGGTTTGCAAATTGCGATCGACTCTGAGCCGATGAATTTCATTTAACTGGTAAAACGCTATTAGCTGAAGAAACGAAAAGAAAGAAGGCGAATCATGTCTGTATTATCAATTCTAAAATACCCTGATCCAATGCTTACTACTCCTACAAAAGAAGTAGATGGAATTACAGATGAAATTATTCAATTATTAGAGGATATGTATGAAACAATGGTTGCCAGTGATGGAATTGGGATTGCAGCCCCGCAAGTAAACAGCAATCTTAGACTAGCGATAGTAGAAATTGATGAAGAATCGGGATTGTTTGAAATGATCAATCCACGTATCATACACTCAACAGGAGAGACAATCGATGTAGAAGGCTGCTTGAGCTTTCCAGAAATATATGGAACAATAAAAAGAGCAGATACAATTGTTTTAAGATACTATGATCGTAATGGGGACGAATATGAAGTAGAAGCAGATGACTACCTCTCACGTGCTTTTCAGCATGAGTTGGAACACTTAGATGGCAAGTTGTTTACTGATAAAATTATTCAAAAAATCAAACCAGAAGATTTAGAAACTTATATGGAGGCGAATTTAGAATGATAAAAATCATATTTATGGGAACTCCTGCTTTTTCAGTTCCAATACTTGAAGCATTGATTGATTCCGAGTATCAAGTGGTAGCTGTTGTTACTCAACCAGATAGACCAGTGGGCAGAAAAAAAGTATTGCAGGCCTCACCAGTTAAAGCTGCTGCTCTTGAGTATGGTTTACCTATATTTCAACCAGAAAAGATCTCAGGTTCATCTGAAATGGATGCACTCATCGCACTAGAACCTGACTTGATCGTCACAGCTGCATTTGGTCAATTTTTACCGCAAAAATTATTATCTGTTCCTAAATACGGAGCTATCAATGTGCATGCTTCTTTGTTGCCCAAGTACCGTGGTGGAGCACCAGTCCACTATGCTCTGATGAAGGGAGAAAAAGAAACTGGGGTCTCTATTATGTACATGGAGAAAAAAATGGATGCAGGAGATATAATCGCACAGAAATCATTAGAAATTTCTAGAGATGATGATGTCGGAACGTTATTTGATCGTTTAAGTGCATTAGGTAAAGACTTATTGATGGAAACTTTACCGAAACTATTAGCAGAAGATATTACGCCAGTAAAACAAAACGAAGCAGAAGTTACTTTTTCACCTAACATTAAACGCGAAGAAGAAGAGGTAGATTGGACCAAAACAGCAGCTGAAGTTGATTATCAAGTTCGCGGCATGCGTCCTTGGCCAGTAGCCTATACTGTAGCAGAGGGGAAAAGGCTGAAGTTATGGGATGTGACGCCTATTGAAGAAAAAACAACTGCTTCTCCCGGAACTATTATACGGATTGAAAAAGAAGCACTCTATTTAGCTTGCGGGAATCAGACAGTTGTAAAAATAAATGAAGTTCAACCAGCTGGAAGAAGTAAAATGACTATCATGGCTTTTTTAACTGGAGTGGGAAGCCAACTAAAAGTTGGAGAAAAGGTAGGGTCAAATGGAAAATAATGAAAATCTGCAAAAAAGAAATGTTAAAAAGACGAGCCGTTATTTAGCCATGTCAATCTTAGAACGAACAGATAAGATGGGTTCGTATTCAAATTTACTGATCAATGAAGCAATCCAAAAAAATAATTTAAGTGCGGCAGATGCACGCTTGTTAACCGAATTGGTATATGGCGTATTGCAACGGAAGTTAACGTTGGATTTTTATTTAGCTCCTTTTTTAAATGAAGATAAAAAAATTGATGCATGGGTCCGGAATCTATTAAGATTGTCCATCTATCAAATGATTTATTTAGATAAAATACCGGTTCATGCAATTTTGTTTGAAGCTGTTGAAGTAGCTAAGAAAAAAGGCCATATTGGTATCAGTAAGTTTATTAATGGTGTATTGAGAAACGCTGATCGTAAAGGCTTCCCCAGCACTGAAATGATTGAAGATCCTATCGAACGGTTGAGTATCGAGTTAAGCATGCCAAGGTGGTTAGTCGAAAGGTTCACTGCAGATATTGGGTTGGAAGAAACTAAAAAAATGGGAGAGTCTTTACTTCGTCCGAGTCATGCAAGTGCACGAGTGAATGAAAAATTCTTAACGGTTGCAGAAGCACTGAAAGCCATGGAAGAAGAAGGCTTTGATGTTCGCAAAAGTACCATTTCTACAGTTGGTATAATCAGTGATGGCGGACATTTTGCCTCATCACCTTTATTTCAATCTGGGCAGTTAACGATTCAAGATGAATCTTCTCAACTAGTTGCGCCTATTTTACAATTAGAGCCGCATCACCAAATTTTAGATGCGTGTGCTGCTCCAGGTGGGAAAACAACTCATATTGCTTCTTACTTATCTGCTGAAGAGGGTGGAAAAGTGACTGCACTCGATCTGCATGAACATAAAGTAGCTTTGATTACTGAAAATGCTAAAAGAATGCATGTAGAAGATGTTGTAACAGCAATGAAATTGGATGCCAGAAATGTAGATCAAGTGTTTACGGATGAACAGTTTGATCGTATATTAGTAGATGCTCCTTGTTCTGGTTTAGGGTTAATGAGACGCAAACCAGATATCAAATATACTAAGAAGGAAAAAGATTTATTAAACTTACAAAGAGTACAACTTGGTATTTTGGAACAAGTAGCTCCAAAATTAAAAGTAGGTGGACTTTTAGTTTATAGTACGTGTACAATAACAAATGAGGAAAATAAAGAAACAGTCGAGAAATTCCTAGCTTCACATTTAGACTTTGAACAAGCTCCTATAATGGTTGAAGAACCGCTATCTGAATGTTTGAAAGATGGATCTCTTCAAATTTATCCACATGATTTTGGAACAGATGGCTTTTTTATTAGTTGCTTAAGAAAAATACAGAAATAACTTACTCAAGAGCAGGTACAAGTATAACGGGAAGTTTCCTTTTCCCGTTTGATTTTTTTTAAGTACTTATATTTCTGTATCATTTCACTAAGGCTTGAATAAGCAAGCCTTAGTGAAATGATACAGAGCATTAATAATGAAATTTAACTCGAAATAAATTATTGAAGGGTATGAGGTAGAACAATGGAAGTTGTATTTCGCAGTGATACAGGCAAGAAGAGAAAAAATAATCAAGATTTTGTAGGTTACTTTATAAATAAAAAAAATATTATTCTAGCTATTCTTTGTGATGGAATGGGCGGGCATCGAGGTGGGGATGTTGCTAGCGAAATGGCTGTTTCTCATTTAGGGCATTCATGGGAAGAATCAGATCTTCAGGATGCTGAGCAAATCACACAATGGATGTTGACACGTATTAGTCTTGAAAACAAACGTATCTTGGAGAAATCACGTCAATTTTCTGATTTAGAAGGAATGGGAACCACACTTGTAGCTGCAGCACTGGTCAACAACGAATTCGTTATTGCGAATATTGGTGATAGCAGAGGGTACCACTATACTGCGGGGCGCTTAAATCAAGTAACTGAAGACCACTCTCTAGTAAATGAACTAGTGAAAAGCGGCGAGATTTCTTTAGAAGCTGCTGAAAATCATCCTAGAAAAAACGTATTGACCCGCTCATTGGGTGTGACAGAAGAAATCGATATCGATGTAACTATTCTACCAGCATTACCTAACGATCAAATGTTGCTTTGTTCAGATGGCTTAACAAATATGGTCAAGGATCAAGATATAAAAAATATTTTAAGTGCTCAAAAATCAGCGCAAGAAAAAGTTGAAACGTTGATAGCGATGGCTAATGAATGTGGAGGATACGATAATATAACCATCATATTGGTACATACAAAAACAGAAGGGGGGGATAACAATCATGGAAAAGGGGAAGAAACTGAATGGCCGTTATAAAATAATTAGATCAGTCGGTTCTGGCGGCATGGCAAATGTTTACCTTGCAAGAGATCTTATCTTAGAAAGAGACGTTGCAGTTAAGGTGTTGCGTTTTGACTTTAGAGATGATCAAAATACGATTCGACGATTCAAACGGGAAGCTTTGGCCGCTACAGAATTGATTCATCCTAATATTGTGAGTGTGTATGATGTTGGAGAAGAAGAAAATAACCAATATATTGTCATGGAGTACATTAAAGGAATGGATCTAAAGCATTATATCCATAGCAATTTCCCTATACCCTACCAAAAAGTTCTTGATATTATGAGACAAATTCTTGCAGCTGTTGAAGAAGCTCATAAAAATCGCATTATTCATAGAGATTTAAAGCCTCAAAATGTTTTAATAGATGAGTCAGGAGTAGTCAAGATAACCGATTTTGGAATAGCAGTAGCGTTATCTCAAACGTCTATTACTCAAACAAATTCTTTATTGGGATCGGTCCATTACCTTTCTCCAGAACAAGCAAGAGGAGGAATGGCAACTAACCAATCAGATATCTATTCATTAGGTATTATTTTATATGAATTGTTAACTGGTAATGTTCCTTTTGAAGGAGAGTCTGCAGTATCGATTGCTTTAAAGCATTTTCAAGAGTCGCTGCCATCGGTAAAAGATTTTGATCATCGTATTCCGCAGTCTTTAGAAAACGTTGTACTTAAAGCAACTGCAAAAGAAACGATTGACAGGTATCGTTCAGTACAAGAAATGGCTTCTGATTTGGAGACCTCTTTATCGCCACAAAGAATCAAGGAATCAAAATTTATTCCAGCTAGCCTGATGGAGAAGACAAAAATATTGCAACCAATTATTCCTGTAGCACCTATTGCAATTGTCGATGCCGAAGAAAAAGCACCTGATCCTAAAAATAAAAAACAAAATAATGAAACAAATAAAGATACAAAGCCAAAGAAAAAAAAGCGGAAAATATTTTGGCTTACATTATTATTGCTTTTGCTTATTATTACAGGAAGCATGGTTGCGTTTGCCCTTACGGCTCCTAAAGATGTTTTAGTACCAGATGTTGCAGGAATGTCAAAAGAAGAAGCTGAAAACGCCCTTTTAGCGGTCGATTTGTACGTTAATACAACTATTATAGAGACAAGCGAAGACGTTAAGGAAGGCTTGGTTACGAGAACTGATCCAGAAGTGGATTCAAGTGTTAAAGAAGAAACGGATGTCAATTTGTACATCAGTTCTGGGAAAGAGACTGTTTCATTTAAAGATTATACAGGTGAACCTTATGAAGAAGTTCGAGCAGAACTTATAGAGCAAGGATTTATTACTAAACGGATAGATGAAAGTAGTAATACTTTCTCAGAGGGTTCGATCATTGAACAAAGTATAGACGAAGACGAAGAAGTTGTTCCTAGTGAAACAACAGTGACGTTAACAGTTAGTACCGGTGAAGCAAAATTTGAGATGAAAGATTTGACAGGATATTCTGAAAAAGGCGTGCAAGATTATGCGAATGAGAAAGGGCTGACAGTCACTATAAATAAAGATTATTCTGGCGAAGTTTCAGAAGGTCAAGTCATCTCACAGGATCCACCCACAGGAGAATTGTTGTCTAGTGGTGCTTCTATTTCAGTCGTGATCTCATTGGGAGAAAAACCGGAACAAACATTTTCAAAAACGGTAACTATCCCTTATGCTGAACCAAAAACGAATGAATCAGAAAAAGCAGAGTCTGAGTCTGGAAAAAAAGCAGAAAGCGGCTCACAAGAATCGACTCCTATACCAAATGACGTTGTCATTTATATTGAAGATAACGAACACACCTTAGAAGATGAATTTCAAAAATTTACAATCACAGAAGATTTCGAAACGGTGATTCCGTTTGTTCTTCAAGAAGGCGATACTGGAACTTATCGTATTGAACGTGATGGAGAAATTATAGAAGAAAATACTAAAGTTACAGCTGAATAAAAATTAAACGATCAAAGAACTGATTTCAAGTTCTTTGATCGTTTTTTTGTATGTAAGAAATATGGCTTATGTGATTAAAATCTTGCTTTCTTGAGATTCATTCAGTAGAGTAGAACTGAGAACACGTATTAGGAGGGATTTTATTGCCGGAAGGTCAAATTAGAAAAGCATTGAGTGGCTTTTATTATGTTTATTATAAAGGCGAAACCTATCAGACCAGAGGTAGAGGGAACTTTCGGAAAAGAGATTTGACGCCTTTAGTTGGTGACTATGTTTTATTTGAAAGTGGGAATTTAAAAGAAGGTGTCGTAAAAGAACTATTGCCTAGAAAAAATGAATTAGTCCGGCCGCCGGTAGCGAATGTTGATATAGGTGTAGTAGTAATGTCAGCTATTGAACCGAATTTTTCGACTAATTTATTAGACCGCTTTTTGGTCACTTTAGAAAGCAAAGGGATCCAAGCCGTTATCTATGTTAGTAAAATTGATTTATTATCGAGTGAAACGCTCCAACAAATTAAAGAAAAACAGCAAGCTTATGAAAAAATTGGCTATCCCATTATTGTACCTGAAAAAGAAGATAATAAAAAAGCATTAGAAGAATTAGTTTCTTATTTTCCTGGGAAACTAACTGTCTTTATGGGGCAATCTGGAGCTGGCAAGTCAACATTGTTGAACAGCATTGCACCTGATTTACTATTAAAGACTGCTGAAATTTCAAGCGCGCTTGGAAGAGGGAAACACACAACAAGACACGTTGAATTATTGCCTTTATACGATGGACTAGTGGCTGATACACCAGGTTTTAGTTCAATCGATTTTTTAGAACTTGAAGCTGAAGAACTCTCGGCTTGTTTCCCTGATTTTGTTGAGGTGCAAGATGAATGCCGATTCAGAGGGTGTATGCATAAAAAGGAACCGGGATGTCAAGTGAAAAAAGATGTCGAATTAAAAAAGATACCAGAGTACCGGTATCAACATTACTTGCAATTTTTGAATGAAATTGAAAGTCGTAAACCAAGGTATAATAATAAAGACAAGAAATGAGGACGAAAAAATGAAACTAGCACCATCTATTTTGAGCGCAGACTTTGCAAATTTAGCAAGAGATATTCGTTTATTGGAAGAGGGAGGAGCAGATTATATCCATGTTGATGTGATGGATGGACATTTTGTACCTAATATTACGTTTGGAGCCGATACGGTAGCTGCTATCCGTCCAGTAACAAAATTACCTTTAGATTGTCATTTGATGGTAGAATACCCAGAAAATCATGTTAAAAATTTTGCTAAAGCTGGCGCAGATATTATTACAGTGCATGCTGAGAGTACACCTCATATTCATCGCGTTATTCAATTAATAAAAGATCAAGGTGTTAAAGCGGGGATCGCCGTTAATCCGGGCACGCCGATCGAATCACTGATCCATGTATTAGGACTAGTCGATTTAGTTTTAGTTATGACAGTCAACCCAGGTTATGGTGGACAAAGTTTTATTCCTGAAACACTTAAAAAAATAAAAACAGCAAAAGAGTTGAAAGAAAGAGAAGGTTATACTTATGAAATTCAAGTTGATGGGGGAATAGCTGAACAGACTGCTAAACAATGCAAAGAAGCGGGAGCATCTGTTTTTGTAGCAGGTTCTTACATTTATAATGCGGAAGATCCTAAAAGTCAAATGGCTTTATTGATGGATGCTGTAAGCTAGGATGGAACAGCAACTTGCAATCATGGTTGGTGGACCTTATGAACGCATACCAGTACTAAAAGATGTTAATTCAAAAGAACTCATTTGGATAGGTGTTGATAGAGGAACATTGCGTTTGTTGGAACAAGGAATTGTTCCTAAGATAGCTTTAGGTGATTTTGATTCTGTTACGAAAGAGGAATTAAAAAAAATCAAGAATAAAGTTGCTGATGTCCGGGTTTATCAAGCCGAAAAAGATGAGACGGATACAGAGTTGGCTGTCCGAGTTGCTTTTGACGAATTTAAACCAACTAAGGTTTTTATTTACGGAGGCACTGGGGGGAGAATAGATCATTTATTAAATAATATCTATATGGTGTTCCAACCGAAGATCTTCCAGCAAGCAGCTAAAATCTGTTTGGTAGATGTTCAAAATACCATCTCCTACTTCTTACCCGGTACACATACAATAACAAAAGAACAAGATAAAGAGTATCTTGCATTTGTTTGTTTATCTGCAGTAGAACAATTGTCAATAAAAGATGCAAAGTATCGATTAGAAAACGTGGATTTTGCTTACCCAGTTTCTTTGGCAAGCAATGAATTTATTGCAGATAAAGTGACTTTCTCCTTTAAATCGGGAATAATAGCAGTCATTCAAAGTAAAGATGACGAGTCAAAAGAATAAAAGTAATTTAGATGAATGTAAAAGTAAACAAATAAAAAAAACCTTTTCCATAACGATGGGAAAGGTTTTTTTTAAGTAAAATTATACGCGTGCAATTTTACCAGATTTAAGTGCTCGAGTTGATACCCAAACTTTTTGAGGTGAACCGTCAATCATGATACGAACTTTTTGCAAGTTAGCACCCCAAGTACGTTTTGATTTGTTCATAGCGTGAGAGCGGTTATTTCCGCTTCTTGCTTTACGTCCTGTAATTGCACATTCTTTAGCCATTAGTCTTTCCTCCTTTGCCGATATATCGAAGCAAAGCTTCAATCAATACTCATACTTCAATAATTTATCATAATTTAGTTGCCTTTGCAAGAACTTCTTTCAAGGAAATTTACTTGACAGCCTTTTATTGTTTGCCTAGTGTTAGTTTAGATGAGGAGAAGGATAGAGAAACTTTGTTTTTCTTTTCTTATTTAGTCTGCTATGATAAAATATAGAGTAGTAATTTATGGCTTGCTAGCCAAGAGGAGGATTTTTAACATGGCAGTTAAAATCAAAACACAATTTGGAACAATCGATATCTCAAACGAAGTCATTGCGACTGTTGTTGGGGGCGCTGCAACTGAAATTTTTGGAATCGTTGGTATGGCAAGTAAAAGTCAAATAAGGGATAATTTAAATGATATACTAAAAAAAGAAAACTATTCACGTGGCGTTATCGTTCGTCAAGAAGAGACTGGTGTAGCGGTTGATATTTATATTATTGTAAGTTATGGAATAAAAATTTCTGAAGTTAGTCGTAATGTACAAGAAATTGTAAAATACAATTTGGAAACAATGCTAGGTGTCACCGCTAATACTGTAAATGTTTATGTTCAAGGTGTTCGCGTATTAAATGACTAATAAGGACTTATCAAAGAAGAAATAGTTACTATTACTTTATTGAAAAGTAACTAAGGAGGATATATGTAGTGAAAGTTACAAAATTAGAAGGTAAACAGTTTCGCTTAATGATAGCAACAGGAGCTACTCGTTTAGAAAAAAATGCGGAATATGTGAACTCATTAAATGTTTTTCCAGTTCCAGACGGTGATACAGGAACCAATATGAATTTATCATTGGCTAGTGGAGCTAAGGCCGTTTCTAACACAGCTTCTGAAAGCATCGGAGATCTGTCAGCAGCCTTATCTAAGGGTTTACTAATGGGAGCTCGTGGGAATTCTGGAGTTATTTTATCTCAATTATTTAGAGGATTCGGCAAAGCTATCGAAAATAAAGAAACGTTGTCTTCTAAAGACTTTTCTGAAGCTTTTACTAGAGGTGTTGAAACGGCATATAAAGCAGTCATGAAGCCTGTTGAAGGAACTATTTTAACTGTAGCTCGCGAATCTGCTAAAGCTGGTGAAAAAAAAGCAAAAGAGACAGACGATGTTGTTGTTGTAATGGAAGCAGTCGTACGTGGAGCTAAAAAATCACTGGCTAAAACACCTGATTTATTGCCTATACTTAAAGAAGTTGGAGTTGTAGACAGCGGCGGACAAGGATTGTTATTTATTTATGAAGGATTCTTAGAAGTGTTGTCTGGAAAAGTTATAGAAGAAGATATCAATCAGCCTTCTCCACAAGAAATGTCAGAACTAGTTAATGCGGAACACCATAAAAGTGTTTCAGACCACATTCATACTGAAGATATCAAATATGGTTATTGTACAGAAATCATGGTTGAAATTGGCAAAGGAGAAACAGTTGATAGTGAATTTGACTACGATACATTCCGTAACCATTTAAACGAAATCGGTGATTCCTTACTAGTTGTTGCTGATGATGATATCGTTAAGGTTCATGTCCATACAGAACATCCAGGAGAAGTTATGAATTATGGTCAAAAATTTGGTTCATTACTTAAAATAAAAGTTGATAACATGCGTGTTCAGCATGAAACGATTCTCGAAAGTGAGTCGCACCAGCTCGTTGAAAAAAAAGCTAAAACCCCTTACGGTATTATTGCTGTTGCAGCGGGAAAAGGCGTTCAAGACTTGTTTAAAAGTTTAGGCGTTGACTATGTCATCAGTGGTGGACAAACAATGAATCCAAGTACAGAGGATATTCTTAAAGCAATCGAAGAAGTAAATGCTGAAAAAATTATTATTTTGCCAAACAATAAAAATATCTTTATGGCGGCAGATCAAGCAGCTGAAGTCAGCGAATTGCCAGTGGCTGTTATTCCTAGTAAAACAGTTTCACAAGGTATGACAGCAATGTTAGCTTTCAATGAGTTGAATGACTTAGATGCAAATAAGGCTGAGATGATGAGTGAATTAGCGAATGTTATAAGTGGTCAAGTTACGAATGCAGTAAGAGACACAGAAATTAATGGAATGACGATCAAAAAAGATGATTTTATGGGTATCATTGAAGGGGATATTAAAGTATCTCAATCAAACCGTAAAGATGTTACGATTGAAACCTTGAAACAAATGATATCAGAAGATAGTGAAATTGTGACAATTTTACTTGGAGAAGATGGGGATGAAAATGAAGCTGCTGAAATTGCTGCCGAAATTGAAAAACTATTTGAAGAAGTAGAAGTAGAAATTCATGATGGTCAACAACCAGTCTATCCGTATATCTTGTCGGTAGAATAATTAAAAGGCAAAAATAGATCGGGATTTTATTCCATTCCTATTTTTGCCTTTTTTGGTCAATCAAAAAGGGAATCACTATATTCAACAGCTCACTGCTATTGCTGTTTTGAGTAACCGGTACATTAAGGGAGGAAAGAGACAGACCAAAGAGTAGGATCTACAGCTTTGAATCTGTTGAAAAATATATGACTAAAACAATTTATGATTCTGTTTCTACCCTCCCTTACGTTGGAGAAAAACGGTTAGAGGCTTTGCACCAATTGGGTATCCACACCATTTTTGATTTGTTGTCTCATTATCCGACTCGTTATGAGGATATTCAAGAAAAAGATCTATTAGAGATAGGGGATCAAGAAAAAGTCACGTTGAAAGGAAATGTTGTTTCAGAAGCAGTGGTCAGCCGCTTTGGTCCGAAGAAAAACCGCCTATCATTTCGTCTCATTATTGACCACGCTGTGATATCGGTTACTTTTTTTAATCAGCCCTATTTAAAAAGTAAAATCGTTACCGGAGAAGAAATAGCTGTATTTGGCAAATGGGATGCAAAAAGAAAAATTCTGACCGGCATAAAAATTTTAGGAAGTCGCTCAGATTCTGAGAATGGCGATTTTGAATCAGTTTATAGTGCAAATAAGGCTATTAAACAAAGCACGATTTTGAAATTGATCACAGAAGCCTTCAAATACTACGAAGATTATATCCCAGAGGTCGTGCCGCCAGAATTAAGAAGCAAATATAGATTGATTTCTCATCATGACGCTATTTATGCGATGCATTTCCCAGCTTCAGAAGAACAAAAGAAACAAGCTAGAAGAGAAGTGATTTTTGAAGAGTTTTTATTGTACCAAATGCGTATGCAGATCGTTCGAAAAAAACAAAAAGCGATGGGCAAAGGAAACTCGCTCAAGTACAATGTGACTGACTTGAGGAAATTTATTGAAACTTTGCCTTTTGAATTAACGAAAGCACAAAAGCGAGTCGTAAATGAAATCTGCAGCGATTTAAGGCAGCCAATCCATATGCATCGATTGCTGCAAGGAGATGTTGGGAGTGGAAAAACGATTGTTGCTGCAATCGCATTATATGCTGCTACAAATGTGGGTGTCCAGTCGGCTTTAATGGTGCCAACTGAAATCCTTGCCGAACAGCATATGGAAAGTCTGTCCGAATTGTTTGATCCTCTTGAGGTCCGAATTGCTTTGTTGACGGGTTCAACAAAAACAAAAGACCGACGTTTGATTTTAGAACAATTAGCTAATGGTGAATTGGACGTTCTTATAGGCACGCATGCATTGATTCAAGAAGGTGTATCTTTTTCTCGATTAGGTTTAGTCATCACGGATGAACAGCATCGTTTTGGTGTGAATCAACGGAAATTATTGAGAGATAAAGGAAAAGATGCGGATGTTTTATTTATGACAGCTACTCCTATCCCACGGACCTTAGCAATTACGGCTTATGGCGAAATGGATGTTTCTATTATCGATGAAATGCCTGCTGGAAGAATTCCGATTCAAACGTCATGGATCAAACCTCAGAATTTTGAAAGAACATTAGAATTCATTGAATTTCAATTAAGAAAAGGATCGCAAGCGTATGTTATTTGTCCATTAATTGAAGAATCAGAAAGTATGGATGTTAAAAATGCCACGGATATTTATGAAAAGTTAACAGCTTATTACGGTGGCCGCTTTCAAGTAGGTTTGTTGCATGGAAAAATGAAATCAAGAGATAAAGAAAGTGTCATGGAAAATTTCAAAGAAAAAAGCTTGCAAGTTCTTGTTTCTACAACTGTTATTGAAGTAGGAGTGAATGTGCCGAATGCGACGACTATGATTATTTATGATGCTGACCGCTTTGGCCTGTCTCAATTGCATCAGTTAAGAGGCCGAGTTGGTCGCGGAGATAAAGAATCTTATTGTGTTCTTGTCGCGAACCCTAAAACAGAAAACGGAATGGAACGCATGAAAATAATGACCGAAACAACTGATGGTTTTTTACTTAGTGAAAAAGATTTAGAGTTGAGAGGACCTGGAGACTTGTTTGGTAATAAACAATCGGGACTGCCCAATTTTAAAATAGGGAATATTGTAGATGATTTTGGAGCTCTAGAAGCAGCCAGACAAGAAGCAAATAACTTGATCAATCAAAAAGATTTTCTGTTAAACGAACTTTATCAAGCCCTTAGAGAAGCTATTGGGTTCAATGAATTAGAAGGTTTAGATTTTAATTGAGATTTACCCGCAATTAGTGGTAAAATTTGTTAGCATGTAAAGTTTAGTAATGTTAGAAATTCACTAGGAGGCAAATGATTTGAAAATTGCAGTAGATGCTATGGGTGGAGATAACGCTCCACAAGCAATTGTAGAAGGTATCATGATGGCAGTTAAAGAATATCAGGATATTGAATTTATTCTTTATGGAAAAGAAGAAGCTATCAGGGAATACTTAACAGATGAAACAAATATTACCATTGTTCATACAGATGAAAAAATTATGAGTGAAGATGACCCCGTTCGCGCTGTCCGCCGTAAAAAGAATGCCTCAATGGTACTAGCAGCTCAAGCTGTTAAAGACAAAAAAGCTGATGCGTTATTTTCAGCGGGAAATACCGGGGCATTGTTGACAGCTGGGCTATTGATCATTGGACGGATCAAAGGAATCGACCGACCTGGTTTATTAGTGACACTACCTGTCATTGGGAATGAAAATGAAACTTTCAATTTAATGGATGTCGGTGCAAATGCAGATACTAAACCAGAAAATATTAACCAATACGCAACATTAGGCAGCTATTATGCTCAATTTGTTAGAGGAGTAAAAAATCCGAAGGTTGGTTTACTAAATAATGGGACCGAAGAAAATAAAGGGAACGATGTAACTAAGAGGGCTTATCAACTCTTAGCAAATAATACAGATATTAATTTTGTTGGAAACGTAGAAGCACGTGAGTTGTTGAGTGGTATAGCAGATGTAGTGGTTACCGATGGTTATACTGGAAATGCAGTATTAAAAACAATTGAAGGTACTGCGCTATCTATGATGAAACTAATTAAAAATGCTGTGTATGAAAATGGTGTAAAAGCTAAATTAGGTGGATTATTATTGAAAGATAGTTTTTCTAGTATGAAAGATGTTTTAGATTATTCTAAACATGGTGGAGCAGTACTATTTGGAGTTAAAGCACCAGTTATCAAAACGCATGGATCAACTGAGAAAGAAGCTGTCTATTATACGATCAGACAAATTCATGAAATGTTAGATTCTCATGTTATTGATGACTTAGTTCATCATTTTGAAGAAAAAGAAGCGTCAGCTATACTTAAAAAATAGTTGGACAATAGTTATAATTATCGTTAAAATAAATAGTGTGATGTAAATTAGTTTTGAGTATAAAAAGTCGAATACGGAGGTGTATATATTGTCTACTAATGAAACTTTCGAAAAAATAAAAAAAATCATCGTTGAAAGATTCGGTATTGACGAAGAAAAAGTTACCAAAGAGCTTACTTTTAAAGAAGATTTAGGTGCTGATTCTCTTGATGTCGTAGAATTAGTTATGGAATTAGAAGATGTTTTTGGGACAGAAATATCTGATGAAGATGCTGAACGCATCAATACAGTTGGAGATGCAGTAACGCATATCGAAGAGCACAAAAATTAAACTATTTATTCAGAGTCACTGAACTTATTCATAAGTTAGTGACTCTTTTTTTTTTTGGAAAATAACTGTCTTTAATTTTCGAGAGGGACTGACCTGTTGTTAGTGGGGCCAAACTAGAAATGGTTTATTTTTATCAGAAAAAGCGGTATAATAGTAGAGCATGGATAAATTTTAACAGAAAGGGAGAATATAATGGACGAAGTATTTTTAACACATTTAAAAACTAAATTTAGTTTGGTTTTTCATGACCTTTCTTATTTAGAAGAAGCATTCACCCATTCATCATATGTGAATGAGCACAGGAACCTTAAATTGAAAGATAATGAAAGAATTGAATTTTTAGGAGATGCTGTCTTAGAACTGACCGTATCAAGATTCTTATATGAATTGTATCCTAATGTACCTGAAGGTAAATTAACACGATTGAGAGCGACTATTGTTTGTGAAGCGAGTTTGAGTCAATTTGCAAAAGAATACGAATTCGATCAATTTATCCGTTTAGGCAAAGGCGAAGAGCGTATGAATGGACGAAAACGTCCAGCATTGCTTTGTGATCTATTTGAATCTTTTATTGGAGCGTTATATTTAGATCAAGGAATAGACAGTGTCTTATTTTTTCTTGAACAAACGATCTTTCCGAAAATCAATTCCGGTGCTTTCTCACATGTGATGGATCATAAAACAAACTTACAAGAGTTTTTACAACAAAAAGGTGAAATTGGGATCGAGTATCAATTGGTCGATGAGATAGGACCAGCACATCAAAAAGCATTTGTAGTAGAAGTACTTGCCGAAGGACAAAGCCTGGGACAAGGTCAAGGGACAACAAAAAAAGCTGCTGAACAAGTAGCTGCTGAAAATGCATTACTTGCTTTATTAGAAAAATAGTACAGGGGAAAGGAGCCAGTAGTTGTGCAATTAAAAAGAATAGACATCGCTGGTTTCAAATCGTTTGCAGATAAAACGACAATTGAGTTTCATGATGGTGTAACTGCTGTTGTTGGTCCTAATGGAAGTGGAAAAAGCAATATAACAGAAGCTATTCGCTGGGTTTTAGGCGAACAATCAGCAAAAAATTTACGTGGCGGAAAAATGAATGATATCATCTTTTCAGGATCGGATACAAGAAAGCCGGTCAACCTAGCTGAAGTCACACTGATACTAGAAAATGAAGATCAGTTTTTGCCGTTAGAATTTAGCGAAATAAGTGTCACCAGACGATTACATCGAAATGGTGAGAGTGAATTTTATCTGAATAAACAAGCTTGTCGCTTGAAAGACATTGTGGACCTATTTATGGATTCTGGATTAGGAAAAGAATCTTTTTCAATAATTTCACAAGGAAAAGTGGAAAGTATTTTCAACAGCAAGCCAGAAGAAAGACGATCTATTTTTGAAGAAGCAGCAGGTGTTTTAAAGTACAAAATTCGCAAAAAAAAAGCTGAACAAAAATTAACTGAGACTGAAGAAAATTTAAATCGTGTTCAAGATATTGTTTATGAGCTAGAAGGACTAGTTGAACCACTAAGAGAACAAAGCAGTATAGCAAGAGATTTTTTAGCATACAAAGAACAACTGACTGAAATGGACATTGCTCTAATGGTCGTTGAAATTGAACAGTTAAAAATCAATTGGGATGAAAGTAAAAAGAGAATGATTTCTTTTGAAAAGCAATTAACTGAAAAGAAACAAAGTTTGTTAGAGTGTGAGAATCAGCTGGAAATTAAACGCGAAAAAAAAGTGAAATTAACTGAAGAAATAGAAGAAAATCAGCAAAAATTAGTCCAAGCTATTCAATTATTTGAGCAGACAGAGGGCCAAAAAAATGTTTTATCTGAGCGTAATAAATATACAACTGAAAATTTACAACAGCTTGAAGCCTCTAAAGAGCAATCAAATCAAGCAATCAGTCGCTTGGAGCAACAACTAGAAACGATCAATGAAGAACTTGAACTGAAAATCGAGCAAGAAAAACAGTTGAAGATTGATTTTTCAGCTGCAGAAAAAGAAGCTTTATCTCTTTCGGGAAATTCAAAAGAAACAATAGAGAATTTACGAGATGAATATATTGAACAAATGCAAAAACAAACTAGTTTAAGAAATGAACAGAGTTACCTTGAGCGTAGTTCTTATCAAGTAGCGCAAAAAAGCTTGAAATCGGATGTATCAGTTTCAGAACTTAAAGAAAGTATAGCAACCATAACTTTAGATTTTGAACAGATCATTCAAGAGCTGACTGATGCGCAACAAGAGGTTGCTCAAAAATTATTGCTTTATCAAGAACAACAAGCGAGCAACCAACTGAAAAGACAAGAGTTAGAAAACAATGAATCACGCATGTATGATGCCTTAAAGGTACTACAGCAAGCCAAAGCCAAAAAAGAAAGTTTAAAAGAATTGAATGAAGATTATGCAGGCTTTTACCAAGGTGTTAAAGAAATTTTGAAACGAAAACAAAAAATTGGCGGTATCATCGGTGCAGTTGCTGAATTGATTGAAGTACCCAAGCAGGCTGAACTTGCTATTGATATTGCACTCGGTGCAGCAAGTCAAAATATTATCGTTCAAGATGAACAAAGTGGTCGCAAAGGAATCCAATACTTGAAACAAAAGCGAATCGGTAGAGCAACGTTTTTACCTTTAACAACCATAAAAGCTCGTCAATTGCCAGTATCTATAGAAAAAAAAGCGCGTAGCTGTGAAGGGTTTTTAGGCATTGCCAGCCAACTGATTGCTTACCCTGAATCGGTTGCAACGGTCATTCAAAATCTTTTAGGAACAACGATCGTAGCTAAAGACTTAGCATCTGCTAATACTATCGCTCGTGAAGTACAGTTTAAATACCGTGTTGTGACTCTTGAAGGAGACGTTATGAACGCTGGGGGTTCAATGACTGGAGGAGCAAGCAAATCTGGCAATCAAGGAAGTTTGTTTGCTCGTAAAAATGAATTAACAAGTTTAACGAAGCAGATAGAACAAATGGAAGAAACTTTAGCAAAAAAAGAAATAGAAGTTCGTACGATGAAACAAGTAATCAAAAAAGCAGAACTAAGTTTAAACGAGTTACGCGAAATCGGTGAAAAACAGCGGTTAAGAGAACAAGAATTAAAAAATCAATCTGAAACATTAAAAGAAAAACAGCTGCGCTTTACCAGAGAATTAAAAGCTGTTCAATATGAATGTCAAGAAGCCAAAGAAGAAGCTGAATCTTATGAATTGAAAAAAATAAATTTGGTGAAAGCTTTGCAAACAAATAAAATTAAAATGGATCAAATCAACCACCAGATTCTACTAGCTTCTTCTCAAAATGAAGAGCGAGAAAAAAATCATGCTTTGATCAACGAAAAGCAACAAAATTTACGAACCAAATTAGCTGCTATAAAAGAGCAGCTAGTTGGAATGAAAAAAGAACAAAAAACAGTGTCTAGTCAACTAGAGAATCAAGCTAAAGAGAATGTGTCACTTGCGAATCGAATGGAGCAGATATCTCGCTCTGAGGGTACTCATCAAATGACTAAGCAAGAATTAAGCGATAAATTAGCCCAACTAAGCGAAGCAAAACTTGCGTTAGAAAGTCACCTATCAAAAATAAAAAGTGAAAAGAATATGTTAGAAGCCAAATTGAGTGAGATAGAACAATTGACTACTAAAATAAATAATCAAAAGCACTATCTATTGGAAGATAAGGCAAAATCTGAAGTAGCGATGAATCGGACAGATGTAGCTATTGAAAATCGCTTAGATTACTTAAGCGAAGAGTATGGTTTAACCTTTGAAGCTGCAAAAATGAGTCAATTACTAGAGGTTTCTGTTGAAGAGGCGACACGTGAAGTGAAACTTTTGAAACAGAGTATTGAAGAATTGGGTGCTGTCAATATTGGCGCAATCGAAGAGTTTGAACGGGTCAATGATCGCTACTCTTTTCTTATTGAGCAACGCGAAGATTTATTAGAAGCAAAAATCAGTTTATATACTACGATGAATGAGATGGACGAGGAAGTTAAGATTCGATTTTCAGAGGTATTTGAAGATATTAGCATGAAATTTTCTGAAGTTTTTCCGAAAATGTTTGGCGGAGGCTCTGCTGAATTGCGCTTAACAGATCCTGAAAATTTGTTAACAACAGGTATTGAGATCATTGCTCAGCCTCCAGGTAAAAAACTGCAGCAATTAAGTTTGTTATCGGGGGGAGAACGAGCATTTACAGCAATTGCTTTAATGTTTTCAATTATACAAGTCCGTCCTGTACCATTTTGTATCTTAGATGAAGTGGAAGCAGCACTTGATGAAGCGAATGTTATCAGATTCGGGCGTTATTTAAAGCAATTTGATGGTGATACTCAATTTATTGTCATTACCCACCGTAAAGGAACAATGGAAGAAGCAAATGTGCTTTATGGCATTACGATGCAAGAATCAGGTGTTTCTAAAGTGGTGTCTGTTCGTTTAGAAGAAGCAGCGGATGTTCATGTTGGAATAACCTAGAAAAGTAGAAAGGATGGAGCCAAAGTATGATTAAATTAGTTGCAATTGATTTAGATGGAACATTACTAAATGGGGAACATACTATATCAAATGAGAATAAAGAAGCAATTAAAAAAGCAAAAGAACAAGGCGTTAAAGTTGTCCTTTGTACAGGGAGACCTTTACTAGGAATGATCTCTTATCTAGAAGAGTTAAACTTAAGAGAATCTGGAGATTATGGCATTACGTATAATGGTGGCCTAGTACAACGTACGGATACTGGTGATGTGTTATCTAAAACAACATTGACTAAAGTTGAGACAGAAGAAATTTTTGAATTAAGCAAGAAAATCAATGTTCCTTGTAATTTTATTGATTTAGAAAACATTTATGAACCACCCTATCCTGAGGGTCGTGACTCACTTTATCCTACAGTGATGACAGCATTACCGTATGTTCCAATAATAATGGAGGAAATGTCTGGAGACATTGCAATCAATAAAACGGTCTTTTGTTATAGCCAAATTTTATTAGATGAAGCAATTAAAAATATTCCAGCTTATTTTTTTGAAAAATACACTATTATGAAATCAAGACCGATATTATTAGAATTAATGCCTAAAAATGTAGATAAAGGTACAGGTATAGCTGTTTTAGCTGATTTATTGGGCTTTGAAGCTTCAGAAGTAATGTCCTTAGGGGATGAGGCCAATGATGCAGCAATGATCGAATATGCAGGCATGGGAGTAGCTATGGGAAATGCTACAAACGAGATAAAGGCAATGGCTCAGTACATCACCAAAACAAATGAAGAGCATGGTGTAGCATACGCTATTCATAAATTTGTGCTTAATCAATAAGCTGAAATTCTGAGAGAAGAGGGTGTGAAATGGGATTATTTGATAAAATAAAGAAAGCTTTTACAGGCGAAGAAAAGATAGAGACCACGGAAGTAACTGAAAAATATGAGAAGGGTCTTGAAAAAACACGAAAAACATTTTCTCAACGCATGAATGAACTGTTTGCTAATTTCAGAACAGTTGATGAAGACTTTTTTGATGAGCTTGAGGAAGTTTTGATTGGAGCGGATGTTGGTTTTGAATCAACAATGGAGATCACTGATGCCCTACGTCAAGAAGTTAAATTAAAAAATGCAAAAGCCTCGAATGAAGTTCAGCAAGTAATCATTGAAAAAATGGTTGAGATTTATGAAAAAGGCAACACAGATAAACCTGAAATCAATCTAAATGCTGAAGGGTTGACCGTGATTTTACTGGTTGGCGTAAATGGCGTAGGCAAAACAACAACAATTGGTAAAATGGCTCATCTTTATAAACAAGAAGGAAAAAAAGTCATGTTAGCAGCTGGAGATACGTTTAGAGCGGGTGCAATCGAGCAGTTACATGTTTGGGGCGAACGTGTTGGAGCAGAAGTAGTCAGTGGTAAAGCTGGAGGCGATCCAGCAGCTGTAGTGTTTGATGCTATAAAAGAGGCCAAGCAGCAAAAAGCGGATATATTATTCGTAGATACCGCAGGACGATTACAAAATAAAGTGAATTTAATGAACGAGTTAGAAAAAATGAAACGGATCATAGAACGTGAAATACCAGGTGGACCGCATGAAGTATTGCTAGTGCTAGATGCAACAACAGGACAAAACGCAATGAATCAAGCAAAAGAATTTAAAAAAGCGACTGATGTAACGGGTATCGTGTTGACCAAATTAGATGGTACAGCTAAAGGTGGAATTGTTTTAGCCATTCGTAAAGAGTTAGATATTCCTGTGAAATTTGTTGGACTAGGTGAAAGTATGGATGATCTGCAACCATTTGATCCAAATGAATACATCTACGGATTGTTCAGCGAACTGATCCAACACTCAATTTAATAATTTTATAAAAATAGCCAAGAACTCCTTTAATGGTTGAGCAATCAACTCGATTTAAAGGAGTTTATTTTTTTACTGTCAGTTACAGAATTTTTTGATCAGATCGTAAAAAAAAGCAGCCAATAAGAGTAAATAGTTAGAAAATGTTTGTAAAAACAAGACAAACTATTGACTATTTGGGTAAAAATGGGTACGCTATTAAAGTATGTAAACGTGTTTTCCTTGACAGTTGTAAAGCGAAGAAAGAAGGGTTAAATTGGAAATTGAAAAAACAAATCAAATGAACGCCTTATTCGATTTCTATGGCTCCTTATTGACAGAGAAACAAAAAAGCTACATGCAATTGTACTATGCAGATGATTTTTCTTTAGGTGAAATTGCAGAAGAATTTGAAGTTAGTCGTCAAGCAATTTATGATAACATAAAGCGAACTGAAAATAGTTTAATAGAATATGAACGGAAATTGCATTTATTAGAAGATTTTAACGCAACAAAGGCAGTTGTAGAAGATATGTCGAGTTACATTAAAAGTCATTATCCAAAAGATGAGTCATTAGAAGAGTTTATCCAGTTATTAAAAAGAGATAGAGATGAGAAATAAAGGAATGGTGAAGTAAAATGGCATTTGAAGGTTTAACGGAGCGTCTCCAAAATGCGATGACGAAAATGCGTCGTAAAGGGAAAGTAACAGAAGCTGATGTAAAAGAAATGATGAGAGAAGTGCGACTAGCTTTACTAGAAGCAGACGTTAACTTCAAAGTTGTTAAAGACTTTTTGAAAACGGTTAGTGCACGTGCAGTTGGTGCAGAAGTATTGGATAGTCTCTCTCCTGGACAGCAAATCATTAAAATTGTTAGTGAAGAATTAACTGATTTAATGGGTGGGGAACAAGCGACGATCCAAACAGCGGCAAAAGCACCAACCGTTGTCATGATGGTTGGGCTTCAAGGAGCAGGTAAAACGACTACAGCTGGTAAATTAGCTAGCTACTTACGTAAAAATCAAAACAAACGTCCTTTATTGATAGCAGCAGATATCTATCGTCCAGCGGCTATCCAACAATTGGAAACGATTGGTAAACAGTTAGATATACCGGTTTTCTCTATGGGAGATCAAGTAAGTCCTGTTGAAATTGCAAGACAAGGGATCGAAAAAGCCAAAGCAGAACATTTAGACTTTGTGCTGATCGATACTGCTGGACGTTTACAAATTGATGAAACATTGATGCAAGAATTAAGTGATATTAAGGAAACAACACAGCCAACAGAAATCTTTTTAGTTGTAGATGCTATGACTGGACAAGAAGCTGCAAATGTTGCCTCTTCTTTTAACGAACAATTAGATATCTCGGGTGTTATCTTAACGAAATTAGATGGCGATACTCGTGGTGGGGCTGCACTTTCTATTCGAGCAGTTACTGGTAAACCAATCAAATTTACAGGATCTGGTGAAAAACTAGATGCTTTAGAACCATTCTATCCAGATCGCATGGCTAATCGTATTTTAGGTATGGGAGATATGTTGACTCTGATTGAAAAGGCTCAAGAAGACTTTGATGAAAAAAAATCAGAAGAAATGATGACAAAATTACGGGAAAATAGTTTTGACTTCAATGATTTTATTGAACAAATGGATCAAGTCAGCAATATGGGACCGATGGAAGATATTTTAAAAATGATTCCAGGCATGAGCAATGTTCCTGGGTTGGATAAACTTCAAATCGATCCAAAAGATACTGCCCGCATGAAAGCTATCGTCTTATCTATGACACCTAAAGAGAGAGAAAATCCAGATCTTTTATCTCAAAGCAGACGCCGCAGAATTGCTCGAGGATCTGCTCGTCCAATAGCTGAAGTCAATCGATTGATCAAACAATTTAATGAATCTAAAAAAATGATGGGCCAAATGTCTAAAGGAAATATGAATGGCATGGAAAATCTATTTGGACAGGGTGCAAAAGGCAAACTTGGTAAAATGGCAATGAATTCTATGGTCCGTAAAAACAAGAAAAAAATGAAGAAAAAAAATAAAAAAAGTCGTAAATAATATTTCAAAATAGTAAATTGGTGATTTATAAAAAAAAAACATGCTGTAAAGAAAAAACACTTTACAAGCTATAAATAAACTGGTAAACTAATTGTTGTGAGATAGTTAATGGAGGTGTAAGAAATATGGCAGTAAAAATTCGTTTAAAACGCATGGGATCTAAAAGAAATCCATTTTACCGTATCGTAGTTGCAGATTCACGTTCTCCACGTGATGGACGTTTCATCGAAACTGTAGGAACATACAATCCAGTTGTTAATCCAGCAGAAGTAAAAGTGGACGAAGAATCAGTATTAAAATGGTTAGCTAATGGTGCTCAACCTTCTGATACAATTCGTAACATCCTTTCAAAAGAAGGCATTATGAAAAAATTCCATGAATCAAAAAACAGTAAATAAAAGGATGTTTTCTATGGCTGACATAAAAGAATTAATTCTTACAGTTGTGAGTCCTCTTGTAAGTCATCCTGATGAGTTGATGATTGATGTAGTAGAAACTGAAGAGTTTTTAGATTATCAATTATCAGTTCATCCTGATGATGTAGGGCGAGTAATTGGAAAAAAAGGTCGCGTAGCTAAAGCTATCCGTACAATTGTTTACAGTGTGAGAGTTCTTGGACTTAAGCGTGTAAGATTAACAATTGTAAATAGCTAAATTCTGAAAAAGAAATCATTTCTTCAATAAGAGATGGTTTCTTTTTTTATTAAAAATTTTATCAAAAATGTTAATTGAATAGAGCAGGTCTATAATTTCCAGTTCTAAGCAATCAATTCGATCAATTGCTTGGAACTTCTGGAAGAATAAAGGACGCTAAACTTTGAACGGTATTATGACTCTATATAAAAACAATCGTTTTATCAAAAATCTCTTTTGAAACACCCATACTATTTGTTAAATAATCAATAGAGTTAAAAAGAAAAACTAATTGTAAATGAGGGAACGAAATGATGAAAATGTACAATGTAGGAAAAATTGTTAACACACAAGGAATAAAAGGCGAAGTCCGTGTTATTTCAAAAACAGATTTTCCAGAAGAACGGTATAAAAAAGGGTCGACATTATCTTTATTTAAAGATGGAAAAAAAGTAACTGAATTAACGGTTGCAAGTCATCGCAAACAGAAGAACTTTGATATTCTTTCTTTTGAAAACCATCCTAACATCAATGATGTAGAAAAATACCGTGATTGCATGTTGAAAGTTAGTGAAGAGCGATTAACTGATTTACCAAAAAATGAATTTTATTTACACCAAATTATTGGGCTGACCGTCCAAGATGAAGAGAAAAATGTAATCGGAAAAATCAGCGAAGTAATGTCACCAGGTGCTAATGATGTATGGGTAATTGAGCGACCTAAAAAGAAGGATTTGTTGATTCCATATATTGAAGATATAGTATTAGAGGTAGATTTAGAAGAGCAGCTAGTCACTATTCATGTGATGGAAGGGCTAGATGATTAATGAAAATTGATGTTTTGACCTTATTCCCAAGAATGTTCCAAGGACCATTGACCGAGTCCATTATTGGAAAAGCTATTGAAAAAGATTTACTTCAAGTGAATGTGATGAATTTTAGAGACTACACAGATAATAAACACCAAAATGTAGATGATTATCCTTATGGCGGCGGTGCAGGAATGTTGTTAAAAGCGCAGCCTATTTTTGCTGCATTAGATGCCATAAAAGAAAAAAATCCAGATACAAAAAAACGTGTAATTTTATTGGATCCGGCAGGTATTCCGTTTACCCAATCCGTAGCAGAAGAATTAGCAGATGAAGAGCACTTAGTGTTTATTTGCGGCCATTATGAAGGCTATGACGAACGTATTCGGACTCTGGTAACGGATGAAATTTCTTTAGGTGATTATGTTTTAACCGGTGGAGAGTTAGGCGCTATGGTGATAATCGATGCAACTGTTCGTTTACTGCCTGAAGTTTTAGGGAATGATCAATCGGCTAAAACGGATTCCCATTCTACGGGTCTTTTGGAACAGCCGCAGTACACCAGGCCTGCTGAGTTTCGTGGGATGAAAGTTCCAGATGTACTAATTAGCGGCAATCATAAAAAAATAAAAGAGTGGCAAGATAAAGAATCAATCAGACGTACAATTGAGAGACGTCCTGATATGCTTGAGACAGTAAAGCTATCAGAAGAACAGCAAAGATATTTAAAAGAAATAAAACAAGAGACTTGAGCTATTGATAAGACATTCTAAAAGAACAAAAATTAAGTGATTTTAAAATTATAAAATAAGGGAATTTACTTTACACCTATTAGAACATATGGTAATATTATTTGGTGAGCGGGTAGAACCTGCCATTAAACGATGTTCCGCTGTGTCCATATTGCGATGCATGAATGTTTGTTGGAAGGAGAAAATACAATGAGTAAATTAATCGAAGCAATTACTAACGGCCAATTACGTGAAGATATTCCAGCTTTCCGTCCAGGAGATACTGTACGTGTTCATGCTAAAATCGTCGAAGGTACTAGAGAACGTATCCAATTATTTGAAGGTGTTGTAATCAAACGCCGTGGTGCTGGAATCAGCCAATCTTATACAGTTCGTAAAATTTCTAATGGAATTGGCGTTGAACGTACATTCCCATTACATTCACCACGTGTTGCTCAAATTGAAGTTGTTCGCTTTGGTAAAGTACGTCGTGCTAAATTGTACTACTTACGTGAATTACACGGAAAAGCAGCTCGTATCAAAGAAATTCGTCGTTAAGATGTTTTTTTTAAGTTCTAACCTAATTAGGTTAGAACTTTTTTTGTTTTCTAAAATACACTGTTAATTATAAACAGAGTACGTTATAATTGAAAATGAAAAAGCGATTAGAATTTAAAAAAGTGGGGTATTGTAGAGTGAATAAAGCATTAGTAAACTTTGAAGCCATATTAAAAGCAAAAAATGTTCCTTTAGCTAAGAAAGAAATAAAAAACGGACAGATTCTGTATAATGGTAAATTTAAACTGAATGATAGTCAATCTTTACCATTTGGGATTGTTTTTGATAATAAAGAAGAAGGCATTATTGATTTTCAAATTGTCTACCATAAACTAGCTTATGTAACAAATTTTGATGCAAAACATCAAGTTTTAGACGTTTTAAATGAATTAAATGAAATGAAAACAGGGTATTACCGTGTTTGTCTTGCAGGAGACGGAGAAATTTATATGAGACTTCTTTCTCGTACAACAGAAGATGTGAGAGCAGCTTATGAAATGATGATCGTTGGCTCAACAATTGCTAAAAGTATTCTTCCAAAAATTGAAGAAGCTGTGGCCAAAAAATAAAATTTGAATTCAGGCAGATAGATATCCAAAAGAAAGCAGGGGTTTTATGAAAAATCAAAAGCCTTTATTTCATGCTGAAATGGTTAATGAAACGGGTGTAAATGGTCAAGCATTTGTAAAAAATGGTGGGCTAAAAGTTAAACTTTCTAGTCCGTTAAATGACGATGAAGGCACAAATCCTGAAGAATTGATCGGATTGTCTTTGAGTACTTGTTTAAATGCCACGATTCAATCTTTATTAAAAGCAAGAGGAAAAGAAAATACAAGCCGTGTTGAAGCTCATGTCGATTTTATGCGTGAACCAAATGGAATTGGCTACTTCTTTAACGTAAAAGCTTTTGCAAAAATTGACGGGTTGTCTTTTGAAGAAAATGAAATAATCGTGAAAGAAGCTGAGAATCGTTGTCCTGTATCTAAATTATTAGCCGGAAGTGAGACAGTGTCAGTAAAAGCTGTTAGAGAGTTTTAATCTAAAAGACAAAAAGACCTTCAAAATTATTTTTGAAGGTCTTTTTGCTGCAAATAAATTACCTGTAATTTGTAAACTGAAGATCTATTGGTAAATTAGCATCTCGCAATAAAGCAATGACTTGTTGCAAATCATCACGGTTTTTACCGATCACTCGTATTTGATCGTCTTGTATTTGCGTTTTAACTTTGATACCCGATTTTTTAATGAGTTGAGTAATCGTTTTTGCGTGTTCTTTGTCGATCCCACTAATCAAGTCAGCGAATTGACGCACATTTCCGCCAAAAGCTTTTTCGGTTGAAGAATAGTGCAGGTTTCTGGTGGGAACGCCTCTTTTGACCAATTTATTAGACAAAACGTCTTTTACTTGCTCTAATTTAAAATCATCATCTGAAACTAAAATTAATTTTTCTTTTTCTAATTTGATCTCGCTGATGGAACCTTTAAAATCAAAACGATTAGCAATTTCTTTTGTTGCTAACTGTATAGAATTTTTTATCTCTTCCATATTCATTTCTGAAACGATATCAAAACTTGCTTCTTTTGCCATAATTGTTTCCTCCTTCTACATAGTGCTCTTAAATTGTACCACAAAGGCGTGTGCAGGAGAAGGAAACGGATACAAATGAGAGGGTAATGAAGAAAAGTGAGTTTTTCTTTATTTATAAGGGAAAACTTGTTATCCTTGTTTGATTAAGTTAGTAGGGAGTTGTAAAATGACACAATTAAAAACACCAAATTTTTGGATCGAACAAGCCAAAAAAATCTTCTTCGTTTTTTTTGCAGCGATTACAAATGCAATTGCTTTGAATAACTTCTTAATTCCCTCAAATATTTATGCTGCAGGGATTAATGGAGTTTCGCAATTAATATCAGGTATTTTAGATGGTTCTTTAGGCATTATTATCGATACGGGTGTATTGATACTTGTATTTAACATACCTATCGCGCTACTTGGATGGTTCAAAGTAGGGAGAAATTTCACATTATACAGTTTCATGACTTCGGTTTTGATTTCGTTTTTTGCTATTCTTTTACCGATAAATCCATTGACGAATGATCCTTTGATGAATGCTCTGTTTGGAGGCATCATTAGTGGAGCAGGAATTGGATTTGCTTTGAAATTCGGTTTTTCGACTGGTGGAATGGATATTATTTCAATGGTATTGGCCAAAACAACGGGAAGATCGATCGGGACATTGATATTTTCAATGAATTTACTCATTGTTTCATCGGCTGGTTTACTATACGGTTGGGAATATGCTCTTTATACTTTGGTATCGATTTACGTTATGACTAAGATGATTGATACAATACACACTAGTCATCAAAAAGTGACAGCTATGATTGTAACCAATGAACCAGATGCTTTGGTGAAGAAAATACACGAAAAATTAATAAGAGGAATTACAATTATTCCTGCTAAAGGTGCTTATTCAAAAACGGATCGTTCCGTTCTAATGATGGTCATTACTCGTTATGAAATGTATGAATTAGAACAAGCGGTCAGAGAAGCAGATGCTTCAGCATTTGTTAATTTTATGGAAACAAATAAAGTACTAGGAGAATTTTGGAGTTTTGATCGACAAAAAGAATCTCAACTAAAAAGATAATATAAGTGAGGCTGGGACATAATTCCAAGCCTTTTTGCCTATCCAACTATTGATTTTAGAGGTACTGCTAAAAAGTAACCTCATCGGTAGAAAATATAAAAAAATAAAACAAAAATAGATTGAACATTTTATGATTCAAATATATAGGGTCTATAATTTTTGGCGTTAACAGATCAGTTTGATCACTCACTTGAAATTTCTTTTAAAAGACCAATACCATTTATTGAACAATCGATATCTATATCAAAAAAAGAGTTCATTTATCAGTTTCCTGATAAATAAACTCTTTTTCATATTCTCAGCTAGTTGTGTCCCAAACTCACTTTTTTAATGGTTGATCAAGAGCAACTATTAAACTAATCCAAAGTAATTTTCTAAATAGTGAGCTAGTCCATCTTCATTATTGGTTTTTTCTGTTACATCATTTGAAATATGTTTTAAAGTATCGATCCCATTTTTCATAACTACGCCATGTCCAGCGTATTGGATCATTTCATAATCATTGTCTTCATCACCAAAAGCAATAATATCTTTTTGTTTGATGCCATATACTTGTGCAATGCGTTCAACACCTAGTGCTTTTTGCACACCGGCTGCAACGATTTCTAAACAAGGTGATTGTCCGCCCCAAGTTCTAATTTCAACAGTATCGCCATAACGAGCTGAGATTTTTTCAATAATATAGGCTTGATTTTCTGCATCTGTAAAAACACAAACAGCCGTAGGATCTTCTTTCAAACTAGATGCCGTAAGTTTTGAAGCCCTATTGCTTCCTTCTGGAAAGAAGCCGTTGTAAGGAACGAAATAATTATCTGCAAAAACGGTATCTTTTAGTTCTGCTGCAATTAAATGGATATTTAATTCTTTTTTTAATGTCAGCATATCTAAGGCAATCTCACGATCTAACGTTTTGTGGTACTGTGATTCCCAATTCAATTGATCGGGTAAGTGACACAAGGCCCCATTAAAGTTTACAATAGGCGTTTCCATACCTAATTGAGTATAGAACTGTTTACTGTTTCTGTATGGTCTGCCTGTAACGATTGAAACAAGGTGACCAGCATTTCTTAAAGTCTTCAAAGTGTTTTGGGTCCTAACCGAAATTTCTGAACGATTATTTAATGTAGTCCCATCTAAATCTAGAGCAATTAATTTTTTATTCATCAAGATCCTCCAACTATTATTCATTTATTTTATAAAAGTTTCTAGGTTTCGTTTATGATACACTTACTACATAGAATCTACACAAATAGTGTACCATAAAGTCTATAAGAATGAATACAGAAAGAGGATAGATAGATGATAACAGTAGAGCACAAATCCATTAATGGAATTCCAATGTTAGAAGTTGTTTTAACAGAAAGGCTAAATGAGATCTTACCAACGGTTGTTTTTTATCATGGATGGACAAATCTTAAAGAAAGTTCTTTGGTCCATGGTTATGAAATTGCTAAAAAAGGATTTAGAGCATTAATTCCTGAAGCCTATTTGCATGGAGAAAGAAGCAAAGGTATACCAGTAGAAGAGAGAAGTTTAGAGTTTTGGGATGTTGTGCAGCATAATATTATTGAATTCCCTTCTATAATCGATCACTACGTTAAAGCAGGATTGACGGACCAAAGCCGTGTTGGGGTATCAGGTCTCTCAATGGGCGGTATGACAGCGAGCGCCATTTTAACGCAATATCCTTGGCTAAAAACAGCAGTTGTTCTAATGGGAAGTCCCTCGCCAATTTCTTTTTCTAAATGGTTATTAACATCTAAATGGCAAACAGGAGCAGAAATCGATTTTGAGTCAAAACAATTTGCCCCGGCTATAGAGTCGTTAAAAAATATTTCACTTGATTTACAACCGGAAAAAATTGCTGGGAAATTTATCCACTTTTGGCATGATGAAGACGATGATTTAGTGCCTTATCAACCTACTTTCGATTTTTATAAAAAAATAAAAAATCAAGATTATGGAAAACATGTGAGCTTTACAACAACTGAAAGCTATGGTCATCATGTACCGCATATGATTTCGGTTGAAACAGCCGAATTTTTCGATAAACATTTATAAAAAAATAGGATCTCTCGTTGAAATAATTTACTTTTAGTAAGACAAGAGGTAATATAGAATTAAAAAAGAAGGTGTCTAACTCATGGAACAGACTAACTGGAATGAAGAAAAAATAAATGAAATCAAAGAGGAAATACTTTCTGCTTTAGAGCAGGTCATTGATCCTGAATTGAACATTGATATTGTGAACTTGGGTTTAATTTACGGTGTCGAAATTGCTGAAGAAAAACACTGCGTAATAAAACTAACGCTAACTACGATGGGCTGTCCCTTAGTGGATACTATTACCGATGACATTATGAAAGCAATGCAAACGATCCCTGAAATTTCTTCAACTGAAGTAAAATTAGTCTGGTATCCAGCTTGGGATACAAGTAAAATGAGCCGTTATGCAAGAATTGCATTAGGTGTAAGATAAAGAAAAGTTTACTCTACTAAAAAAGTTAGAGTAAACTTTTTTAGTATCCGCACTAAAATCAGAACTTCGTTTTGGGAGTGAAAATTTATTATAATGAATCAACAAAATAGGTGAGAACTCAGGCATTTCGTTTTACCTTTATTGACCAAATTAGTATACTGAAATTAGGTAAATCAAGGAGGAGTTTCAATGGATATCGAAAAAATGACTACTACAATGCAGCAAACCCTTGGAGAAGCACAAAGCATCGCCGTAACAAGAAAACATCAGGAAATCGATCTTCTTCATTTATGGAAGATCTTTTTAACGCCAGATCATTTTGCGCGTGGGCTTTACCAATCTTTAGAAATCGATACAGAAAAATTCGAGTTTTTTGTAGATCAAGAATTGGATAAATACCCTACTGTTGAAGGATTAAATGTTCAATATGGACAGGGTATGAGTCAAAACTTATACCGTCTATTAACGGAAGCCGATAAAATCAGAACTGATTTTCAAGATGATTTTCTTTCAACTGAAATCGTTCTACTAGCGCTAATGCAATTAAAGAACCATAGTTTGACTAATTATTTAACTAAAAATGGTTTAACTGAAAAAAAATTAGAAAATGAAATTAAAAAAATAAGAGGAGGAGATCGTGTGACCTCACAAAATCAAGAAGAAACTTATCAGGCACTCGAAAAATATGGAACGGATTTAGTCAAAGCTGTAAAAAGTGGAGACCAGGATCCGGTTATCGGAAGAGATGATGAAATTCGTGATATGATTCGTATTTTATCTCGTAAAACAAAAAATAATCCGGTATTGATTGGAGAACCAGGAGTAGGTAAGACAGCTATAGTGGAAGGATTAGCCCAGCGGATCGTCCGAAAAGATGTCCCAGAAAATTTAAAAGGAAAAACTATTTTTTCATTAGATATGGGATCGTTGATTGCAGGGGCAAAATATCGAGGAGAGTTTGAAGAACGTTTGAAAGCGGTATTAAAAGAAGTGAAAAAAAGCGAAGGACAGATCATTTTATTCATTGATGAGATCCATACGATCGTTGGAGCTGGGAAAACGGAAGGCAGCATGGACGCAGGGAATCTATTGAAACCGATGTTAGCCCGAGGCGAACTGCATTGTATTGGTGCGACAACACTAGATGAATATCGAAAATACATGGAAACTGATAAAGCTCTTGAAAGACGATTCCAAAAAGTACTTGTTAATGAACCGACAGTGGAAGAGACTATCAGTATTTTAAGAGGATTAAAAGAACGATTTGAGATCCATCACAGTGTAAATATCCATGATAATGCCCTAGTTGCTGCCGCAACATTATCCAATCGTTATATTACGGATCGATTCCTACCGGATAAAGCAATCGATTTAATAGACGAAGCGTGTGCGACTATTCGGGTTGAAATGAATTCAAGACCTACTGAATTAGACCAAGTTTCTCGCCGATTGATGCAATTAGAAATAGAAGAAGCTGCATTGAAAAAAGAAAAAGATGATGCTAGTATGCGAAGATTAGCAATCATCCAAGAGGAATTATCTAATTTACGTGAAGATGCTAATCACCTGAAAATGAAGTGGGAGACTGAAAAAGAAGAAGTAGCTAAATTACGTGATAAACGTGCTGAAATCGAAAAAGCACGCCATGAATTAGAAGAGGCCGAGGGTAATTATGATTTAGAACGTGCCGCTGTTCTAAGACATGGGCAGATCCCAGCTTTGGAGAAGGAATTGAAAATGCTTGAAGAGCAACAGTTAGCAGCGCAAGACGATCAAGTCAGACTGGTACAAGAATCGGTTACTGAAGAAGAAATCGCAGTCGTTATCGGCCGGATGACAGGCATTCCCGTCAGTAAGTTGATCAAAGGAGAACGCGAAAAATTGATGCATTTAAATACATCATTAAGTGAACGGGTCATTGGTCAAGAAGAAGCAGTACAAAGTGTGTCAGATGCAGTTATAAGGGCTCGAGCAGGTATTCAAGATCCAAATCGTCCGCTAGGTTCATTTCTATTCTTAGGGCCTACTGGTGTAGGGAAAACGGAATTAGCTAAAGCATTAGCTGAAAACTTATTTGATTCGCAAGATCATATGGTGCGGATCGATATGAGTGAATATATGGAAAAACACACTGTTTCAAGATTGATAGGAGCTCCTCCTGGTTATATCGGTTATGATGAAGGTGGGCAACTAACTGAAGCGGTGAGAAGAAGTCCGTATACGATTGTTTTGTTAGATGAGATAGAAAAAGCTCATCCTGATGTGTTTAATATTTTGTTACAAGTATTAGATGATGGACGCCTAACAGACTCAAAAGGCAGAATGGTTGATTTTAAAAACACTGTTTTAATCATGACAAGCAATATTGGTTCTGTTTTATTGCTAGAAGGCACAGATGCACAAGGACAAATAAAAGAAGCGACGAAAGAACACGTGATGTCATTGTTAAAAACATCCTTTAAACCAGAATTTTTAAATCGAATCGATGATACGATTTTATTCGCACCTTTAGGTATAGATGTTGTGAAGAAAATTATTCTTAAATTGACACGCGATTTGGCTTTACGATTGGCAGAACAAGATATTGAGCTGTCTATTTCAGAAGAAGCACAAGTATGGATAGCAGAAAAAGCTTATGATCCTATGTATGGAGCAAGACCATTAAAGAGATTCATTACTAAACAGGTAGAAACGCCCTTAGCTAAAGGTATTATTTCTGGGAAGATTCCACCAAAATCTAAAGTAACGATTACTTTAGAAGCAGATCAATTATCTTATGAAACGGTAATTCTAGATAAATAAACAAAAAAAAGACATTCACCAGAATGTCTTTTTTTTGTTTATTTAAGTTTATTTAGTGGCATGCTCATGTCTTTGATCAGGAAGAGTTTTGGCAATCAAAATAACCATGACCCCGATAAATAATCCCATACCTGAAGCAAGTACAAAATCATATGAACTACCGGATAATGAACTTCCAATGTAATTTACCGCTTGTCCTATAAAGAATCCCCAAAATAAAGTTACTAAATATTTCATAAATTTGACCCCTCTTCTTTTACAAGTTCATTCTATCACTTTCAAGAAGTTTGTAAAGTAGAAGTCAATAGATTTTTTTTGATAACATTCCGCTTTGGGATGATCAAGTAAGAATAGAAAGTTCGTTTAGAAGGTTTGCGTATCCGAATCTTAGAAGGGTATAATGGTAAATAGCAAGTTAGAATGGAGTGACAAAAATGTCATTTGTACAATTGCAAGTTATTAGTTCTTATAGCCTATTACAAAGTACCATTACAATTGAAAAATTAGTGATCAATGCTAAAGAAAGAGGTTATCAAGCAATAGCCTTGACCGATCACAATATCTTATATGGGATGGTTGATTTTTATAAAATGTGTAAAAAACATCAAATCAAGCCTATTTTAGGCTTAACGTTGGATGTTGGCGGTATTATAAAAAAAGAAGAGCACCATTCGATTATATTGTTAGCAAAAAATGTTGAGGGATATGAAAGTTTGATGACTCTTTCAAGTGAAAAAATGTTATTACCTGAAAATGAGCGCTTAACGATCGAACGTATCAAGCCACATAGTCAAAATTTAATTGCGCTGACACCTGGAGAAGAAGGAGAAGTTGAAAAATTATTGCTCCAAAATGAAAGGAATTCCGCAGCAATAGTTGTAAAAGAATGGCAAAATATATTTCCAGCGAACCAATTTTATTTAGGGGTCCAACTCCAACCAAAACTAAAAGCGATCAAAGATGAGTTGAATGCATTAGCAGCTGAAACAGGAATCGCTACTGTTGCGTTGCAAGATATTCGATACATTGATGCAACGGATGACTTTAGCACGAATGTTTTAAGAGCAATCAACAAAGGTGAAGTTCTCTCGATTGAAAATGCGGCTCTTTCAGGCGAATATTATTTGCCTGAAAGCAGTCAAATAGAAAAAATATTCAAAGATAACGGCTTGGAAAAAGCAGCTCAGCGAACCAATGAAATAGCTGCCATGATCGATGTAGAAATAGCATTGAACCAGCAATTGCTGCCGAAATTCCCTTTAGCAAAAGAGAGAAAGACAACTGAATTCTTAAAAGAACAATGTTTGAAAGGATTGCATTTAAGAGTACCCAAATCAGATGAACGATACACTAAACGTTTAGATCATGAGTTGACAGTTATTGAAAAAATGGGATTTGAAGATTATTTTTTAATTGTGTGGGACGTAATGGCTTACGCTCATAAAGTGAAAATTGTGACGGGGGCAGGTAGAGGTTCAGCGGCCGGTTCGCTAGTTGCTTACTTACTTGAAATTACTGATGTTGATCCAATTGAGTATGATCTGTTATTTGAACGATTTTTAAATGAAGAACGTTATACAATGCCTGATATTGATTTGGATTTTCCAGATAATCGGCGAGAAGAAATTTTACAATACGTAAAAAATAAGTATGGTGTAAATCATGTTGCTCAAATAGCTACCTTTGGAACCTTAGCTGCTAAAATGGCTTTAAAAGATGTAGCGCGAGTATTTGGCCTGAGCCCTACAGAAGCGAGTATCTGGTCTAAAGCTATTCCAAAGGTACTTGGTATAACGTTAGAAAAAGCCTATCAACTTTCTTCATCTCTCAAAAAGATAGTTGGAGAAAATGATAAAAATACGCTTCTATTTGAGACGGCTAAAAAAATTGAAGGATTGCCGCGACACATATCAACGCATGCAGCAGGTATCGTCATCAGCGATAAACCTTTAACGCGTTACGTCCCTTTGCAGCAAGGTGGAGGAGAGCTCCTGTTAACACAGTATCCGATGGGAAATGTGGAAGAAATTGGTTTGTTGAAAATGGATTTTTTAGGGTTGAAAAATTTAACTATCATAGATAATGCACTGAAACTTATTCAAATAGAAACCGGGGAACGCATCGATTTGTTGAAAATCTCAATGCAGGATCAAGAAACGCTTCGATTATTTCGTCAAGCAGATATGGTAGGAATATTTCAATTTGAATCTGCAGGGATCAAAAATGTCCTTCGCAGATTAGAACCATCCTCGATTGAGGATATTGCAGCTGTAAATGCGCTGTATCGTCCTGGTCCCATGGAACAGATCGACACGTTTATCAAAAGAAAAAAAGGTGTTCTCCCAATTGAATACCCTCATGAAAGCCTATCAGCTATTTTAGCTGTCACATATGGTGTAATGGTGTACCAGGAACAAGTCATGCAAGTGGCTGCAAAGATGGGCGGATACACATTAGGTCAAGCGGATATTTTAAGAAGAGCAATCGGGAAAAAACAAAAAGTAATTATTGATAAAGAAAGAAACCATTTTATCTCCGGTGCCGACAAACTTGGCTATACTGAAGAGGTGGTAAAGCAGGTCTATGATTACATCGAACGATTTGCAAATTATGGTTTCAACCGTTCCCATGCGGTTGCGTACTCTTTTATTGCCTACCAGATGGCCTATTTAAAAGCTCATTACCCTAATGCTTTTTTTGTAGCGTTATTGAATTCTGCTTTAAATAATTCGACTAAAATGAAGGAATACATCATTGAAGCAAAAAAAAGAACCATCAAAGTTCTTTCACCTGATATCAATGATAGCTTCAGCGGCTTTACACTAACTGGGAACAATATTTTGTTTGGATTCAATTCAATTAAAGGATTAAGAAGAGATATGATCGTCGAAATGATCCAAAAGCGAAAGAACGATGGAAATTATTTAGATTTGATCGATTTTCTTAAAAGAGTAGATAAAAAATGGTTGAAGCTTGAGTATATCAAACCGTTGATTTATGCTGGAGCATTTGATCGATTTGAGTATTCGCGAGGAACGCTCTTAGCTTCAGTTGAAGGAATCGTTCAAAGCATAAAAATGAGTGGGAATAATAGTGATTTGTTTGAATTATTAAAACCTAAATATGAATTTGCTCCGGATCTGACAATAGAAGAAAAGTTGGAAACAGAAGAGCAATATTTAGGCACCTATTTATCCGGTCATCCAACAGAAAAGTACGATCAACTCCGACAATGGAAACAAGTTGACTACATGAGTGAACTGACAGTTGGGAAAACAAGCAGAGTAATAGGAATGATAAAAAATGTTCACAAAATCCGAACAAAAAAAGGCGAATCGATGGCCTTTGTGACCATCAGCGATACTTCTGGAGATTGCTCACTCACCCTTTTTCCAATAAAATATCGTCAGTTTATTGATCTGCTTACAAATGGAACGATTGTATATGTATCGGGAAAAGTGGAGACGAAGCAGGAAGGACCGCCTCAAATGATTGTCAATCAAATGGATGACGCTGCTAAGATTGCTGACAACCATACAACTAAGAAATGTTTTATCCGGATACAGGCAGAACAAAATAATAATGAAACTTTAGGGCAGATGAAAAAGCTGATGATAAAATCAAAAGGGAATATTCCAGTTGTTTTATACTATATGCAAACGAATAAGAAAATTGTTTTAGCGGAAGAAAATTGGATCGAGGACACTACTGAACTTCTTGAACAATTAAAAAAACTTCTTGGAAAAGAAAATGTTGTGATCAAAAACAATTAAATATAATTATTTTTTCGCGAAATCCGATTTTTAAAAGGACAAAAAGTTATAAAAGTGGTAGAATAACAGGTGAGCTTATGTTAGCAGGTTAAAAAAAGAATATGTGTGCTAAATTATTAAGTGTAATGAGTAAAAGATTTTTTAGATAATGCTAGTTATGAATTGTTTAGAAAAGCTGTTTACTTTAATCTATTTTATGAGGTGAAGTCAATATGAAACGCATTGCTGTTTTAACAAGTGGTGGAGATGCTCCAGGAATGAATGCAGCTATTCGAGCTGTTGTACGTAAAGGTCTTTATGAAGGTATGGAAGTATATGGTATCAACTATGGCTATGCTGGTTTGGTAGCTGGGGATATACGCAAATTAACTCGTAAAGATGTAGGCGATAAGATTTCAAGAGGTGGAACTTTTCTTTATTCTGCTCGTTATCCTGAATTCGCTACTGAAGAAGGTCAATTAAAAGGTATTGAACAATTGAAAAAATTTGGGATCGAAGGTTTAGTCGTTATTGGCGGAGATGGTTCTTACATGGGTGCTGCAGCGTTGACCAGACATGGCTATCCAACAGTCGCTTTGCCAGGTACGATCGATAATGATATACCAGGTACTGATTTCTGTATCGGATTTGATACTGCTATTAATACAGTATTAGATTCTGTTGATAAGATACGTGATACGGCAACAAGCCATGTGCGTACTTTCATTATTGAAGTTATGGGACGTAATGCAGGAGATATCGCATTATGGACTGGTGTAGCAGGAGGAGCAGAACAAATTGTCATTCCTGACATAGACTTTAATATGGAAGAAATTGCTAATACGATTCAAAAAGGCCGTGAACGTGGTAAAAAACACAGCATCATTATCCTAGCTGAAGGCGTAATGAATGGGAACGAATTTGCAGAAGAATTATCAAAATTTGGAGATTATCAAGCCCGTGTTACTGTTTTAGGACATGTTCAACGTGGCGGTTCTCCAACAGCTCGCGACCGAGTTCTATCAAGTGTTTTTGGTGCTAGAGCTGTAGATCTATTAAAAGTTGGCAGAGGTGGCCTATGTGTAGGTATCGTGGACAATAAAATTGTTGAAAATGATATTATTGAAACTTTAAATACAAAAAAACACATGCCAGATGTCAGTTTATACAAATTAAATCAAGAAATATCTTATTAAATTGATTACAAACTTTAAAAATTGTAATAAAAAATGCTGTTAGGAGCGATAATAGAATGAAAAAAACAAAGATTGTATGTACGATTGGTCCAGCAAGTGAAAAAGTTGAACAATTGGTTCAAATGATAGATGCAGGTATGAACGTAGCCCGCTTAAACTTTTCACATGGGGACTTCGAAGAGCATGGTGCACGCATCATAAATATTCGTGAAGCTTCAAAACGTACTGGCAAAATGGTAGCTATTCTATTAGATACAAAAGGTCCTGAAATGCGTACACACAACATGAAAGATGGTCTTGTTGAATTTGAAACAGGAGACGTTGTTCGTATCTCAATGACAGAAGTTGAAGGAACAAGAGAAAAATTCTCAATCACTTATCCTGAATTGATCAATGATATAGAAGTAGGTACTCACATCTTACTAGATGATGGTTTAATAGATCTTGAAATAACAGAATTAGACCATACAAACAATGAAATTGTTGTTTTAGTTCAAAACCCAGGAACACTAAAAAATAAAAAAGGTGTTAACGTACCAGGCGTATCTGTGAATTTACCAGGAATTACTGATAAAGATGCTGCCGATATTCGTTTTGGTCTAAAAAATGATATTGATTATATTGCAGCAAGTTTTGTACGTCGCGCATCTGATGTATTAGAAATCACTCAAATTCTTGAAGAAGAAAACATGACACATGTTCAAATCATTCCTAAAATTGAAAACCAAGAAGGCGTAGATAACATCGACGAAATCTTGAAAGTTTCAAATGGAATAATGGTTGCACGTGGAGATTTAGGAGTTGAAATTCCTACAGAAGAAGTTCCTATCGTTCAAAAAGCACTTATCCAAAAATGTAATCAAGCTGGTAAACCAGTTATTACTGCTACACAAATGTTAGACTCAATGCAACAAAACCCACGTCCAACACGTGCCGAAGCAAGTGACGTAGCAAACGCTATTTTCGACGGAACAGATGCTATCATGCTTTCTGGAGAAACAGCTGCTGGAGATTACCCTATTGAAGCTGTACAAACTATGACTCGTATTGCTATACGTACTGAAGAAGCATTAGTAAATCAAGATGCTTTTGCATTAAAAGCATACAGCCAAACAGATATGACTGAAGCAATTGGTCAATCAGTAGGACACACTGCACGTAATTTAAATATCCAAACGATTGTTGCAGCTACTGAGTCTGGACATACTGCACGTATGATCGCAAAATACCGTCCAAAAGCTAATATCGTTGCTGTTACGTTTACAGAACGTCAAATGCGTGGTCTTGCATTAACTTGGGGAGCTTACCCAGTTGTTTCTGAAAAACCAGCTTCAACAGATGATATGTTCCATTTAGCAACTAAAATCGCTCAAGAAACTGGATTTGCAACTGCAGGAGATCTAATTATCATTACTGCTGGAGTACCAGTTGGCGAACGTGGCACAACTAACCTAATGAAGATCCAATTGATTGGAACTAAATTAGTTAGCGGACAAGGCGTTGGGACAGATGCTGTTATTGGTAAAGCAATTGTTGCAACAAGTGCTGAAGAAGCAAATAAAAATGCTGTTGAAGGTGGAATTTTAGTTGTGAAAACAACGGATAAAGACTACTTGCCAGCAATTGAAAAATCATCAGCTTTAGTAGTAGAACAAGGCGGCTTGACTAGTCATGCAGCTGTCATTGCGATTGCAATGAACATTCCTGTTATTGTGAATGTTGAAAATGCTACAACTCTTATTAAAAATGATGAATTGATCACTGTCGACTCACGTCGTGGAATCGTCTACCGTGGAGCAACAACAGCTATCTAATAGAACCTAAAATTTTAATGAACAAAACTCTCTTGAGGATTGATTTTGGATCTGATAGAGAGTTTTTTTTTTTTGATTAATTGAAAGTTCTAGTTTACATAAAAAATTATGGTAAACTTATAGTGGATTCTTTTCTACTTTCTTTTTATTCTTTGCTTTTTCGTATAAAATGGAGAGAATGGATCGATAAATCAAAAAAAGATGGCTATTTCTAAACTTATGGAGGAAAAAAATATGAATCAATCACTAGGAAAAATTATTACTGGACTTGTTACAGACGTAAATGACACCTCATTTTTTGTACAAAAAGATGGTGTAACGTATAAACTAACTAAAACTGAAGGAATGGATTATAAATTAGGTGATACTGTTGAAGGCTTTGCCTATATTTCTATGGATAAAGACTATATGTTGACACAAGAAATACCTAAAGTACAAGTAGGTTATTTCGCGTGGGGAACCGTTATAGATACTAGAAAAGATTTAGGCGTATTTGTTGATATTGGGTTGCCTGATAAAGAATTGGTTGTGTCACTTGACGAACTTCCTACAATTAAACATTTGTGGCCTAAAAAAGGTGACCGTTTACTGATAACTATTCGAGTAGACGATAAAGATCGTATGTGGGGAGAACTAGCTAGTGATGAAGTGTATCAATCGCTAGCAATAAAAGGAACAGAAGAATTGATCAATCAAAACATTAAAGGAACAGCTTATCGTTTGAAAGTCATTGGGACTTTCATTTTGACGGAAGATAATCAAATAGGCTTTGTTCATCCTTCAGAACGTAAAGATGAGCCTCGTTTAGGCGAAGTTGTATCTGGACGTGTTATTGGGGTAAGATCAGATGGTGTGATAAACGTCTCTTTAATGCCACGGGCTTATGAAGCTATTGGCGATGATGCAGCAATGCTGATGGCCATATTAGAACGAACGAAAACAGGTAGTTTTCCATATACCGATAAAAGTTCTCCAGATGATATTGCAGATCGCTTTGGAATCAGTAAAGGTCAATTTAAGCGTGCAATTGGGAATTTAATGAAACAACGTCTAATCGTGCAGGAAGATGGCGAAACAAAACTTGTTGAATCTTCAACTAAACTTGAAGAAGAAGAATAAAAATTTAATCATTCAATTATATGAAAGAAGGCAGTTCACAAAGTGTTCTTGCCTTCTTCTTTTTTTAAAAGAACATACTAATGATGATTTGATCAGAGGTGAAAGAATATGAATGAAGACGTTGAGGAGTATCTTCGTTTTCTTACCATTGAACGTGGCCTTTCAAAAAATACAATCGAAAGTTACAAGAGAGATATCAGCCAATACCTTGCTTTTATTTCAGAGAGTAAGATAACCGAATGGAGTCAAATCGATCGCTATGTCGTGCTGTCTTTTTTACAAAATTTAAAAGAACAAAAAAAATCTGCTGGGACTATTATTCGAATGGTCTCTTGTTTGAGACGGTTTCATCAATTTTTAAAACAAGAACAAATATCCAAAGGCGACCCTATGTTGCATATCGATACACCAAAGAAGGCTCAAAAATTACCAAAAGTGTTATCTATGAAAGAGGTCGATCGATTAATCGAAACGCCAAATACCGGTGAAACATTAGGTTTAAGAGATCGAGCAATGCTTGAAGTACTTTATGCAACTGGGCTTCGTGTTTCTGAACTAACGGACTTGAAATTGGATGATTTACACTTATCACTTGGACTGATCCAAACAATTGGTAAAGGAGATAAAGAAAGAATCATACCTTTAGGCGATATGGCAATTGAATGGATCGAAAAATATCGGCGGTATAGCCGGTCAAAATTAGAAAGAGAAGGTCAGCGTTCGCCTTATTTATTTCTTAACCATCATGGACGAAAATTGACCAGACAAGGCGTTTGGAAAAATTTGAAAATAATAGTAAAAAAAGCTGGGATAGAAAAAGAAGTGACACCCCATACTTTGCGGCATTCATTCGCCACACACTTGCTAGAAAATGGGGCTGATTTAAGAGTGGTGCAAGAGTTGTTAGGCCATTCAGATATCTCCACAACTCAAATTTATACACACATTACGAAACAAAGAATGTCTAGCGTTTACAAAACCTATCATCCTAGAGCTTGAAAATGGGCAGAATGCAGAGTTTTACTCGCTTTATTGTGTACTTTTTATTATAATGAAAATGTAGAAACCTATATTTAGGAGGATGAAAACGAATGTCATACAAAAGAGTGCATTTGATAGTTATGGATTCAGTTGGTATCGGGGAAGCTCCTGACGCTGATAAATTTAATGATTTAGGGAGCGACACACTTGGTCACATTGCTCAAGAAGTAGAGCTGACGATACCGCATCTTGAACAATTAGGGTTAGGAAATATCAAACCTTTAAAAGGTGTCCGCAGTGTTGTAGACAATTTAGGTTATTATACAAAACTTGAAGAAGTATCTGTTGGTAAAGATACTATGACTGGGCATTGGGAGATCATGGGGCTGAACATTCAAACACCATTCCGCGTCTTTCCCGACGGATTTCCAGATGAATTGTTGAAACAAATTGAAGACTTTTCTGGTCGCAAAATTGTAGGAAATAAACCTGCGAGCGGAACAGCCATTATTGACGAATATGGAAAACACCAATTAGAAACGGGAGATATAATCATCTATACTTCAGCAGATCCAGTTTTACAAATTGCTGCACATGAAGATGTGATCCCATTAGAGGAATTATACCGTATTTGTCAATTTGTAAGAGATATAACGAAAGACGATCCTTATATGATCGGCAGAATTATTGCGCGTCCATATGTTGGTGAACCAGGTAATTTCACAAGAACAAGCGGACGACACGATTATGCATTAGATCCTTTTGGTAAAACGGTATTGGATTACTTAAGTGAAGCTGGCAAAGACGTTATTGCAATCGGTAAAATCAATGATATTTATAATGGAGCAGGAATTACGGAGTCCGTGCGTACGGAACACAATATGGATGGCGTGGACAAGTTGTTAAGTGTCATGGATAAAGATTTTGAAGGTATCAGTTTTTTAAATCTAGTTGATTTTGATGCTAAGTTTGGACACCGCCGTGATGTCGTTGGGTATGCTCAAGCATTAGATGAATTTGATGCTCGTATTGAAGAAATCGTCGGTAAATTAAAAGAAGACGACTTATTATTGATCACAGCTGACCATGGAAATGATCCAACAGCTCCTGGAACAGATCATACAAGAGAATACGTTCCTTTACTCGCTTATTCTCCATCTATGAGAGGGCAGGGCGAAATATCTCAAGGGCATTTTGCAGATATTGGGGCTACCATTGCAAATAATTTCGGTGTTCAAGATACAGGTCTCGGTAAAAGCTTTTTAGAAGAATTGAAGTAAAAAAAGGATAAGCAACTGGAGGAAAATTATGACTATAACACTTTCAAAAAAAGTTGATGAGGCAAAAAGTTACATCATAGAAAATGGGGTCCAAGATATAGAAATTGGTTTGATTTTAGGATCAGGCCTGGGTGAGTTAGGAGAAGAGGTTGAAAATCCGATTGCTATTTCTTACAGCAAAATTCCTCATTTCCCAGTTTCTACAGTAGAAGGACATGCTGGACAACTAGTATATGGTACACTTGGTGGTAAAAAAGTACTAGCTATGCAAGGTCGTTTTCATTTTTATGAAGGCTATTCTTTGGAAGAGGTAACTTTTCCAGTTCGCGTAATGAAAGCTCTTGGTATTCATTCATTGATCGTTACGAATGCAGCTGGCGGCATCAACACTGATTTTACCCCAGGTGAATTAATGATGATCACGGATCAAATCAATTATACAGGAACAAATCCATTGATTGGTCTTAATGATGATTCAATGGGTCCGCGTTTTACAGATATGAGTCATGCGTATGATCCGGCTTACCAAAAAATCGTTCGTTTGGTGGCTAAAAATATGGCTATTGATTTAAAAGAGGGCGTATATATCGGGTTTTCTGGTCCGACGTATGAAACACCTGCTGAAATAAAAATGGTTCGATTATTTGGTGCTGATGCCGTGGGAATGTCTACCGTTCCTGAAGTTATTGTAGCAAAACATGCAGGTATGAGAGTGATCGGTATTTCATGTATTACCAATTTAGCAGCGGGGATGCAAGCTAATTTAAACCATAAGGAAGTTGTAGAAACAACACAACGCGTTAAACATACATTTAAAGCTCTAGTAAAAAATATTCTTTCAGAAATATGATCAATCATATATTAAAGAGAAACTGTGAAAAAGCTATGGTTTACTAGCCGTACTTTTAAATAGTTTCTCTTTTACTCATGATTCATTTTTAGGTTAATACAAATCGTATTTTCAAGGTATTTACGGGCACACACTTAAGGTGTAAGCCTATATTGAGAAAAGCATTTTTTTGTGTTAAAGTAAGTAAAGCAAAAAACAAGAGAACCTGAAATGGGGATAGCCGATTTATGGACAAAAGATTATTGACCGGGACAATGAAAATAAATAAAGCCAACCATTTAGAAATTGGGGGTATAGATACCGTTTCATTAGTTGAAAAATATGGAACACCCTTATATGTCTATGATGTTTCTCAAATTAAATACAAAGTTCGAACTTTCAAAAAGACTTTTCAAGATAGAAATATTGCTGCTCAAGTTGCCTATGCAAGCAAAGCCTTCTCTTGTTTAGCCATCTATCAATTGATGGCCAAGGAAGAGTTGTCTTTGGATGTAGTTTCTGGAGGAGAACTTTATACAGCGATCCAAGCAAATTATCCGAGAAAAAAAATACATTTTCATGGGAATAATAAATCCGATTCAGAAATTATTGCGGCGTTAGATTATGATATTGGCTGCTTTGTGGTCGATAATTTTCATGAATTAAAAAAATTAAATGAGTATACAATACAACGCAAACAAAAAGTATCGATTCTGTTACGGGTGACGCCTGGCGTTGAAGCTCATACCCATGATTATATAACCACTGGTCAGACCGATTCTAAATTTGGATTTGATTTAAATAACGGACAAGCACAACAAGCCTTACAATCAGCTTTGGAAATGCCATATATCGATACGATGGGTTTGCATTGCCACATTGGTTCACAAATTTTTGAAACTGACGGTTTTAGATTAGCTGTGGATAAGTTACTGACGGAGTCAAAAAAATGGCAAGAGCTGTTTGGCTTTCATTTGCGTGTTTTAAATGTCGGCGGCGGTTTTGGTATTAGGTATACAGCTGAAGATGAGCCATTGCCAATCGAGGATTATGTGAATAATTTGATTGATGAAGTTCAAATCGTTTCAGCAAATGTTCAACTGCCGATGCCTGAAATTTGGATCGAACCAGGACGTAGTTTAGTAGGGGATGCAGGGATTACTTTGTATCAAGTCGGTTCGCAAAAAGTAATCCCAGATGTTCGAAATTATTTGGCGATTGATGGGGGAATGACGGATAACATTAGGCCTGCCTTATACGATGCAAAATATACTGGTGTCTTAGCTAATCGTATGGAGGATAAAGTAGAAGAAACCTATTCTATTGCTGGAAAATGTTGCGAGTCTGGCGATATGTTGATATGGGATCTGCCGTTGCCAAAAGCAGATGATAAAGATATTTTGGCCGTTTTTAGTACCGGAGCCTATGGGTATGCTATGGCTAGTAATTACAATCGTATACCACGACCACCGGTAGTATTTGTTGAAAATGGGCAAGCTTTTTTAGCTATTAAGCGGGAAAGTTATGCAGACTTGATGAGATTAGAATGCTCTCTTTATTAAAGTAAATTAAGATAGGGGCTAACATCAAGCAGTTGCAAACTTATAGTACTAGGAGGATAATATGTTACTCGATTACAAAAATGATTATGAAAAAATTTCAATGGGTTTACTTTCATTTGATCCTGATTTAAAAGATTTTTCACGTTTGCAAGATGAGATGGATTGGTATCAAAGTAAAGAAAATCATAAACTTTATTTATGGAAAAGCGAAGAGACTGAAGATATCATAGCTGTAATAGGCGTAGAGATCGGAAACGATATGATATTGTTAAGACGCATCTCAATCAATCCTTCATTTAGAAATGAAGGAATCAGTTATAAAATTTCAGAGGCGTTAGAGCAACGGTACCCACAAAAAAAAGTAATGGGAACGTTGGAAACAGCATCTTTGATTATCAAATGGGAGCAAGAAAAAAGTAAAAAAAACGCACAGCAAAATTTAATAGCTGATGAAAAAGGCGAGGGTTAAATGTCATCCGACATAAATATAAAAATTGATGCATTTGAAGGACCACTAGATTTATTGTTGCAATTGATCAAGCATTTAGAAATTGATATTTATGACATTCCTATTGCTGAAGTGACTGCTCAATATTTAAATTATATTCGAGCTATGAAAGTATTGCAGTTAGATATTGCAGGTGACTATCTAGTTATGGCAGCTACTTTAATGGCAATTAAAAGTAAACTGCTACTGCCTAAGCAAGAAATAGAACTAAATCTAGAGGATGAAGGATTTTATGAATCTGGTGAGGATCCTAGAGATGCATTAGTAGAACAATTGTTGGAATATCGGAAATTTAAAACAGCAGCGGCGATATTAAAAGTAAGAGAAGAAGAAAGAAGTCAATACTTTTCCAAGGAGCCAGCTAATTTAGAGCTTTTACAAGAAAATGTTCCTCTAGAGCCACTTCAAATCAGTACGTTTGATTTAGTTGCTGCTTTTCAAGATATGTTTAATAAAAAAGCAAAAAAAGTACCTTTACAAACAAAAATCAAAGCAGAAGAAACATCTATTAATGAAAAGATGGATTTTATTATGGGAAAATTGAGAAGTGTAAAAAAAAATCAAGGTGTTTTATTTACGGGTCTTTTTGATACTCCAACAAAAAATGAGATGGTAACGACTTTCATGGCTTTACTTGAATTGATCAAAGAAAAAAATGTATTTATTCAGCAAAAAGTAACCTACGGAGATATTATCGTCTATCCATCAGAAACAGGTGATGAGTAGCATGGATGAATTAGCAACAATTGAAGCGCTCCTTTTCGTAGCTGGAGATGAAGGCCTCTCATTAGAAGAAATCTCTGTTTTACTGGAGTGTTCAACTCAAGAGGTTTATCAATTTCTTATGCAACTCCAAAAAGGATACGAAGATTCAACGTCCAGAGGATTAATGCTTCTCGAGATAGGGAATCAGTATCAATTAGCAACCAAAAAAGAGTATGCTGATGTCATAAAAAAATATGCGGTTTCACCGTTGACAACGAATCTTTCACAAGCCGCGTTAGAGACGCTTGCAATTGTTGCTTATAAGCAGCCTTTAACACGAATGGAGATCGATGAGATACGTGGTGTTCAAACAAGCGGAGCACTGCAAAAATTAACGCTCAGAGGTCTTGTTGAACCAAAGGGACGCGTAGAAGGTCCTGGAAGAGCTATTTTATACGGGACATCAGCGTATTTTATGGATTATTTTGGACTCAAAGATTTAAATGATTTACCTAAAATAACCGATTTAGAAACAGAAAATAATGAAAAAGAGTCCGATTTATTTTTTGAACGTTTTAACCAGCAATTTGAAAATGAATAAAAATAGAGTGTATTAAGGAGAAAATATGGAAAGATTACAGAAAGTTTTAGCACATGCCGGAGTAGCTTCACGACGTAAATCAGAGGAACTTATTTCTATGGGTCATGTTAAAGTAAATGGAAAAGTTGTTAAGGAAATGGGTATTCAAATTGGGAATTCTGATGTAGTGGAAGTCGATGGAGTACCAATTTATAGAGAAGAACCAGTTTATTTTTTATTGAATAAGCCTAGAAATATGATCACGGCAGTTTCAGATGATAAGGGACGTCCAGTAGTGACCGATTTGTTTACAAATATCGAGCAACGTATTTACCCAGTTGGGCGCTTAGACTATGATACAACAGGAGCGTTAATGTTGACAAATGACGGAGAACTTTCCCAATTGTTGATGCACCCTAAGCACCAAATAGATAAAACATATGTTGTTAAAGTAAAAGGCTTAGTAGACAAAAAATCACTGAATAGACTTGAAAAAGGTATTGTTATTGAAGGTAAAAAGACAGCACCAGCAAAAGCAAAAATCCTTTCATCAGATCGTACTAAGGATGTTACTATGGTGGAATTAACTATACATGAAGGCCGTAATAGACAAGTTAAAAATATGTTTCAAGTTATTGGACACCCAGTAGAAAAATTAAAAAGAGAGTCTTATGGTACGTTAACTTTAGATGGATTACAACCTGGTGAATGGCGTGAATTAAAAACGTTTGAAATCTATCAGTTACGTAATTCAGCAATACAAGAAGAGACAACTAAATAAATGAAAAAAACTTGGGAGCACTGAATCCAAGTTTTTTTTTTGAAATTTAAACAAAATAATGTTTATTTGAGTACACCGATAAGTGCTTTTTTATCTTACTAAAGGATTATTTTAAGAATGTTCCATATTTTAAGCATAGAATCATTTGAATTAGTTGAAAACTAGAACAATTGTTGTGTATACTAAGATTAGACTAGGCATCTTATAAGTAAGACCTAATGTAGAATAATGGGGTGTAAATAAATGGAAAATGAAGTTATATATCTGCTAGTAGTAGATGATGAGGATCGAATTCGCAGACTATTAAAGATGTACTTAGAAAGAGAAAATTATCTTGTCTTTGAAGCAGATAATGGAGAAGATGCCGTTAAAATGGCTTTAGAAAAAGATTATGATTTAATTTTGTTAGACTTGATGCTTCCTAAGATGGATGGGATCGAAGTGGCTGAAAAAATACGTGAAACTAAAAACACTCCTATTATGATGTTAACTGCTAAGGGAGAAGAGATAAGCCGTATAGAGGGATTTGAAGTTGGTGCGGATGATTACATTGTGAAGCCATTTAGTCCTAGAGAAGTTGTTTTAAGGGTATCGGCTATTTTAAAAAGAACACAAAGCAACAAGCCGAAAGAAAAAGCAAATCCAAATTTGATTGAAATGCCGCATTTTGAAATAGATGACCAATCTCACCGTGTGCTAGTAGATGGAAATCCAGTTAATTTAACGCCTAAAGAATATGATTTATTAGTTTATTTAGCACAATCCCCTGATCAGATTTTTGGAAGAGAGCAGTTATTGCGCGAAGTATGGAAATATGAATTCTTTGGCGATCTAAGAACGGTAGATACTCATATTAAACGACTGAGAGAAAAATTAACGAAATACTCAGAGCCAGCTGCCAAAATGATTGTAACCGTTTGGGGCCTGGGATATAAATTTAATTCTTTTCCAGAAGAATCTGAAAAGTAGGCAAAAATATGTTTAAACTAAGTAGTTTAGTTACGCGTACATGGCTGGCAACGATGTTAGCTATAGGTTTTTTTTTATTTACTGCCACGCAAGTATATGGAATAATTTATAAAAAAAATATAGAAGAAAATTATATGAACGATTTTGAAAGTTCAATTAACTCTCTAGTTAGTATTCTAGAAGAAGATCCAGGTTTTTTAATAGAAAATATCAACAAATCAAGAGCTTATGATCCTCACTTGTCTTTGATCGTGAAATTAGATGATAAACCCTTGATTTATTCTTCAAATATTTATTTGGAGGAACAATTAAATAACTTTAATCAAATCAAAGCAACTAGCAAGTTCGAAACTGCGCTAGCGAGTGATGAAAATTTTTTAATAGTAGATAAAACCAGTTTTAATGGAAAGATAAACACACCGTATATCTTAAAAAAACAAGATTTTAATTTTAATGATCAAGAGGGTCAGTTATATATTTATGGAGATTTGTCATTTTTAAACAGCACATATAGTAGAATGAAAACATGGTCAGCCATCAATGCTATTCTTTATATTATTATAGGTATTTTACTATTTTACTACCTCCAACGCAGGCTTGGAAAACCTTTAAAACAATTAAGAGATATAGCTTATGATTATGCTAAGAACGATTTCTCAAAACAAGCCCAATCGAATTATAAAGATGAATTAGCTCAATTGGCTTTAGCTATGAATAAAATGGGTAAGTCATTGGAAGTTACGGGAGCAGCAACTAGACAAGAGAAAGAATTATTGGAAAATATTGTGACCTCTATTTCTACCGGGGTGTTGTATTACAACCAAGATAAAACTTTATTAATGTCTAATCCACTTGGAGATGAGTTTTTACAACATTTATACCGATCAAATCAAGTAATGAAAACGGTTATACCTGAAGTGTTAGAGCATCGAATCGATTCTGTTATAAAATTTCCTGAAAAAGTAATTTATGAAAATAATATCGAAGAGTACTATTATAGAATAACCTTGATACCGCTTTTTGATGAAAATCTTGAAAGTGTACGTGGTGTATTAGTATCCATTCAAAATATAACAAAAGAAAAACGGCTTGATATTATGAGAAATGATTTTATAAATAATATTTCTCATGAATTGAGGACCCCTTTAGTTATGATACAAGGATATAGTGAGGCTATTTTAGATGATGTGGCTGAAACGCAAGAAGAAAAAAAAGAAATGGCTAAAATAATTGGAGAAGAATCGATTAGAATGAATCGGATGGTAAATGAAATGCTCGATAGTTCTAGAATGGAAGCCGGGTTTATCAAATTGACAAAAATGGATGTTTATTTTGAAGATTTTTTCAAAAACTTATTCACTCGGTTTGCTACTATGTCCGAAAAAAATAATATCCAAATGGAATTAAAGCTCGATTCAAATTTGAATTCATATTTTATGGATGAAGATAAAATGAATCAAGTGTTCGTAAATTTGATCAATAATGCTATCAGACATACTAGTTTGACAAAAAAAGAAAAGAAAAAAGTAGAAATTTGGGTACACTTAGATAAAATTATGGATGAAGTTTTAATTGAAGTCATCGATAATGGAACAGGAATTTTAGAAGAAGATATTCCTTATGTATTTGATCGTTTCTATAAAGCAGATAAATCTCGCATGGTAATGAAAGAGAATAAAACGGGAACAGGCATTGGGTTATCCATTGTAAAGAACATAGTAGAAGCGCATAATGGTTTTGTTGAAGTAAAAAGTGTGGTAAACGAACAGACAAAATTTATTATTCATTTACCTTATTTAGATTGATTTACTAATTAAAAGTAAATAGAATCATTGATTTTTATTCTTTTATGGTATACAATGAAAGTGTTAAAAAAAATATAAAGATTCGTCTTCAGGGGCAGGGTGTAATTCCCGACCGGTGGTAAAGTCCACGAACTAAATAGCATTATTTAGTTGAACTGGTTAAATTCCAGTACCGACAGTAAAGTCTGGATAAAGAAGATGGAGTTTATTTGAATAGGTATCATTGTTCAAGTGCTCTGTTTAGTTATCTACCTAAAGATAATTAGAACGAGCATTTTTATATTGTTTTTATTTAAATAAACTCAGAAATGCCTAGGCTGATGAATCCTTTTAGGAGGATTTTTATGCAAACTAGTAACACAAAAAAAATGGTGGGAATAGCTATGTTAGCCGCTTTTGCAACCATTTTGATTTCATTTGGTTTTCCAATAATTCCAGGAGTTACTTTTCTAAAAGTAGATTTTAGTGATATTCCTGTTTTGGTTGGTATGTTTTTATACGGTCCAGTTGGAGGGATAATGATCGCGTTTATTCGTTCATTGCTTCACTACATCCAAACGGGCGGTGATGCAGGATATCCGATTGGGGATACTGCAAGTTTTATCGCTTCGGTCGCTTATACGTTACCGATTTATTTGATCATGAAGTCTAAAATTCATGATACGAAAAATATTATCTTTGCAAATGTGATTGGAACTGCATCATTGACAATTATTCTATCATTTGTAAATTATTTCTTATTACTTCCTTTATACTTAAAAGTATTAAACTTTAGTGTAGGATCTATTAGTGATTATTTATTAATGGGTGTTATACCCTTTAATATAGTAAAAGGGGCAATAGTAAGCACAGTATTTATCTTACTCTTTGCAAAATTAAAAACTTGGTTATTCCGTAATCAAATGACAAAAGTTAGTTTTAAATAAAAAAAGAAACCGTAGAAATTGCGGTTTCTTTTTTTTTTTTTTGAAATATTGGCTGAATGATTTTTAGTATAAGTAGGTAAGTGTGCTCTATCATAGTTGATGACGTATTCATACTATTTGTCAAATAATCCAGCTATTTAACCTTTTCGTTATTAATATTTTTTTAAAATTAGAAAAGAATACCCTAAAAATAGTTATTTTTGGTATATTAGATTTAACAATATATATGTTTTACAATCAATTTTTTAAATGCAATCAGAATGTGGGTGGATATCTTGGAACAATCGCTATATATTCAGTATTTCTGTCTCTCATTATATTCTAAAAAGCATCCTGTTAAACCTTCAACGCTTTACCATATTTTAGTTGGAAAAAGAACAGCCTCGATTTTGTTTAAGGCTCATTCTTATCATGCGATAAACTTTTTTTCAATTTTCCCATATTTACAGCGTGAACAGTACGATGAAATGATGCAGCTTTTTATTAGCAAAGGATGGATAAAAGCAAAAAAAGCAGATGAGGATTTTTACCTTTGTGAGAAAGGAAAGAAAGAAATAGAAAGTTATTTTTCAAAACATTTTTACCCAACTCGTTTAAATCAATTAACTCAAGGGAAGGCTACCAAGGAATTTTGGAAAAAAATAATATTTTTGACCCAAGTTCTTTCGGAGTTACGGTATAAAAATAATCACTATTTACCAATTGAAAAAGAGTTTAAAACACAGCTTTGGGTAAAAAAATGGTTAAAAAGAAATCAATTAGAAAAACAAGAGCTTGCTATTTCTTATGGAAAAGAATGGATCCAAGTATTAAAAGAAATGGATACGATCGATGCCGAAATGATCGTATCACAATTAACAGGACATGAAAAAATTGGTAAAACAAGTACTCAATTAGCAGCCAAATATGGTATTGAGCCAATTGAAATAGCCTTTTTACTTCAAAATGCCATTATTCAGTTGATGGAAAAAGTTGCTGAAAATAAAGAAAAATACCCATTTTTTTATCTCGTTTATCAAGAATGTGTAGGGGATCGTTTCAGCAGTCTTAGTCAAAGTACTAAAATAACGGCCCATTATTTGGAAAAAGGACTTTCTGTTGAAAAAATTGCTGTGCAAAGGAAATTAAAGCTGAACACGATTTCAGAACACATTATTGAATTGGCTATTATTTTTCCAGATTTTAAGGTATCTAGTTTTATGCCTCAGGATGAGTATGAACGATTGAATGGACTATTTAATAGTCATGAAGAAATAACGTATGAGGAATTAACAAGCAGAATGCCATCTGCCCCCTTCTATTGGTACCGCTTAATTCAGGTTGAAAGGAGTCGTGTCCGTGGATAATAGAGAGCTCATAAAAAAAAATTTAGAGAACTATTTTGGCTATACCTCTTTTAGGGACGGGCAAGAAGAAGTGATTTTATCAGCTTTAGATGGTAATCATACATTGGTTATGCTGCCAACAGGGATGGGGAAATCCCTTTGTTATCAACTGACCGGATATTGTTTAGATGGTCTTGTGGTGATCGTTTCTCCCTTATTATCTTTGATGCAAGACCAAGTTGAACAATTAAAGTTGACCGGTGAAAAAAGAGTTGCTGCTATTAACAGCTTAATGGATGCACGTGAAAAAGAATGGGTGCTAAACCATTTATCTGATTATAAATTTATTTTTCTCTCACCAGAGATGCTCCAACAGGAATATGTCATGTCTTATCTTAAAAAAGTTTCCATTAGTCTTTTTACAATTGATGAAGCTCATTGCATTTCTCAGTGGGGATTAGATTTCAGACCTGATTATTCAGACTTAGGTATCATTCGTCAGCAACTAAACTTTCCTTTAACAATGGCTTTAACAGCTACAGCTACAGAACGGGTCAGAGAAGAAATTTTAACGTCTCTGCAGATAGATCATGAAAAAACAAAGCAAGTTATTTATTCCGTCGATCGGTCAAATATTGCTTTTTCTACTTTGATTTGTGATCATGATAAAAAACAACAATTAATAAATCAAATTCAAAAATTAAAGAAGCCGGGAATTATTTATTTTTCTAGTAAGAAGATAGCTGAAGAAGTTGCTGGATTGATTCGAAATAAAACGGCTATGGCCGCTGAAAGTTATCATTCAGATATAGCAGCGGAAGATAAAATTAAAATACAACAGCAATTTATTCATGATGAGATCGATATCATTTGCGCGACAAGTGCTTTTGGAATGGGAATAAATAAAAGTAATATTCGATTTGTGATCCATTTTCATTTGCCAGGCAGTCCAGAGGCTTATTTACAAGAGGTTGGAAGATGTGGTAGAGATGGAGAACCTAGTCTTGCACTTTTATTATACGAACCAGGAGATGGTATGATCCAACTCCGTTTACAAGAATATACTTTACCAACTATTGACATGTTAGAATATAGTTATAAAAAAGGTGAAGTATTAGAAGGCAGTTGCAGCCCTACGCAAAAGCAATTGATAGAAAATTATTTGAAATCTGATTTATCTGTTGAAGCAGCCAAAAATCAAGTGAAGAGCAGAACGATTTATAAACAGCAACAATTATATTACATGGTAGATTATGCTGAAACATCAAGCTGTAAGAGAGCTTTTCTTTTACACTATTTTAATGAAAAAGCAAGTGGAAAACCAACTCTCTGTTGTTCTAACTGCAATATGGAAATCAATGAATGTTATAAGGAAACTGATTTGAAACAAAAAAAAATAGCGGAAAAAGAAAAAAATCCAGAAGAGACCTTAAAGGAATTATTTTTAATTGGAAATTAATAAGACAACTCTATGTAAAAATGATACAATAATAGTGATTTTGGTTTAGGAGGAGTACTAAAAAATGAGTAAAAAAAATTCTAAAAATAACCCTAAAAAAGAAAATGCATGGAACCGTAAATTTGATGATGATGATAATTTTGTAGATGATAAGTTTTCTAGAACGGCAAGAAAAAAAGCTAAAAAAAGTGTGCATCCTGTTATAACCTCATTACTTATTTTTTTAGCATTGATCTTTATCTTACCAACATTGGCGTATTTTTGGTGGTCTAATGAAGATGCCGGAACCAATAAAACGCTTAGCTCTTCTGAAGAAAGAATGATTATTACCGAAAATAGCAGCAGTGAACTGAGCAGTTCAAAAGAATCTGAATCAGAATCAAAAGTAGAATCAGAAGCTTCATCTGAAAGTGATAGCGTCAAAGGGGATTCATCCGAGTCTGAGAGTGAAGCGACAAAAGTAGAAGAACCAGAGTCACAAGTGGCAGAAGAACCAATCATTGAGGAAATAGAAAGTATTGAAGAAGAACCCGAAACTGAACCAGAACCAGAAACAGAAGAAGCAACGAATACTTACACCGTTCAAGCAGGAGATAACTTTTATCGAATCGCGTTGGATCATAATATGACGACTGATGAATTAAAATCTTTAAACGGGGTGTCAGGTGATTCAATCAGTATAGGAACTGTTTTAAAAGTAAAATAGATATCATGTTAAGCCTTATTTCCATAATCAAAACGGAGGCTAGGGTAAACCTAGCCTTTTTAATATGAATAAGAAAGTAGGACGAAAAGTTGGAAAAGACAATAAGAATCGCAATTGACGGTCCGGCATCTGCTGGGAAAAGTACAGTTGCTAAAATAGTGGCAAAGGAATTGGGCTACATTTATTGCGATACTGGAGCGATGTACCGTGCGTTGACGCATCAAGCAATTGAAAAAAATATTGAAGTAACAGATGAAAAACGACTAGTAGAATTATTAAAAGAAATGACGATTTCCTTTGAGGCAAATGGAGATAGTCAAAAAGTATTTGTCAATGGTCAAGAAGTCACAGAAGCGATTCGCTTACCAAATGTAACAAATTTAGTTTCTGCTGTTTCAGCACATGGAGAAGTCAGAAGCGAATTAGTTAAACGCCAACAAGAAATAGCTGCACAGGGCAGAGTCGTTATGGACGGACGAGATATTGGGACGGCTGTATTGCCAACAGCAGAAGTTAAAATATTCCTTATAGCGAGTGTTGATGAACGTGCTCAAAGACGTTATACAGAAAATATGAGTAAAGGTATAACAACTCCATTGGAAGTTTTAAAGCAAGAGATAGCTGATCGGGATTACAAAGATTCTCATCGCGAGGTATCGCCGCTCATCCAAGCTGAAGATGCCATTCTTTTAGATACAACTAGTTTATCTATTGAACAAGTTGTTGAAAAAATTAGAGAAATGATTCATATTAAGCTTTCAAAATAGCGTTCTTTTTATTTTCTAAATCGTTTTTGTGGCAATATTTTTAAATATTGGTTAAAATATAAGGAGAAAGAATTTTATTGGCTAGTTATAGGAGGGCAAACATATGACGGAAAATGAAAAAAACCATGAAGTTGACGAACAAGAATCAATGATGGAAGCAATGGATAATGTTCAAGAAATTAATATTGGTGATACTGTCAGAGGTGAAATTTTAACTATTCAAGATAATAAACAAGCTATAGTCGGTATTATCGGTGGTGGGGTTGAAGGGGTCATTCCTAACAATGAATTATCAGCTGCACCATTTGAAAACGTTACAGATATTGTAAATGTTGGAGATATCGTTGACTTGGTAGTAATCAAAGAAATCAAAGAAAAAGAAAATGGCAGCTTTTTACTTTCTAAGCGTCGTGTTGATGCTAAGAAGGTTTGGGAAAAAATCCAGACGGAGTTTGATGAAGGATCAATTATTGAAGCGCCAGTTACAGAAGTAGTAAAAGGTGGTTTGGTGGTAGATGTCGGCGTTAGAGGATTTGTGCCTGCTTCTATGGTGGATGTCCATTTTGTAGAAGATTTTTCTAGTTACAAAGGACAAACCTTAAAATTTAAAATTGTTGAAATCGAACCAAGTGAAAACCGCTTGATCCTTTCTCATAAAGCGGTTGTTGAAGCTGAAAATGAAGAAAAGAAAAAAGATTTGTTGAGTCATTTGGTTGAAGGCGAAATTGTAAAAGGGGAAATTGCTCGTTTAACAAATTTCGGAGCATTTATTGACCTTGGTGGCATAGATGGACTTGTTCACATTTCGCAGATTGCGTATGAACATGTTAAAGATCCTGCAGATGTATTAACTGTTGGGAAAGAGATCGATGTTAAAGTTCTTTCTGTAAATGAAGAAGAAGGGCGTATTTCGCTCTCTATCAAAGATACACTACCTGGACCATGGGATGGTATTGAAGAACGTGCTGCAGTAGGTTCTGTTTTAAATGGCTTAGTTAAGCGTTTAACAAGCTTTGGAGCTTTTGTTGAAGTATTCCCAGGTGTTGAAGGACTCGTTCACATTTCGCAAATTTCACACAATCACATCGCAACACCGCATGAGATTTTAAGTGAAGGTGATGAAATTAAAGTGAAAGTCTTAGAAGTAAATCCAACAGATCAACGTCTGTCTTTAAGTATTAAAGCACTAGAAGAAAAGCCCAACCATTCGAAAGAAAAGCAAGAAGAAACGAACTACGATATGCCTGAAGAAGATACCGGGTTTACGTTAGGCGATATTCTTGGCGATCAACTATCTGATATCACAACAGATGAAGACAAGTAATTACGAATTTTAAAAAAGGGCATGCGAGCAATTTTTGTTCTCGTGTCCTTTTTTATGTGTTATTTAATAAAAATAAATCAAATAAATAAGGTATTTATGAGATTTTGCCTTATTCCTTAAGCAAAAGCTTGCATGTTTTAAGGTATTTCTATAAACTGACAAGAGAATAAAAAAAAGGAGGCAAAAACAATGGCAAAACCAGTTGTAGCCATCGTTGGTCGCCCTAACGTAGGAAAATCAACTATTTTTAATCGTATTGTTGGAGAACGTATCTCAATTGTAGAAGATGTATCAGGGGTAACTCGTGATCGTATTTATGCGCCAGCAGAATGGTTAGGGAAAGAATTTAATGTGATTGATACAGGCGGGATCGACTTAGGTGACGAACCATTTTTGGAACAAATAAAACATCAAGCTGAAATAGCTATGGATGAAGCAGATGTGATTATTTTTATCACAAGCGTAAAGGAACACATAACTGATGCGGATGAGAATGTAGCAAGAATTCTTCACCGTACAAAAAAACCAGTTTTGTTAGCAATAAATAAAGTAGATAATCCTGAAATGCGTAATGATATTTTTGACTTTTACGCTTTAGGATTAGGGGAACCTTTCCCAATTTCAGGAAGTCATGGTCTAGGAATTGGAGATCTATTAGATGCAGCTATTAGCCATTTTCCAGATGAATCAGAAGAAGAATATGATGATTCTGTTATAAAATTCAGTTTGATCGGCAGACCGAATGTTGGAAAATCATCTATTATAAATGCCATGTTGGGAGAAGACCGAGTAATCGTTTCAGCAATCCCTGGGACAACTCGTGACGCTATTGATACTAAGTTTATGGGTGAAGACGGTACTGAGTTTGTTATGATCGATACTGCTGGAATGCGAAAAAAAGGTAAAGTCTATGAAAACACTGAAAAATATAGTGTTTTAAGAGCTCTTAGAGCAATTGAGCGTTCAGATGTTGTCTTGTGTGTGTTGAATGCTGAAGAAGGTATCAGAGAGCAAGATAAGAAGGTTGCCGGGTACGCTCACGAAGCTGGAAAAGGGATCATCATTGTTGTAAATAAATGGGATACTCTTGATAAAGACAACCACACAATGAAAAAATTTGAAGAGCAAATTAGAAGCGAATTTTTATATTTGAGCTATGCACCAATTATTTTTGTATCAGCTTTAACGAAACAACGCCTAAATAAGCTCCCTGAGATCATTGAGCGAGTAAGTATGAATCAAAATCTACGCATTCAATCTGCTACTTTGAATGAAGTCATATTAGATGCAGTAGCTATGAACCCGACACCGACAGATAAAGGGAAAAGATTGCGTATTTATTATGCTACTCAAGTGGCAGTTAAGCCGCCAACTTTTGTTGTATTTGTAAATGAACCAGAAATGATGCATTTCTCTTATGCTCGTTTCTTAGAAAATCGTATTCGTGATGCCTTTACTTTTGAAGGAACACCTATTCATCTTATTATAAGAAGAAGAAAATAAGAGTGAAGAGTTATTAATAAACGGAGCATTTTAACATAACTCTTAAGGGGTTTCAAATAATTTTTTGAATATTTGAAAAATGCTTAAAAATATCGCTTAATGCATTGAAAATCATTGCAGTATCAGTATTTGTATGATATCTTTTTAAAAGAAATGTCATTTAGAACTACTAATTTTACATTTCGCAATAATTCATTTTTGGGCCACTCAAAAATGTCTAAATGATGTTTATTTGCTTATAAATAATGCATCAATTCTTCTTTCCGAGGGAGGTGAAATACACATGGCTAACAAAGCAGAATTAATCGAAAATGTTGCAACTTCAACAGGTCTTACTAAAAAAGATGCAACTTCAGCAGTAGATGCTGTTTTTGAATCAATTCAAACTTCATTAAGTGAAGGAGAAAAAGTTCAAATTATTGGTTTTGGTAACTTTGAAGTGCGCGATCGTGCTGCACGTAAAGGTCGTAACCCTCAAACAGGGGAAGAAATCCAAATTGCTGCAAGCAAAGTGCCTGCATTCAAACCAGGTAAAGCTCTTAAAGACGCAGTTAAATAAATCACAAATAAAAAAGAGCCAGTGCTTTGCACTAGCTCTTTTTTATTTGGATCGTAAACAAGCTGCTGTGGGTTTTAATCCTCTTAATGTATGGTAAAATGAAGCAAGTAGAAGATTATTAAATGAAAGAGGTTTTTGACATGTCATACGGACAAATGATGATTGATTCACTTAAAGAAAATCAATTAGATGAAGCGATGAATTATTTTGAAAAAGCTATAACTCAAGATACAGATGAAGAGCTCTATATTTTGGCTGATTCTCTATACCAACTCGGCTTTTTAAATGAAATAAAAAAAATAAATTTACACTTACTTGAAAAGTATCCTGAAGATGATGAATTGAGAGTAGGTCTGGCAGAAATAGCTATTGAAGCGAACGAATTAGAAACAGCGATGGATTGGTTAATAGAAGTTTCAGAAGAAAGTCCTGTTTATCCTCAATCTTTGCTTGTTTTAGCTGATTTGTATCAAGTTCAGGGTCTTTATGAAGTGAGTGAGCAAAAGCTTCTCAAAGCGAAGGAAATCGTACCTGATGAGAAGGTCATTGATTTTGCATTAGCAGAATTACATTTTTCAATGGGAAAATATGCTCAAGCGATTCATGGATACGAAGAATTGATGGCCCAAGGTCTTGCTGAATTTTCTGGAATCAATCTTGCAGCTCGTTGCGGTAGTTCTTATAGTTCTCTAGGTGATCTAGAACAAGCTATTTTATATCTAGAACAAAGTTTAGAAGAAAAGGAAAATATCGATGTATTATTTCAATTAGGATTTTCCTATTTGCAAGACAAACAATACCGTCGTTCAATCGAAACGTTGAATACACTAAAAGAATTAGATCCGAGTTATACAACTTTATATCCCTATTTAGCTAAAGGATTAGAAGAAGAAAATGAACTAGATAAGGCTTTAGAAGCTATTAAAGAAGGTTTGAGAGTCGACCAATACAATTATGAACTGTTTTATTATGGAGCTGATATAGCAATTAAATTAGAGAATGAGACGTTGGCAGAAAATTATTATTTAAATGCTATTCAACTTGCCCCGGAAAATTCAAGTATCCAGTTGGCCTACACTAACTTATTGTTGCAGCAAGAACGTTATGATGAAACAGTCGAGCTGATTCAAAAAATTCTGATCCAAAATGAAGTCGATCCTCAATTCTATTGGAATTTAGCTTTAGCAAATGAAGGATTGGAAGAATATCCTGCAGCAGGAACGGCTTATCAAAAAGCTTATCCAGCTCTTCGAGGAAATAAAGATTTCTTGAAATCGTATATCTATTTTCTACGAGAAGAAGGAGAGCGTATAGTTATCAAAGACGCAATAACTGATTATTTACTTCTGGAACCAGCAGATGCAGAAATATTAGAAATGCTAGAAGAAATTAATAGCAACTATTAATTTATTAAGTTATAATGAGAGAAAGGGTAAGACAAGGAGGTTTTTACATGAGCATCCAAATTTCTTTAGAAGCTAAAAAGATTTTTCTTAGCTGGTTTTTAGATAGACATCAATTGAAAAGAAGAGAATCTATGTGGATCCTAAACTACCTATTAAATCATGACATTGTATTAAATAAAGTCCATTTTGTTGAAGCTGCAGAAAAAACTCCAAGAGGTATGATGATGTCTACAACGGGGATGAGTAACGAACCTTTTCTATTTTATAAAAATGGGACAGTGTTTAGTGATCCGGAACAGGCTTTCCATGAAGTTAGATTAAATTGGCAAGAAGAGATGTATATTGAGTTGATTTTTTCAAATCCTTGGAAATCTGCCGAATATCTTACCGTATTAGAAGACAACCCTTATTTTAAATGGAATGAAACGATTAGCGAGAAACTCATTGAGGAAGTTGAACTAGCACTTGAAACTTTGTCATTAACTGAACGCAAACAGAACACATTACATCAAATCGATTTATCTTTAGAAGAAGAAGACCGAGAAAAATTTATTCAATTATCTAATCAATTAAAAAAAATTGAAGATGACTTAAAAAATGAACAAAAAAAGCCAAACCATTGATTTACACCCCAAAATTCAGAAGAATAATCGGTCTTTTGGGGTGTATTTTATATCAAAGGGTGGCTTTTTTTTTGAAAAGAGGTTGTTTAGGTTTAGGATCAAATGAAAATCCTTCACCTAAAACTTCGTGTACCGTCAAAAGAGAAAGAAAAGCCTTTGGATCCGTTTCGTGAATGATTCGTTTAGCTGTTACTATTTCATGACTGCCCAAGACACAATACAAAACTTTTTTTTCTTCTTTTGAATAAGCACCTTCGGCTTTAAAGAAAGTTACTCCTCGTTCCATCTCAAGCATAATATTTTCAGCTATCGTATCATTTTTATCTGAGATAATTAATAATCCTCTTGCGGCATAAGAACCATCTTGCATAAAGTCAACGATCTTAGAAAATACATAAGAAGCAAGCAACGTATACATCATATGAGGCAGGTCTATATAAGTAAGAGATAAGGTTAGAATGAAAACATCAAAGACCAGTAATGTTTTGCCCATCGAAATACCTTTTTTCTTTTCAAGAATTCGAGCAAGAATATCGCTCCCACCAGTTGTTCCACCAGAACGATAGATCATACCACTGCCTACTCCACCACACAAACCAGCTAATATTCCAGCTATGAAAAGATCATTATCGATATTGATTGCAATAGACGTTCTTTGCCAAATGTATAGAAAGAAAGATAACATGGTCGTTCCGTATATTGTATAGATCAATGAACGATTGCCTAATAATTTCCATCCAATCAAAATAGTTGGGATATTTAATAATAATGTAGAAAGTGCTGGGTCAATTTGAAACCAATACCTTAATAGAAGTGAAATCCCGGTCATACCACCTTCAGCTAATTCATTTGCAATGTTGATATACACTAATCCAAATGCATAAAGTGCACAGCCAATTGTTATAATAAATAAATCTTTTATTGCTATCTTTTCGTTTATCATACCGTCACTCCAGACTTTATTTACTTTATAAAGAATACATTTTTTTTTTTAAACAAGCAACAGGTCTTGCAACCTTCTCACTTTTTGGTAGACTTAGAGGGTAAGATACCGGTTAAATGAAGAGGTGGATAGTCATTTAGCCTAGGCGATCAATAAGGTAAAATAAAATAAAATTTAATTAGCGGTTGAGAAACCGATTGAGAGGAAATAATAAAATGATCAATATCGTAGTTGCAGGTTTTAAAGGTAAAATGGGTTTAACAGCCACAAAGATGGTAATAAAGAATGAAAAATTTACATTAGTGGGGGTATTTGACCCTCATTCTGTTGAAAAAAACTTAAATGAGATAAGTGAGTTTTCGAATACAGATGTACGTGTTTTTCAAGATAAAGAAGACTTGGTAAAAGAAGTTCAGGCAGATGTATGGATCGATTTCACTATTCCTGCAGTTGCTTTTCAAAATACTTATTTTGCTTTAGAACATGGGATTCGACCAGTGGTTGGCACAACTGGTTTTACAGAAAGTGAAGTAAAGGAAGTTCAGAAATTAGCACAAGAAAAAAAACTTGGTGGCTTGATTGCGCCTAATTTTGCAATCGGAGCTGTCTTAATGATGGAGTTTGCTGCTAAAGCATCTAAGTATTTTCCCGATGTTGAAATAACTGAAATGCACCATGATAACAAATTAGATGCGCCAAGCGGAACGGCAATAAAAACGGCTGAAATGATCTTTGCAGAACGTGGATATCATGCTCAAGGCAATCCAGAAGAAAAAGAAACAATCAAAGGGGCTCGTGGAGCAGATTACGAAGGCATGAAAATTCATAGTGTACGCTTACCTGGTCTGGTTGCTCATCAACAAGTTCAGTTTGGGAGTGTCGGTGAAGGTCTGTTGATTCGCCATGATTCATTTGATCGGTCTTCCTTTATGACGGGTGTTGCTTTGGGCTGTGAAAAGGTAATGTCATTAAATGAAATAGCCTATGGATTGGAAAATCTTTTATGATTTTTTTAGACCATCAGTTTAGACAAGCCTTACCGATTATTGATAAAATAAAAGAAGCAGGATTTGAAGCTTATTTTGTAGGTGGAAGTGTCCGTGATACGTTATTAAAAAAGACGATCAATGATGTGGATATTGCTACTAGTGCAAAACCAGATGAAATCAAGCTCATATTTCAAAAAACGATTGATGTAGGAATTGAACATGGGACTGTAATGGTTTTATGGAAAGATGAGTCCTATGAAATTACTACTTTTAGAACGGAATCAACGTATCAGGATTTTAGACGCCCGGATAACGTTGAGTTCGTCCGCTCATTAAAGGAAGACCTGAAACGTCGTGATTTTACCATTAATGCATTGGCAATGGATAGAGATGGTAAAATTATTGATTATTTTGATGGTCAGAATGATTTAGAAAATAAAATAATCAAAGCTGTTGGTATCCCGGAGGAACGTTTTTTTGAGGATGCATTGCGTATGATGCGTGGGGTACGTTTTGTTAGTCAGTTAGATTTTGATATGGATAGCAAAACAGAACTAGCCATCCAAAAAAATCATTCATTACTTGAAAAAATAGCTGTTGAGCGAATTCAAGTTGAGTTTATAAAGCTTTTATTAGGTAGCGGGAGAAAAAAAGCATTAGCATTATTTATTCAAACTAATTTATTTCGTTATTGCCCAGGACTGAAGCTTCATAAAAAAGAGTTAGAAGAATTGGCTAAACTAGACTGTGTGATCGATAATCGAATCATTGCTTGGACGTTGTTGATCCATTATCTAAATATACCAACGGAAGAAGCAGAATTATTTTTAAGAGAGTGGAAATGCTCAAAAAAAGAAATCAATTTAGTGAAATCAGCTCTATTTGCATTAAGACATCGTCTGAAAAATAACTTCAATCGCCAAGTCCTCTATCAGGTTGGACTACAAATAGCTTTGGATGTTGAGACCATGATGGAATGTCTAGGACGTCCAGTTGATTTTGATTCTATTCACTCGATATATGAAGAATTACCAATTTACAGCAAAAAAGAAATAAAGATAAACGGCAATGATTTAAAAGAAGTACTAAACAGAAAACCTGGCAAATGGCTAGGGGATTTGATGATCGAAATAGAGATGGCTATTTTAGTAGGAGATATACTTAATGAGAAACAAGCTATTTTTGATTGGGTTTCGCTCTATTACGAAGAAAAAGATTGAAAAATTGTTGCGGCGGTTAAAATAAGTAATAAAAAGGTTTACTAACTAAAAATAAGTTGTTATACTTAAAAAGTAAGTTATTTTTAAGGAGGAATTTTAAATTATGGAAAATCAATACACAAAATTATTAGAAGAACGCCGTTCAATTTATTCTTTAGGAAAGAATGTTTCTTTATCTGAAGATAAAATCGTTGGATTAGTAGCAAAAGCTGTTAAAGAAAGCCCATCATCATTTAATTCACAAACATCACGTGCAGTAATATTATTTGGAGCTGCTCATAATAAACTTTGGGATATTACTGAAGAAGCTTTACTTAAAGCAATTCCAGAAGGACAAGATCTAACTCCAACTAAAGAAAAATTAAATAGTTTCCGTGCTGCATTTGGAACAATTTTATTTTTTGAAGATACTAGTATTGTTAAAGCTTTACAAGAACAATTCGCGTTGTATGCAGATAACTTCCCTGTTTGGTCTGAACAATCTACTGGGATCGCACAACACTCTGTATGGACAGCATTAGCTATTGAAAATATTGGAGCAAGTTTGCAACATTACAACCCACTAATCGATAGTGCTGTTCAAAAAGAATGGAACCTTTCTGCAGACTGGAAATTAACTGGACAAATGCCTATTGGTTCTATTGAATCACAAGCTGGTGAAAAAGAATACATGGATGATGATACAAGAATTCTTGTATTTAAATAATATTAACCAACTAAAATCGAGCAATAACTAAATAAATAAAGGAATAGAAAAAATGGTGAATTTTCTATTCCTTTATTTATTTATCAGATTGTTAAAAAAATCACAAATTATAAACTTAATTATTTACATTCATTTATTTTATGGTAAAATGAATTTATCGAAAGAATCACAAACTTTTCGTTTAAGAAAAGTAAAAGGGGAGAATGTATAATGAAGAAAGAAGTTATGGCATTAAAAATAATGTTTAAAAATGGTGAAACTTGGACAATCAATAAAGGTTTTATAGGCGATTTATGGATCAAACAAATCTCAAAAAGTTTTGGACGAATTGGCGATAGTGATTTCCAAGAAATCTTCCCGTGTGAGTCTCTAAAAGTAGAAATTTTTCCAGAAGCAGATAAAACAAATTCAAGTGACATCAATCTTGGTGGTTTAGAAACAGGCATGTTTGAACGTGCAGTAAAAAATCCAGATATTGAAAAAATGGATATTTTATATAAAGACAGTGAAAAAACAAATTCTACAGATGTTATTGCTAAAGAGACTGTTTATTTCCCTTATGAAGCAATAGATTCTGATCGAATCGATAATGCTTATCAAAGTTCATTTATTTCTAAAGAAAATAAATTGTATATTGTGATTGATAAAAATAAAACAGCAGAAGAGATTTATAAAGAAAAACTTTAAGATTTTCTAATAGATATCAAACTCAAGAAAAATTGGAATCTATCTAATTTTTCTTGAGTTTTTTTGTTTTTTTTTAAGCTTCATAGTATGATGGTAAAGAGAATATTATGTCTAAAGAATTAGGTGAAGAGAGTGAAACATAAAGATACATACGCTGTGGTCGATATTGAAACGACGGGCGGTAACGTGGCCAGCGGAGATCGTATGATCCAATTTGGATGCGTGTTGATAGAAGACGATCAAATCGTTCATCGTTTTGCTACAAATATAAACCCTTTGATCAGTATCCCAAAGCAAATAGAGCATTTAACGGGTCTTTCAAATAAATCTGTAGCACTTGCGCCGTATTTTGAAGATATTGCAGCAACAATTTATAATTTATTAGATGGGTGCATTATAATTGCACACAACATCCAGTTTGATTATGTATTTCTTTCAGGTGAACTGCAAAGATGCGGGATGCCGCCATTGAAAAACAAAGGCATAGATACGGTTGAACTAGCACAAGTTCTATTGCCTACTGAATCTAGTTACCGACTAAATGATTTAGTCAGCAAATTTAATATTGAACACACTAATCCACATCAAGCAGATAGTGATGCAGCTGTTACAGCTGAACTTTTTCTTGTATTAAAACAGAAGTTAAAAGAATTGCCGTTAGTTACTGTAGAAAAAATGGTTGAACTATCAGAAAATCTTACAATGGAAACGACTTATTTTTTCAAAACGACTTTAACTGAAATGAAAAATAGACCTATACCGCTTTCTAAATTGCTTATGATAAAAAATGGGTTAGCTGTAAAAGTAAAACAACCGATCTTTGAGCAAAAAAATTACCGCGAGGATGCTCGTTATCCAGCGAATTTAGATCATAAAGAACAATTGTTTCAAACAAAACTGACAATCCGAAATCAACAAATAAAAATGATGGATGCTGTCTATGATTATTTTAGCAGCAATGAACCGAATCATTTTGCGATCGAAGCAGCAACAGGAGTTGGGAAAACATTAGGGTATTTACTGCCCTTAGCTTATATCGCAACAGTAGAAGATCCAGTAGTCATCAGCACATATACTACATTGCTGCAAAAACAATTATTAGATAAAGACATGGTTCAATTAAACACGATTTTGCCTTTCACAGTACAGGCTGCTATTTTGAAAAGTAAAAATCATTATATCCACTTAACTAAGTTTGAAGAAGCATTAAAGGATCCTGCAGACCAAAAAGTAGAAGTGATCTATAAAATGAAACTTTTAACTTGGTTGACTGAAACTGAAACAGGAGATTTAGATGAATTAAATTTAACTAATTATAACCATTTATTTTGGAATAAAATCAGGCATCGCGGTTGGTTGACTAAACCTGAAGAAGATCAATGGTATGACGAAGATTTTTATTTACATGCGCAACATAAAATCAAACATGCTAGTGTGATCATTACCAATCATTCTTTTTTATGCCATGATTTAAACCGTAAAGAAAAAGAATTACCAAGGATCGGAAAATTGATCGTTGATGAGGCACAACATTTGCCGGATGTAGCAATGGAAGCCTCAAGTGAAGTTTTTGGGTATTACCGGATGCAGCAGGTAATCAAACTGATTGGTCATGCTTCGGATGAAAAAAGCTTTTTAGGAAGAATCACTCAGTTAAGCCAACAGCTTTCTAAAATAGAACCTTCTCATATTGAAAATATGGAAATGAATCTTTTTTCTTTAGAAGATGAATTGACGGATTTCATTTATCAATTGCTGATCTATTGCAAAAATACAGCTGGTAGTGAGCTTTATCAACAAGAGCAGTTGGATATTCAATTTAATAGGGAAACGCAGTGGAACTTAACATTAAGGAAGTCTTCAAAAAAAGTTCTCGCATTGATGAATGAGATCAGCTATCTAGGATTTGAATTGGTTAACCAAGGATTAGATGAAAACCATCAGTTAACGCAACGAGAGCGTTATCTATTAGAAGATTTTTTTGATATGATCAAAATCTTTGAAGGCCAGAAAGATATTTTTTATGCTGTTTTTCAAGAAAATGAAGATAATGAAGTAACTTGGTTTTCATATAAAGAAAAAAGTCCTAAAAATAGCTTTATGATCAAGCGCTCAAAAGTAAATAGCAGTAAGTTTATAAAAGAAAATCTATTAGATAAAACAGCGTTGATTTTATATACAGGGGCTACATTAGAAATTAACGGTTCGTTTAGCTATTTTGAGACACAATTAGGGGAAGAAAATTTAAAGCAATTAATCATTGAATCGCCTTATGATTATAAAAAACAAGCAAGACTTTGGGTTCCTAAAGAACTGAGGCCAATCAAAGACCTATCAAGGAAAGACTATGTTCATATGATTGTTGAACAAGTAGAAAATATTATTAAAAATTCAGTAGAAAATACGATGGTTTTGTTTAATTCTTATGAGATACTTCAAGAAGTGTATTTTGCATTGCAACAAAAACCTTCAGCTTCTGGCCGAGAATTGTTGGCACAAGGATTTTCAGGAAGCCGTGAACGGATCCTAAAACGCTTTTTCAGATCTACAGGAGGCATTCTGCTAGGGGCAGACAGTTTTTGGGAGGGTGTCGACCTACCAGGGAAATCACTGAGTATTATTGTCATAACTCGTTTGCCATTTGAATCTCCAGATAGGCCATTTGTAAAAGTAAAACACCGTTACTTGGAACAGAAGCATTTAAATCCTTTTACAATCGACTCATTGCCAAAAGCTACCTTACGCTTAAAGCAAGGTTTCGGAAGGCTCATTCGTTCTGAGAATGATAAAGGTATAATGATCGTATTAGACAATCGACTGATCCAAACGAGTTACGGAAAACAAATTATAAGGTCACTTCCAAAAGGTTTGCCAATCGAAGAAGTAACTACAGAAAATATAGGTAAAAAATTGAAAAATTTTCTAAATGCAGCAGAGAAATAATACAACTGAAAAAAAATTATAATGAAAATTTTAGAAAAAAGAATGATTTTCTGTTATAATGAGCTATTGAAAGTAACAATAAAAAGGTCGCTAAAACAATAAATTATAAGTAGGGATACTCATGAAAAAAGGAATACTTATCACTTTAGCAGTTGTCATGTCTGTTGTGCTTGTATGTTCAATTACTCTTTTAACAATTAGCCAAAAGCCAATAAAAAAAGCCGAAAAAGAAACGATCATCATTGCGAAAGAGGCTGCGGGACTAGTAACAGTATCAGATTTTTACTGGTATAATCGTGATAAAACTTATTTTTCAGTTGTCGGAGCGAATAAAGACGATGAAGAAATTATGGTAATTGTTACTAAAGACGGTGGAGCTACAACTATTCTGAATCAGGATGAATTCATTACAGAACAACAAGCCAAAGAGTTGACGAGAGAAGCTAAAGGGTCTGTCGATATTCTTGAAGCTCGTATTGGTCTTGAAGGAGATATTCCTATCTGGGAGGTATCCTATAAAGAAGAGAATGGACGACTTGGTTATTATGTTTTGACCGCTAAATCAGGTGAATGGGTGAGTGATATCGAGAATATTTAAAGATTCTTGAAAAAGAATGATATATAGTCCTTTTTTCTTGTATAATAATTAGGGCAGTAAATAATGAGTGAACCATCAAAATTTATTTAAAGGAGTTTTAAACTGTGAATCATATTACAATTGTAGAATCCAAAAATCATGTTGGAGAAGAAGTAGAAATTGGAGCGTGGGTAGCTAATAAACGTTCAAGCGGAAAAATTGCATTTTTACAATTACGAGATGGCTCTGGATTTTTTCAAGGGATCGTTGTAAAAAGCGAAGTTGAGGAAGAAGTATTTCAATTAGCTAAATCATTAAATCAAGAAACGTCTATTCTTTTAACTGGTGTTATTCAAGAAGACAGCCGTTCAAAATTTGGTTATGAAATAGTTGTGAAAGCAATTAAAGTTATTGGAGAAAGTCATGATTATCCGATCACTCCAAAAGAACATGGAACAGAATTTTTAATGGATCATCGTCATTTGTGGTTGCGTTCTTCTAAACAACATGCCATTATGCATATTCGTAATGAACTTATTCTTGCTACTTATAATTTTTTCAATGAAGAAGGCTTCATTAAAGTTGATCCACCAATCTTAACAGCTAATGCTGCAGAAGATTCGACAGAATTATTTCATACACAATATTTTGATCAAGAGGCTTTTCTCTCACAAAGTGGTCAATTATATATGGAAGCAGCAGCAATGGCATTTGGAAAAGTCTTTTCTTTTGGCCCAACTTTTAGAGCCGAAAAATCAAAGACCCGTCGTCATTTAATTGAATTTTGGATGATTGAACCAGAAATGGCTTTCATGGATCACGAACAAAGTTTAGAAGTACAAGAAAAGTACGTAGCCTATATCATTCAAAGTGTCCTTGATAACTGTAGTGATGCTCTAGATGCATTAGAACGTGACAAAGAAGTACTAAAAAAATATACTGAATTGCCTTATCCTAGGATCTCATATGATGATGCTGTTAATTTATTGAATGAAAATGGATTTGATGACATCACTTGGGGAGATGATTTTGGTTCGCCCCATGAAACCTTTATTGCAACTCAATATGATAAACCAGTCTTTATCTTAAATTACCCTAAAGCAATAAAACCTTTTTATATGAAACCACATCCAGATCGTGATGATGTTGTACTGTGTGCGGATCTAATCGCTCCTGAAGGATATGGAGAAGTTATTGGCGGAAGCGAACGTGAAGTTGATTTTGAGGCTTTAACACAAAGAATTAAAGACTTCGGCTTAAAAGAAGAAGATTATGCATGGTATATGGATCTACGCAAATATGGTAGTGTGCCACATTCAGGTTTTGGTCTAGGATTAGAACGGGCTGTAACTTGGATTTGCGGGACTGAACATATCCGTGAATCGATTCCATTCCCACGTTTATTAAATCGTATTTATCCATAAAAAAAGTAGTGCAGCAACTTGAGCTTTTCTTAAGTTGCTGTTTTTTTAATCGTATCAGCGTCAGAGAAAAAATGCTTTTATTATGGTTGTATGATAGTTGGTGGTTGATTTATTAAAGCAATTTATAATTTTTTTAGAGGAACAGGAGTTGTTTATGACTTGGAAATCTGAAGGTTTAAAAACTTCAGACGATCTGTTCGACATCAATAAGCAGACTCGTCGATTCCAAAATGATTTTTAGGTTGCTACACCAACACGATTTATCAAATAACCTGTACTTAAAAGCAGCAAGGAGGATAAAATCGTATGAATAATCATCTTTTACAAAAATGGCTCAAAGCTGGGGATACAACTGTATCAAATATATTATTGACTCATTATAGAGAAGTTGGCTTAACCAGTGAACACTTAATTCTAGTTTTACAATTGAAATCATTTATTGACGTAGGAAATGATTTCCCAGACACAGAAATCATTTCAAAACGGATGCAAATTTCTTCTGCGGAGGTATTCCAACTGATCCATGACTTGATCAATAAAAAGTTGATCATAATTGAGACAGAAAAGAATGATGATGGGAAAACACGTGATAGTTACCGTCTAGATTTATTATGGGATAAATTGGGTTTAGTCATATCACAACAAGAAAATCAACAGCGTTTTGAAAAACAGCATTTATCGGAGCAAGAATTATTTCAATTGTTTGAAGCTGAGTTTGGCAGACCATTATCACCAATCGAAATTCAAACGATCGGTATGTGGTTGGATGACGATCATTATGCCATTGAATTAATTGAATTAGCTTTAAGAGAAGCTGTGTTGAACCAAGTATATAATTTAAAGTACGTTGACCGCATCTTGCTAAACTGGGAAAGAAAAAATATTCGAACGAAAGATCAAGTTGACAAAGAAGCAAATCGCCGAAGACAGGGGAATGCTAAGCCGACAACTTATTCAGTATCTAAAGAACAGACAACGAAAGTACCCTTGCATAATTGGTTGAATAATAATGATAATCCTTAATAAGGAGGAAAGTTATGCTATCTAAAAAACAAACGATACAGATGGTTGAAGCAATGGGTGAATTATTTCCTCAAGCTACCTGCGAACTGAACTATAAGAACGCTTTTGAATTATTGATCGCCGTTATGCTGAGTGCTCAAACGACAGATATTGCTGTCAATAAGCTCACTCCAGCACTCTTTGCAAAATACCCTACACCTGAAGCATTTAAAGATGCACCAGTAGAAGATATTATGGAACGACTTAGGACGATTGGCTTATACCGTAATAAAGCTAAATTCATTAAAGGATGTTGTCAAAAATTAATGGTTGAATTTAATGGGGAAGTTCCTCAGGAGCGTCATGAATTAGAATCTTTACCGGGAATAGGAAGGAAATCAGCAAATGTAGTCTTAAGCGAGGCATTTAATGTGCCTGCTATTGCTGTTGATACTCATGTTGAACGTGTAACTAAACGATTGGGTATTTGTCCACCAGATGCTACCGTTCGTGAAGTAGAAGAGATTTTAATGAAGCAATTGCCTAAAGATATGTGGCGTATTGCTCATCACTGGATCCTTTTTTTTGGGCGCTATCAGTGCATAGCAAGAAACCATGATCATAATATATGTCTCCAACTATTAAAAGAAAATAGCCCAATAAAAGTACAGTAAAAAAGCGGTTCTACATCAAATGGTGTGGATACTTCAAAAAAAATTCTTCTGGAATGGGCGTTATTTGCCCACAGTGCTTCATTGTAGGATACAATCAACCCTATTCCTCAATGAATTTTGGGTAGGTAATGCAATTAGATTAAGTCTATCAACACCAACTATTATACAGCCCAAAAAAGCAAGATGAGACGCGTCTAATGACGATATGTCTCATCTTGCTTTTTTGAATTTAAAATCTGAATTTCTAATAGGAGATGTTTTTATTCTGCTGGAGCAGAACTAGAAGCTTTTGATTTAGCAGTTGGAGCGCTGCTGTTTGGAGCAGAACTAGAACTACCGCTTGGGGCAGAGCTAGTACTTGAAGAACTTTCACTGCTTTCCTTTTCAGGTTCTTCCTCAACAGATTCTTCCTCTACTGGCTCTTCTTCAGGTTCTTCTTCAACAGGTTCTTCTTCAACAGATTCTTCCTCTTCAGGTTCTTCCTCTTCTTTAGGAGGAATGAGAACACTTATTGAATTAGCGGGACCAGTATCACCGTCAGCTTGTACAGCGAGAGTGATCGGAATTTCACCTGCAGGAGGACTTTGTATAATATATGAAAGATCATTAGTTGAATAAGACTCAGAGCCTACAGTCAAAATGTAAGAGATGCCTTTTTGTGAATAAGCATTCCATTTGATTGATAAAGCATCTGTCTCTTCATTGTAGGTAGCTGTTAATCCTGATGGAGCTTTTAATTCGATTGATTCTTCCTCATCTTTTTTACTTTCTTTTTCGGGAATTTTTGGTGCTACAGTAGTAGGTTCCGTTCCTTTAACAAATAATTCGTTAACAATTTTGTCTGTAGGAGTATCTGGACCTGCAAGTTTTGCAGGCATCGAGCCTTTTTCAACTGCAACTTCCACAACAGAACTTGGTTTTTTCCAGTCACTAGATTCAACAGATTCTGAAACGTACGACATCAATGCTTGATAGATTTGTTGAGGTAATAATCGTTCGCTGCCTGAATTGTCGATCGAATCATAATAGTTATCTTTTCCGACCCAAACAGATAAGGCATAGTTCGTTGTATAACCAGTATACCATTTGTCAGGTACGCCATTCTCTGGAATATTATGCTCTTGCTTTTTTTCATCCTCGTAGTTAGTCGTACCTGTTTTTCCAGCTTGTGGAATTCCATTTAATCCCACTCGAGCAGAATTATTTGAAGCGACATCTTTTAACATATCCGTGATCATATATGCTGTTGAATCAGCCATAGCTTTAGTAGATTCAGGTTGAAGATCGATTTCTTCACCATCTGCTAAAACGATTTTTGAAACGGTGTAGGGTTCAGTATACGTTCCACCGTTTGCAAAAGTAGCATAAGCACCAGATAATTCAACTGGAGTAATATTCCCAGTGAAACCATTTGACTGAACTAGACCATCTGATCCGGGGTTTAAAGTAGATGTATTTATTCCTAGATTTGTTAAAAATTCATTGACTTGATCTGTGGGTACGTCTTTATAAATCTTTGTTGTAGGAACATTACGTGAATCAACCAATGCTCGACGTAAGCTGATTTGACCTTCGTAGTTATTATCATAGTTATTGATCGGCGTTCCATCATCAAAGGTATAAGGTTCATCTACTACTTGTTCATAAGTCGAGTACTGTAAATATTCAATTGCCGGACCATAAGCAGATAATGGTTTGATATTCGATCCAACACTTCGTTTTAATTCAGTAGCGTAGTTTGTCCCTAATTGGACTTCTTGATTCCGTGCGCCGCCTAAAGCTTTTAGTTGGCCAGTATTGACGTCTACTAAAGAAACGCCGGTTTGAATATCTTCATCTTCAATTGTGACGTATTCATCAGAATTTACAACATCGTATAGGCGTTGTTGTGCATCCATATCTAAATTAGTGTGGATAGTCAATCCAGATGTATAGGGATCTAAATTTGTTTTTCTTTCAACTTCAGCTAGAACTTCTTTAACATAGGGGTCAAAAACAAGTTGATTCGTTTCTTCACCAGAATGTTTGACCAATCCTTCTGAGACATCGACTGATTTAGCTTCTTGGGCTTCTGAAGCAGTAATAGCTTCAGTCTCCAACATCATGTCTAAAACTAGATTGCGACGTTTTGTTGCATCTTTCGGATTGGTGATGGGGTTGTAGGCATTTGGAGCTTGTGGCATTCCAGCAAGCAATGCAGCTTCTGGTAAAGTTAATTCAGCTATCGGTTTACCAAAATAGTATTCGCTAGCAGTACCCATTCCATATTTATTGTCGGACATATATACTTTATTAATATAAAAAGTTAAAATTTGATCTTTAGAATAGTCTCGTTCTAATTGAAGGGATAACCACGCTTCTTGAGCCTTCCGTTTTAACGTTTGGTCTTCAGCACCTGTAGAGAAAACAGAAAGTTTAATTAATTGTTGGGTAATAGTACTTCCGCCTTCAGAAGCAAAACCATCTGTTACGTTTGCTACAACTGCACCAGCGATACGGATAGGGTCGATACCGATGTGAGTGTAAAAACGTTGATCTTCAATGGCGGTAATGGCGTTTTTTAAGACTTGAGGAACGTCATTCTCTGTGACTAATTCACGATCTTCACTAGCAAGAGTTAAAAATTCGTTTCCATCTGAATCAAGCAATGTTGAAGAGACCGTATCGGTCAATTCAGCTTCGGTTATTTCGGGTGCTGAGGAGACGTAATAAGCAAATAGACCCATACCTCCAATTAAAATTGCTCCAATTAAGATCAGTATTCCAATAAGTGATTTTTTCCAAATTGGAAGAGAGGATTTCTTATTTTTGCTCCTTTTTTTTGAATGGTTTGCCTTTTGCGTTTGTTTTTTTGACACACGTGACATTTCTTTTTTTTCTGGCATAATTAAATCTACTCCTTATTTCTCTTGTTGGATAAAAATTATAAACTAGTTCTTCCATAAATGAACGGAATAATTATTTTTATGTTGATTTATCCTTATTCTTAATAATTAAATAATCCACGATTTTTAGATATGGGACACGTGGCGATAATCCATAATACATTTCGTATCCTATTTTTTCAAGCTCTTTTAATGGAATCGATTTTCTTCCATCATTTTGTTGGTTATTCCAATAAACGAGTAACTGTTCTGCTTCTAATAAAAAAAGACGCTCACTTGTAGCAAAACGCATGATCACAAAACAAATGGCTTGTTGCTGGATACACTGCTGCATGTGGACAATTTGGTGTTCATGGAAATTTTTTAATGGAAAGGAAAGCTTGTTCTGTGTTTCTTTTGCCTCGAAATCCAAATAATGCCCTCGGTAAACGCCATTATAATCTGTTGTAGATGCATGTCTAAAGTAAGCTTCTTTAATAACGGCTGCACTTCTTTTAGGATAATCTACTTTGACGATCTGAACAGGGGTGGGCTTTTTATGGACAACAGCAATTCCTTTTGCTAAATAATATTGATTGCTTGCATTCAAATCTTCTTCTAAAGACATACCTCGCTTGCTGAATGAAGTCAACTGATTGTTTAGTTGCTTTTTTGGTGAAGTTTTGTCACTATGGATATAGGTTTTACCATTAGGATATCGTATAGCCAATTGCAATCACACTCCTGAGTACTAGTATATCAAATAAAGACCTTTAAAGAAAAGGAGAATCAAATGAGTTTATGAGAAATTTATACATTAGTGGTTATCGGACATTTGAACTTGGTGTATTCAAGGAAGATGATCCAAAGGTAGCAGTAATAAAAAAATGCTTAAAACAAGAAATCAGTCAATTTATTGAAGAAGGAATCGAATGGATCTTAACGAGTGCTCAATTTGGTACAGAACAGTGGGCAATCGAAGTAGTCGATGACCTAAAAAAAGAGTATCCAACAATTAAAATTGCTATTATTTTTCCTTTTCTAGAATTTGGTTCAAACTGGAATGAAAAAAATCAAAGTAAGCTTACTTCATTAAAACAAAAGGCTGATTATGTTGAAGCTACTTCCCATAAGACTTATCAAGATCCATCCCAATTAAAAAATCATCAAGCTTTTTTGTTAGAGCATTGTCAAGCGGCATTGTTAGTGTATGACCCCGAGTTTGAAGGGAAAACAAAGTTTGTTTATCAAGCACTAAAAAAGAAACAGGAAACAATGGAATTTGAGTTGAGATTGATAGATGTAGACCAGTTGCAAAACAGCAGTATTGAAGAAGAATACGATTGATCCTTTCGATTTTACGACCTATTTATTCTCGGAGCAGCAAGATAATATAAAAATAAGTTTTTTTTTCTCATTATCTTTGGTATAATAAGAATCATTAGCAGAAACGAGAATAATGTTTTGTTAGAAGATGAAGCAAACAAAGAGGTGTGAACATGGCAAATAGATCACTAACAACAAAAGATATTCTTCAAAAAGAATTTAAACAAAGTATGCGTGGGTACAATCCAGCTGAAGTAGATGAGTATTTAGATGAAGTGATTCGTGATTACGAATCATATAATAAAGAACTTACTCAAGTAAAAGCTGAAAACAATCGTTTATTGAGTAAAATTGATGAATTAGCAAAACAAGCATCAATTGCTAAACCTAATTATTCTTCTTCTCAACCTAATAGTACGGTAACCAATTTTGATATTTTAAAACGTTTATCGAATTTAGAACGTCATGTATTTGGCTCGAAATTAGATGAAACAGAAGATGAAATGGAAGATGAAATTTAAGCTTCTTTAGTTAAAGAACGATTTAAAATAGATGACCTGTAACAAAAAAACATTTGTAAATTTCGGGTAATTGCGGTTTAGCTTGACTAAACTGAGGAAAGTCCATGCTCGCACAAGCTGCGATGCTTGTAGTGTTCGTGCCTGGCGAAATCATAAGCCAGGGCCTTCATTTAATTATGAAGAGACGGCAGAAAAAAGAGCTAAGGCTGTAAAGCTATGCTTGAGTATTCTTGAAAGTGCCACAGTGACGAAGCAATACGGGAAACGGTATTGGTGGAACGCGGTAAACCCCTCGAGCGAGCAACCCAAACTTTGGTAGGGGCACTTTTCCTAGGGAATTGAACCGATGGAAGAGGCAGTAATTGCAGACAGATAATTACCTCCGGATAAAACAGACCCTGACTTTTTATCTGAGACAGAACATGGCTTACAGAAATTTACAAATTCAGGTATAGAACCCTCCTTTTAGGAGGGTTTTATATTTATTTAAGATACTAATTAAATAAGAAAAGAATTGGAGAAAATACATGAAAACTTTTAAACTCGTTGCAACGGCGGCCAGTGGGATAGAGGCCTTAGTAGGAAAAGAAATCAAAGATTTAGGATATGAATGCCAAGTAGAAAATGGAAAAGTCTTCTTTGAAGGAACCGAAAAAGATATTGCTAAGACAAATCTTTGGTTAAGAACGGCTGACCGGGTCAAAATCATTGTTGGTGAATTTAATGCGTATGAATTTGATGAACTATTTGAGAAAACAAAAGCCTTGCCATGGGAAGACTTATTACCAATGGATGCTAACTTTCCTGTAGCAGGAAAGTCGATAAAATCAAAATTATACAGTGTATCAGATTGTCAATCAATTGTGAAAAAAGCAATTGTTGATCGTTTAAGTGATGTTTATCACCGTAATACACGTTTACCAGAAACGGGTTCTTTGTACCAATTAGAAGTAGCATTATTAAAAGACAAGGTTACATTAACATTAGATACAACAGGACCAAGTTTATTTAAACGGGGATACCGGACTGCTAAAGGTGGAGCACCATTGAAAGAAAATATGGCTGCGGCTCTGGTCCAATTAACCAATTGGCGTAAAGATCGTCCTTTCTATGATCCAGTTTGTGGTTCAGGTACAATCGTTATTGAAGCAGCATTGATTGGACATAATATTGCTCCAGGATCTAATCGTTCATTTAGCTGTGAGGAATGGGAATGGTTTGATCAAAGCGTCTTTGAAGAAGTTCGTGCTGAAGCTGAAGCTGCTGTAGATCACGATATCGAACTTGATATTATGGGAACAGATATTGATGGCACTATGATCGATATTGCTAAGGTAAATGCGGATGAAGCAGGAGTAGGCAGCAGCATTACATTCAAACAAATGCAGTTAGCTGATTTTACGACTGAAAAAGAATATGGTGTTATTTTAGCTAATCCTCCTTATGGGGAAAGATTAGGCGAAGAAGAAGAGGTTCAAAAGTTATACAAACAAATGGGCCAAGTATATCGTCCGTTAAAAACTTGGAGTAAATATATTATTACAAGTGACTTAGCTTTTGAAACATTTTACGGAGAAAAAGCTACTAAAAAACGTAAACTATATAATGGAGCCTTAAGGACTGATTTATTCCAATTTTGGGGCGAACGTCCTCCTAGAGCACCGCGTAAATAAAAATAAAAAATAACAGTTCCAAGAAAAAAATTTCTTAGGACTGTTATTTTTTTGAAACTATTTTTTGTAAGGCTTGTTTAGCTAAATGATCTGCCCCTTTATTATGCGATTCTGGAATCCATTGAATAAAAAAAAGAGGAAAATAGTTGAGTTTTTCTTGAATAAGAGTTAAATAACCTTTGAAAACATCTTTTTTTACGTAGCTTTTATTAATGGCAGAGGCTAATAGTTTACTATCTGTGTACATCATTAAAGTTTCGTCGTTCAACTTGTATTCGATCAAGTAAGTGAGGCCCTTTAAAAGAGCTTCAAATTCAGCTTCATGATTGCTTATTTTATTCTCAAGCGGAATAGATAATTGATTGTATCTATGATCAGAGCTGATTACAATTCCTACACCACTAGGACCAGGGTTGTTTTTTGTTGAAGCATCGGTATACATTTTAATCATACTTGCTTGGCCCCTTTCATTTAAATGGGTTTTTAATTTAAGGTATGTTAAAATAGCATTACTTTTGTATAGTATAAGGAGCGTAATATATTGGATGATAATTCTCGTGTAAAATTTTCGCTTTCATTAGAACCTGCTTTTCAAATCATTTATTGGTCAGTTTGCTGGCTAGTTTTTTTTTCAGTGCTTATTTTATTTTTGGAAACCCAAACGATTGATCTAATCATAATTGTTTTGCTTATTTTTTTGGGAGTTCTTTTATTTTATGGCTTTGGTTCTACTCTAAGAATGAAAAATGATAATTTGGAAAGTAGTTATTTTAGAGGTATTAAAAAAAAGAGTATCCCTTTAACAGAAATAAAAAAAATAGCATTTTCCGCTAAGAGAAAGATTGTTTTATTTACTGATCAAGGTAAATCAGTTTCTTATATTTATTTAAACACAAAGAATAAAAAGAAATTTCATGAGTATATTAAAAATAAAGCACCGTCGATTCAGTTAGAAGAACTAAATAGTTAGACAGAATTATCCAGATATGAGAACCTAAAAGACGATACCCTTAAATGAGGTGTATCGTTTTTTAGGTGTCTCTGTTAGCAATTAAGTTGAGTGAGTTACACTAGTCAAGGACGATGACGTTAGTCGCTTGAGGGCCATGGTTGCCTTCCAAAATTTCAAATGAAACATGTTGCCCACCATTCAAATATTTAAATCCTTCATCACTAACTATACCCGTGAAGTGAATAAAAATATCTTCGGTTTCGTTATATTCAATAAATCCGTACCCTTTTTCATTACTGAACCATTTGACTGTTCCATTTTCCATTTACGAAACCCTCCTTAGTGAAGTTCTCAATTGAGATCCATTCGCTTTTTTTAAAAGGATTAAAAACAAATGACCTACTTCTATTATAGGAACAATCTAGCAATTCGTCAATTTTGTGCAGCCTAAAAAGTTGTTATCGGAATAATTTGTTGGTTCTTAAGAAGATAGACAAATTTTTTGGATGAATTGTTCGAAAGTTAGCTCGTAGTAAAACTATTTCCTTATGTTGCCCTTATTATTATAAAGAAAAATAAGTTGTTCAATGGAACGATAATCGCTCATTAATTAAAAAAGGGAGTTAGTTAAACATATGCTTTTATTGGCTTATTATATGGAAATAACCTAAATGTATTCTACAAATTAACTATGGGGCTATAGATTTTTAAAAAACTGAGTGATCCGAACGAAAAAATCAGAGCAATAAAGTTAACCTTACCATGGACTAAAGGTAAAATTAAGTCCTATTGAATAGATTATTTACGTGTGAACTGAAAAGCAACATGCTTTTTTGAACTTTTCATTCGGCAGCTATCTTCTATAATCGATAATCAAGCGAAACCAGCGATAGGGTATTTAAGGTAATTTAAAAAGTGACGAATAAAACTTAATTGGACCAACTTACAGATATTATCGATAAAAAATGGTAGAATGTTTAAGATGAATTAAAATGTTTGATAGAGGAAAGTGGAGATAAACGATGAAAGAATTAAAAGTACAGAATTTAACAAAAACCTATGGCGAAAAAGTATTATTCGATGAAATCAACTTCTCAATTATGGAAGGTGAAAGAATTGGTCTAATTGGCGTGAATGGTTCTGGAAAAACGAACCTTCTAAATGTGATCACTGGAAAAGATAGTGGTGAAAAAGGCAGTATCCAGAAGCCGAAAGATTACACTATCAGTTATTTGATGCAGGAACCAGATCTAAATCCTGATAAATCAGTTTTTGATGCTGTTTTTGAAGGAGACTCACCTATTTTAGTAGCCGTTAGAAACTACGAGAAAGCATTAGACTTATTGATAGCAGACCCAATGGATGAAAAATACCAAAATAGATATTCTAGAGCTGAACAAGCAATGAATGATGAAAATGCTTGGATCGCTGATACAAACGCAAAAATGATTTTGAGCAAATTGGGAATCATTGATTTAGAGCAATTGGTAGGAACGTTATCTGGTGGACAGAAAAAACGAGTTGGCATAGCGCAAGTGTTGATACAAGAACCTGATTTGTTGGTTTTAGATGAACCAACCAACCACTTAGACTTTGAGACGATCACGTGGTTAGAAGGCTATTTAAGTTCTTATAGAGGAGCATTATTACTTGTAACTCATGACCGTTATTTCTTGGACCGGATCGTTAACCGCATGGTCGAATTGTCCCATGGTAGTGCGACATTTTATACAGGGAACTATGAACAATACGTTATCGAAAGAGCCGAAAGACAAGAAGCCGCAGTGGTCGCTGACCATAAGAGAAAACAAATGTATACGAAAGAATTAGCATGGATGCGCACAGGTGCAAAGGCACGTTCAACAAAACAACAAGCTAGGATCGGACGATTTAAAGATTTAGAAGACAATTTGAATCAATCTAATTTAGACGAATCAGTTGAAATGAATTTAGAAGGTTCTCGCTTAGGAAAAAGAGTATTCGAGTTAAAAGATGCATCGCTTAATTTAGGTGGAAAAGTAATTTTGGATCACTTCAACATGATGATCCAAACGAAGGATCGAATTGGGATCAGTGGTGAAAATGGAGCTGGTAAATCAACTTTCTTAAATACTTTAGCAGGAAGATTCCCATTAGATTCAGGGGAAATAGTTGTAGGAGAAACGGTGAAAGTTGCTTATTTCACGCAAGTCATTGAAGAGATGGATCCTACTAAACGGGTTATTTCCTACCTACAAGAAGTTGGAGAAGAAGTTGAAACATCTAATGGTGAAAGAATCAGTGTGACAAACTTACTGGAACAATTCTTATTTGAACGCCAAACGCATGGTACGCTTATCGGTAAATTATCTGGTGGAGAAAAAAGACGATTGTATCTATTGAAGTTATTGATGCAACAACCAAATGTATTGCTGCTGGATGAACCGACAAATGATTTAGACATCGCAACGTTGACGGTATTAGAAGATTACATCGAAACTTTCCCTGGAGCGGTGATCTCAGTTTCCCATGACCGTTACTTCTTAGATAAGACAGTGGAAAAATTACTGATATTTGATGGTAATGGAAAAATCAGACCATTTTATGGAAGTATTACAGACTATATAGAGGAAGAAAAAGAAAAAAAACAAGGCCGTTCTGTCCAAAGCAGTGAGCCAAGTGAAAAATCTAACACACAACCGGAATCACCCACTGAGGATGGAAAAGTGAAATTAACATTTGCAGAACAAAAAGAGTGGAGCACAATTGAAGAAGAAATGTTCAATCTTGAAAATAAAATAGAAGCTATAAAAAAAGAAATGTCGAAATCGGGCAGTGATTTTAGCTTACTACAAGAACAACAAGAACGATTAGCGGCTTTAGAAAAAGAGCTGGAAGAAAAAATGAATCGTTGGGAATATTTAAGTCAATATTCAAATGATTAATTTATAGGAGGTAAAGTCGTGGAGTCAGAATATTTAAATTTAGGAAAAAAAGTCTTAGAAGAAGGTCACGAAAAGACCGATCGAACAGGAACAGGAACGAAAAGTCTTTTTGGTTATCAAATGCGCTATGATCTTCAGAAAGGTTTTCCTTTGCTAACAACTAAAAGAGTGCCATTTAGTTTGATCAAAAGTGAACTACTATGGTTTATTAAAGGCAATACAAATATTCAATATTTGTTGCAGCATAATAATCATATCTGGGATGAATGGGCTTTTGAACGTTTTGTAAAAAGTGACGATTACTCAGGACCAGACATGACTGATTTTGGTAGAAAAGCTTTAACTGATTCTGACTTTAACGCTGTCTATCAAGGAGAAAAAGAAACTTTTTGTAATCGTATTTTAGAAGATGAAGCATTCGCTGCTAAATACGGTGAACTTGGCAATGTGTATGGAGCTCAATGGAGAAAATGGAAAACGACCCAAGGGGAAACAATTGATCAATTAAAAGAAGTTATCCAGCAAATCAAAACGACGCCAGACTCAAGGCGTTTGATCGTATCAGCATGGAATCCAGAAGACGTTCCTAATATGGCGTTGCCTCCTTGTCATACGCTATTTCAATTTTATGTTGCTGATGGAAAATTAAGCTGCCAATTGTATCAACGAAGTGCAGATATCTTTTTAGGTGTGCCATTTAATATTGCGAGCTATGCACTATTAACACATTTAATAGCGCGTGAGGTTGGTTTAGAGGTTGGAGAATTTGTTCATACGTTAGGTGATGCACATTTGTATTCAAATCATTTTGAACAAATGAAAAAACAACTAGCAAGAGAGCCTAGGAATTTTCCGACGATTGCATTGAATAAATCAAAAACGAGTATCTTTGATTTTGAGATGGAGGATATACAGATTGAAGGATACGATCCTCATCCGGGTATAAAAGCTCCAATAGCTGTTTAATTAAAAAAAGAAAGTAGGGTAATGACATGATTGCTTTTTTATGGGCTCAAGATGAAAATGGAGCGATTGGATACCAAGGAACGTTGCCTTGGTATCTGCCAAATGACTTGAAGTTTTTCAAACAAATGACATTAAATAACGCTGTTGTAATGGGCAGAAAAACATTTGAAGGAATGAATAAACGCCCTTTACCTAACCGTATCAATATCATCCTTACAACTGATCGCAGTTATCAAGCCGAAGGGGTCAAAGTCATGCACAGTCGAGAAGAAGTACTCGATTTTGCTAAAGAGTACCCAGGAGATACCTTTATTACTGGCGGAGCAAATGTATTTAGTTTCTTTATGGAAGACGTGGATGTATTACACCGCACTTTGATAGAAGGCGAATTTAAAGGAGATACGTTCATTCCTGAAATAGACTGGAAAAAGTGGAAACTAGTTGAAACAGAAGAAGGTATTGTTGATGACCGCAATAAATATCCTCACGTTTTCGAAACGTATAGACGAAATGACAAGTAAGTAAATACGTTAGGCACCTCATATGAAGATGTATACGAAAAATGGAGAATCTGGTATACTATTTTCATATATTAACAAGTAAAGGAGTTTTTCTCATGAAAAAAGGACGGTTAATTGTCATTGTCTTCCTTTTTTTAAGTATAGGCAGTATTTTCATTGCAAACACACTAATAGACCCATTTCAAAGCAATTTATCTAACGACAAAGATGGGAAAGACATGGAGATAAAAAAAGAATCTCTTCATATTGTTGCAATCGGAGATTCTTTAACAGAGGGTATCGGAGATGCTACTAAAAGTGGAGGGTACGTCCCAATAGTTGCTGACTTGTTAGAAGAAACAGATGGTTATAAAGAAGTAACTACTAGCAACTATGGGAAAAATGGAGATCGAAGCGACCAAGTCTTGGAACGATTTCATGAAAATAAATCCATTCAAGAAGATATCGCATCTGCCAACATTGTTGTTCTAACAGTAGGTGGAAATGACATTGTACAAACCCTTAAAAAAATTTTTTTAACCGCTAATGAGGAAAGTTTTACCCTTCCCGAAAAAACGTATAGGGTAAATTTAAAAGCCCTTTTAGCGGACTTTAAGAGACTAAACCCTGAACTTGAATTATATGTTTTCGGCATTTATAATCCCTATTATGTCTACTTTCCTGAGATAACTGAAATGCAAAATATAGTAGACAAATGGAATCAAACAACTCAAGAAATAGTAAATGAAACGGATAATGCTACCTTCATTTCTACCGTGGACTTATTCAATCCGACAATAAAGCAAGATGAGGTAAAAAATTTATTAATGGATGAAGAAAATTCTGATGGATCAGAAAGCGTTAATCCATATTTGTATGAAAAAGATTTATTTCATCCTAATGAAGCTGGGTATGAATTGATGGGAAAGGTACTGTTTCAAGCTATTGAGGCTGAGTAAAGAGGAATCTGAAGAAAGTAGAAGGGCGTTTTTATGGAAATAAAAAGAGACCAAAAAAAGAGCAAATTGAATGGATGGAAGTGGGCTTTTCTTGTGCTGCTTACGAGCATTATTGGAATAGGTCTATGGTTTTTTACGCAGTTGACACCGGTTATAATAGGAGAACCAAACCTTGAGACAAGAGATAGTAATGAAGAAGTGATGTTTCAAGTATCCACAAAAAAAGATGATATTAATCAATTGGTAGCCTCGTATCTTAAGAATGAAAAAGTAGTAGAAGGCCCGGTCAATTATCAGTTTAGATTAGAAGATCAAGCTCAATTAGTTGGAACATTTCAATTGCTTGGTCAAGATGTACAATTTCAGTTGTTTTTGGAGCCTTATGTAATGGAAAATGGCAATCTCCAATTTAAAGCAACAAGTCTTTCAATTGGAAAATTACGTTTGCCTATTGCATTTGCGCTGAATCAAATCGAAGGTCAATTGAATATTCCAGATTGGGTAGCCATCAATAGTGAGCAAGAGACGATCGTATTCAATCTAAATGAATTTAATTTAGAAAGCGGTATGCATTTTTCGGTCGATAAAATCAACTTAGCCGAAAACGATATTCGAATCAATGTCTATCTGCCAACTGATTAGGTATAGAGATAATAGGAAAGGGTGAGTTTAGTGAAAGATACTGCGGTATTTGCGGGAGGATGTTTTTGGTGCATGGTTTCTCCGTTTAATGAACAGCCTGGAATTGAAAAAGTCGTTTCAGGTTACACGGGAGGACACACTGTAAATCCTACTTATGAAGAAGTTTTGACTAAAACAACAGGGCATACTGAAGCTGTTGAAATAACCTTTGATCCATCTGTTATTTCTTATGAAGAATTGGTAGAAATCTATTGGAATCAAACCGACCCAACGGACGCTATGGGTCAATTTCAAGATAGAGGAGATAATTATCGGCCTGTTATTTTTGTGCTAAATGAGAAGCAAAGAAACATCGCGGAAAAATCAAGGAAAGAATTAAGCGAAAGCGGAAAATACAAGAAGCCTATTGTTACCGTGATCGAAGAGTCCCAACCTTTTTATCCAGCTGAAGAAAAGCATCAAGAATTTTACCAAAAAAATCCAGAAAAATATGCTCAAGAGCAAGAAGAGCGATTGCACTACCAACAGAGCAAAGAGAGGAATTAGGTCAATGCAACGTCCATTTTATCATTATTTAATGACTGAAAGAGATCCACATAAAAGAGATGTTGTTACCTTATTTGCAAATGCTGTTTATTTAGATGACAGTTTTCCTAAACAGTCAGAAGATTATCATGAAATCAGTCATTATCTAGAATTAAATGGCACATACTTAGAAGAAATGACAACTTTTGACAAAGCTTGGGAAATTTATTTAGATAAAGACAACTAAAAGCAATCAACTTACAAAACAACTAGGAGGAAATAATCATGAGTGTACACATTGAAGCTAAAGAAGGACAAATCGCAGAAACGGTCTTGCTGCCAGGAGATCCATTAAGAGCAAAATACATTGCAGAAACTTTTTTAACAGATGTAGAACAATACAATCGTGTGAGAAATATGTTCGGCTATACAGGAACTTATAAAGGCCGACGTGTTTCTGTTCAAGGAACGGGTATGGGCATTCCTTCTATGATGATTTATGCTGAAGAATTGATCACGGGTTACAATGTGAAAAATTTAATACGCGTAGGGACTGCTGGTGGAATGCAAAAAGACGTCAAAGTGCGTGATGTTATCTTAGCTCAGGGTGCGACAACTGATTCTGCTATTGTAAAAAATACATTTAATAATCAAGTTCAATTCGCTCCAATTGCTGATTTTGATTTACTAAGAACAGCCTATGAAATTGCTGTTGAACAAGGAATGAAAGTTAAAGTAGGAAATATCTTATCGGCTGATCGTTTTTATAATGCTGAACTAGATAAAAAGAAATTAGCTGATTATGGCGTATTAGCTACCGAAATGGAAGCAGCTGGTCTATATACATTAGCAGCTAAATATAATCGTCGAGCTCTAGCAATCCTAACAATAAGCGACCACTTGATTACTGGAGAAGAAACTTCTTCAGATGAGCGCGAAAAAACGTTTAATGATATGATGATCGTTGCGTTAGAAACAGCTTTAAAATTTTGATAGAAATCAAAATCTGATTTTTAGTTGGATGGTTGAACAATCACAAACCTTGAATTAAATTGAAAACAGAGAGGAACCTTACAATTGGAGAATGAACCAAAAAAAGATGAAAAACAAAAGGGAATCAAACCTTGGGCCTATGGCGCTTCTCTCATAGTAGTTGCTGCACTTTCAATTGGTGGGACCGTTGCTGTTACGAATGCAAATGATGGTAAAGATGAACAAGTTCAAAATCAACTAAATTCCTCAGAAGCTAGTGTAGAAATGAACGCGGAAGATTTTGAAAAAATTCAAGCAGTTTATGACACTTTGATGACGGATTATTATCAAGGTGTTGAAGAAGAAACCTTAATTGAAGGGGCCATCACTGGTATGACCGAAGCTGTCGGAGATCCATACACACAATATCTTGATGTAGAAGAATCCTCTTCCTTAGATGAAAGCATCTCAGCATCGTTTGAAGGAATCGGTGCAGAAGTGATGAAGCAAGGAGATAATGTTATGATTGTTTCTCCTATTGCAGGATCACCAGCCGAAAAGGCAGGATTACAACCTAACGATATTATTTTAAAAGCTGATGATCAAGAATTAACGGGTATGACTTTAAATGAGGCTGTCTCGCATATCCGAGGGGAGAAAGGTTCCGAAGTTACATTGACTATTAGGCGTGGCGAGTCTACTTTTGAAGTGAAAGTAGTCCGCGATACGATCCCAGTTGAAACAATTATTTACCAGTTAGACGAAGAAAATCCGACGATTGGGTATATTGCGATCACTAGTTTTTCTTCACCAACGTACGATGATCTGGTGGCAGCTATAAAAGACTTAAGAGAGCAAGGTGCAGAATCCTTTGTTTTCGACGTCCGACAAAATCCAGGTGGTTTATTGAATGCAGGATTGAATATTTCTAATCTATTTCTAGAAGATGGAGATATTATTTTACAAACTCAAGAAAAAGATCAAGAACCGGTTTCAATTGTCGCTGATGATGCTACAATGGGTGATTTTAAAGTTGCTGAGCCATCCGTTCTATTAGTAAATGAAGGAAGCGCCAGTGCCTCTGAAATTTTAGCAGGTGCGGTCAACGAATCTGGAAATATTAAATTAATCGGAACACAAACGTTTGGTAAAGGAACGGTCCAAAATGTAGCTGCATTCGATGACAGCAGTGAACTGAAGATAACGATTGCCAAATGGTTAACACCAAGTGGTAAATGGATCAATGAAAAAGGAATTACGCCCACTATCGAAGTAGCCTTACCGGAATATTCAAATTTATTGATAATCGATGGTTCAAAATCCTATCAATTGGGCGATGTTTCTGAAGAGGTTGAAAATTTAGAGAAAGTACTAGATGCATTAGACTATTCTACAGGCGCCATTGATGGATACTTCGATGAATCGACACAGGATGCTGTCCGACAATTTCAAACTGACAAAAATCTAACTATTGATGGTAAAGTAACAGGTGAGACGGCTACTCAACTGATCGAATCATTAAGAAAGCTGATCGATGAAAATGATACCCAATATGAAGCAGCGATAAAAGAGTTGCAATCAACTAAATCTAGTAAATAAGATAATAGGGATCAATAAACTAGAACTCCTAGAACTTACTAAGGAAGAGAGGTAGGAATTTTCTATCTCTCTTTCTTAGTAAATGTGGCCTTAAATAAATAGTTATTTTTAAAAATTTCTTGTATGATAGAATAAATAGATAGTTTGGAGCGAATAACATGGAAAAAAAGTCTTGGGAGGAGTTTTCTTGGGAATGGTTTAAAGCTCTAATATTAGCCGGATTGATTACTGTTTTATTGCGAAATTTCATCTTTATTCCCATGACTATTGAAGGTTCGTCTATGATACCGACATTTCAACAGAATGATCAAATTATTGTCAATACAATATTTGATGTAGAAAGATTTGATTTAGTTGTATTTTATGATTCATCAAACCGAACGCTTGTAAAAAGGGTCGTTGGTTTGCCGGGTGAAAAAATCCGATATGAAAATGATCAACTTTATATAAATGATGAAGAAATTGAGGAAGAATTTTTAGATAATAATTTAGTTAACAATGCTGGAGGTATTTGGACATCGGATTTTACTTTAGAAGAATTGACCGGTACTCAGGCGATATCAGAAGGTGAATATTTTGTGTTAGGCGACAATCGTAGATCAAGTAATGATAGCCGGTACTTTGGGAGTATTCCAGTAGATTCGATTATTGGAGAAACGTCTTTTATTTATTATCCCTTTGATCGCATGAAGACTGTCCAATAAATAAAGAAAGTGGGGAGAAACAATTGAGTAAAATTAATTTTTCTGATGGTCAAAATCAGCCAGAAACATCTTTTGAACCAAGAAAGTCACGTCATACTTCTCCAAGTCAAAAACGCAAAGAAAATAAAAGTCGTGGGAGTGAATTTTTAAGTACATTACTATATTTTGTAGTAGCATTGATTATTTTTCTACTCATTCGATATTTTTTATTTGCTCCAGTAAGTGTGGATGGTGAGTCTATGGTTCCTACTTTAGAAGATCGAGATCGGTTGATTTTAAATAAAATAGACTCTATAGATCGTTTTGATGTTGTTGTTTTTCCTGCTCCTGATGATCCTGAAAAACAATATATTAAACGAATCATAGGACTTCCAGGCGACACTATTCGTTATCAAGATGATGCTTTGTATATCAATGGAGAAAAAGTAGAGGAAGAGTATTTAAAAAGTTCCGTAAAAGAAATGTCTACTGGAGGCAACTTTACAGAAGACTTTTCACTAGCCTCTAAAACAGGTGAAGAAATGGTTCCTGAAGGCAGTTATTTCGTGATGGGCGATAACCGTCAAAATTCAAAGGATAGTCGCGTTTTTGGATTTGTAGATGCTACTACCGTCAGTGGAACAGCCATTCTTCGTATTTGGCCGCTTGAAGAATTTGGTACAATAGAAAACGATTAAAAGGAAATAAGAAAAAGACTATAAGCAAGCTGTTCTTTTTTTGTGTAAATAGAAAGGTGAAAAAATATGAATATTCAATGGTTTCCAGGACATATGGCAAAAGCGAGACGCCAAGTAACAGAAAAAATAAAACTAGTAGATATTGTGTTTGAACTCGTTGATGCAAGAATTCCGCTATCAAGCCGCAATCCAATATTAGATGAAATAATCGGAGAAAAACCTAGGGTCATTATTTTAAATAAAAGTGATTTAGCTGATCCTATTCAAACAAAAAAATGGGTAGCTTATTTTAATGAACAAGGAATAGCAGCAGTCCCTATTGTTGCGCAAGAAGGTAAGGGCATGAAACAACTTATGGAAAAAGCAAAAGAAATTTTGCAACCAAAATTTGATCGAAGAGCTGCTAAAGGAATTAAGCCTCGTGCAATTCGAGCAATGAGTATTGGGATCCCTAACGTTGGGAAATCAACCTTAATTAATCGCTTTATAAAGAAAAATGTTGCGATAACAGGTAATAAACCCGGAGTAACAAAAGCACAACAATGGTTAAAACTAGGCAAAGAATTGGAATTACTCGATACTCCAGGTATTCTTTGGCCAAAATTTGAAGACCCAGCAGTCGGAGAAAAATTAGCGTTGACAGGTGCAATCAAAGATACTATTTTGCAGATGGATGAAATTGCGATGTATGGAATAGGTATAATGAAGACTTATTATCCAGAAACATTTGCTAAACGATTCCTTTTAACTAAAGAAGAATTAGAATTAGGAACACCGGAACTGCTAATGCTGATCAGTGAACGAAGAGGTTTTCGAGAGGACTACAGCCGTGCAGCAGAAATGTTGATCTATGAAATTAGAAGTGGTAAAGCAGGACGATTCACGCTAGATATTGCTCCGGTTTCTTTACCTAAAGAATAGGAGAACGAGAGTGGAAAAACCAATAACTATTACGGCAATAAAAGATCTTTTGACATCAATTACAAACCCAGCTGATGAACGATTGGTCCAGATCAAAAATGATTCACGTAAAGGTGTTATAAATGCTTATAAGGCTTGGGAAAATAGGTTGAAAAAGCAGCAATCGATTCTTGAAAAACAACAAGAGATGCTTCAAATCGAGCACTATTTTTGGGGAAATGGAACACAATATATTGCTGGAATCGATGAAGTAGGAAGAGGGCCATTAGCTGGACCTGTTGTGGCAGCTGCTGTTATATTACCGATTGATTTTGCTGTGTTAGGGATCAATGATTCTAAGCAATTATCTAGTGCAAAACGAGAATCATTATTCGACCAAATCCAAGAATCAGCGATAGCTATTGGTGTTGGGATAAAAGACCATCAAGTGGTTGATGAAGTAAATATATACCAGGCAACTAAATTAGCAATGATCGAGGCTGTACAACAATTACCTAAACAGCCAGAACAACTGTTGATCGATGCCATGCATTTGCCTGTTAGTATACCCCAAGAAAGTTTTATTAAAGGAGACGCCAAAAGTTTGTCTATTGCTGCAGCCAGTATTATTGCTAAAGTAACAAGAGATAGAATGATGGCTGACTATGATGAGTTATATCCTGGATACGGTTTTTCTGAGAATGCTGGTTATGGAACTAAAGTTCATTTAGAAGGTTTACAAAAACATGGCGCATGCCCAATTCATAGGAAAACATTCGCCCCTGTAAAAAATATATTGAAGTAAATAAAACTTTTAAAGTTACCAAGAATATAAACAAAAAACGAATGAATAGGAGTTTGCTCCTGTCCATTCGTTTTTTATTATTGGATATGGCTACGATATAGGCCAATGACTTTGCCTAAAATAATAACCTCATTAAGTAGGATAGGGCTCATTGTGTCATTTTCAGGTTGTAGTCGATAATGATCTTCTTCTTTGTAAAATCTTTTACAAGTCGCTTCATCGTCAACAGTCATAGCTATGACAATATCGCCATTATTAGCAGTGCCTTGTTTACGAATGATCACCTCATCACCATCAAAAATACCTGCGTTGATCATGCTTTCTCCTCGAATAGTCAACATAAACAATGATTCATTTTCAAATTGTAAGTTTGGAGGAAGAGGGAAATAATCTGTTGCTTCCTCTACCGCTAATATAGGTTCGCCAGCTGTTACAGTTCCCAATAAAGGAATTTTATCTAACGCAATGCCCAATTTAGTTAAACCTGATGCTGTTAATTCAATTGCTCGCGGTTTACTAGGATCCCGTTGGATATAACCATTTTTTTCTAAGCGGGAAAGATGGCCATGAACTGTTGAGGTAGAAGATAATGAGACAGCCGTTCCGATTTCTCTAACAGTTGGAGGATAACCTTTTAATTTAACTTGATTATATATATATTGCAAGACTTCAACTTGTCTTGATTCCGGATTTTTACCCATGATAGATACAAACACCTCGTTTCTTTTTTTATCATTTTAAGATTACCATATATGGCACAACAAATCAAACAAACGTTCGTAGATGAAGATGATAAAAGAATGTTTTTTTTTAAGAAGTTTGTTATAGTTGAACAAGAAAATAAAAATAATGTTGGAGTGATTAAATGTTGCCAAAAGAACAAATTGAAAGAATAAATGCTTTAGCTAATAAATCGAAAACAAAAGGCTTAACTATACAAGAACAAGTTGAACAAAAGAAATTGAGAGATGCTTACATTGAAGCCTTTAGGGGTGGAATGAAAAAAACAATTGAGGGTGTAAAAATAGTCGATGAAGAAGGTACTGATGTAACTCCGGAAAAATTGAAAGAAATACAAAAAAATAAAGGCCTACATGGGAGATAAAAAAGTTGTTCGTCAGTGTGGTGAGCAACAAATTATCCCAATTAGTACCATTCGCTCCGTGAAAGCGTTGCACTTGGAGTGAAATAATAGTAAACTAATAGGGTACTATAAGATAGTTCAAATTGAAAGGATGATTTTTTTGTTTGATAACGTAGACCAATTAGCAGTAAATACAATAAGAACACTAAGTATGGATGGCATACAAAAAGCCAACTCCGGACACCCAGGTTTACCTATGGGAGCTGCTCCAATGGCTTACACATTGTGGACAAAACAATTAAAAGTGAATCCAAAAAGCTCAAAATGGTTCGATCGTGACCGTTTTGTATTATCAGCTGGACATGGTTCAATGTTATTATACAGCTTGTTACACTTAGCTGGATATGACGTTAAAATAGATGATTTAAAACAATTTCGTCAATGGAACAGTAAAACACCTGGACATCCAGAAGTTAATCATACTGATGGAGTAGAAGCGACAACTGGCCCCTTAGGACAAGGAATCGCAAATGCTGTAGGTATGGCTATGGCAGAAGCTCATTTAGCTGCTACTTATAATAAAAAGGGACACTCAATTGTTGATCACCATACATATGCTTTGTGTGGAGATGGCGATTTAATGGAAGGTGTTTCAGCTGAAGCTGCTAGTTTAGCTGCTCATTTGGGACTTGGAAAATTGGTTGTTCTGTATGATTCAAATGACATCTCTTTAGATGGACCAACATCTAAATCCTTCACTGAAAATGTAGGAAAACGTTTTGAAGCTTATGGTTGGCAACATATTCTTGTAAAAGATGGCAATGATCTAGATGAGATCAACACAGCCATTGAAGCTGCAAAAACTGAAACAGAAAAACCTACTTTGATCGAAGTTAAAACTATTATTGGATTTGGTGCTCCTAATGCGGGAACACATAAAGTTCATGGTGCACCACTTGGAGCAGAAGGAATTGAAGCTGCTAAAAAAGCATACGGATGGGAAGGCGAAGATTTCTTTGTTCCTACTGAAGTAGCTGACCGTTTTAAAGAAACAATGATTGAAAAAGGCGCTAAAGCTGAAGAAGAATGGAAAGCAGCGTTTGAAGCTTACCGTACTGATTATCCAGCACTAGCAGAACAATTTGAATTAGCTTTAAGCAATGAATTACCAGCTGATTGGGATGCTGAATTACCATCTTATGATGTTGAAGATAATGCATTAGCTTCTCGTGTTACAGGTAGCCAAGCGTTGAATGCTATCGCTAAAAAAGTTCCCTATTTCTGGGGCGGATCTGCCGATTTATCTTCATCTAATAATACAATGATAGCAGACGTTAAAGATTTTAAAGCTGGCCAATATGAGGGGAGAAATATTTGGTATGGTGTTCGCGAATTTGGTATGACAGCTGCTATGAACGGAATCGTCTTGCATGGTGGTACTAGAACTTATGCTGGGACATTCTTCGTATTTACTGATTACCTGCGTGCTGCCGTTCGTTTAGCAGCTATTTCTAACTTGCCTGCAACCTATGTGTTCACACATGATTCAGTTGCAGTTGGGGAAGATGGTCCTACTCATGAACCAGTTGAACAATTATCTAGTTTACGTGGTATGCCTAACCTATCGATCATCCGTCCAGCAGATGGAAATGAAGTTGTCGCTGCTTGGGAATTAGCCGTAACATCAAATGATCACCCAACAATGTTAGTCTTATCTCGTCAAAACTTACCTGTACTGCCGGGAACTAAAACTGGAGCGCGTACGAATGTTGCTAAGGGAGCCTATGTTATTTCAGCTCAAACTGGCGAAAAACCAGAAGGTATTTTATTGGCATCTGGTTCAGAAGTTGCTTTAGCTATTGAAGCTCAAAAAGCTTTGAAAGAAAGCGGACAAGATGTTTCAGTTGTTTCGGTCCCAAGTTTTGATCTATTCGAAAAACAAGATCCAGCATACAAAGAAAGTGTTTTACCAAAAGAAATTCGTAAACGTGTGTCTATTGAAATGGGAGCGACATTTGGCTGGGAGCGTTATGTTGGCCTAGATGGAGCTACAATAGGTATCGATAAATATGGTGCAAGTGCACCCGGAGCAACCGTTATTAAAAATTATGGTTTTACAGTCGAAAATGTCGTAGAAACATTTATTAACTTATAAAATAGGGCCCTGTAAGTTGAAATTTTTACTTACAGGGCTTTCTTTTGTTTATATTTGTCATGAATTATGACTTTTTAGTGTAAGAAATAGAATTTTAGTTTATTTTTTTACTATTATTTAGTACAATTAAGTCTTGAGAGGTTTGAAAGGAGTGAATAAAAAATGAATTTAGGTCTTGCTATTTTTTTAATTATTTTAGCTTTGGTTGGTGGAGCTGTCGGCGGATTCTTCATCGCTAGAAGATACATGATGGATTATTTCAAAAAAAATCCACCTGTTGACGAAAATATGTTGCGTATGTTAATGATGCAAATGGGACAAAAACCATCAGAGAAGAAAATTAAACAAATGATGTCGTCAATGAAAACACAAACGACAAAAACGAATAAAAAAAAATAAGCGTACATCAAAGCTTATGGTAAAAAATTGTGAGCAGGTGATTATCTGCTCGCAATTTTTTTGTTAAATAGGAGCAATCAAAGAAGTGGGGAAAAGATAAAAATCTACCAAAAATCAGCTTTTTTAAAACAGTAGATGAAAGCGCTTGTTAATGAAGACACAGCGATAAGGACTACAGATGTAGTGTTAGCTAGAAATTGTCCTTGATTGCTTTAATTCAATTGTTAGATCTCTTGTTTTAGGTTTTAAGCTGTGTCAGCAGTCTAAAGGAAAATAAGTGGCAATTTTAGTATAAATGATCGAGGCCAATGGAGTATCTTAGAGTTAAAGGTGAAAAAATAGTTGATCAGTAAAATCATGAGATTAAAGGATTTAGTAATAAAAAAGCAATCCGAAAATTGATATCCACTATGATAGGCGTGGATTATAAAATAAACGTTTCAATTAATAAAAAGAAAGCAAAAGTCATTAGCGACTTTTGCTTTCTTTTTATTTCATATTAGGGTAATCGTACTTAAATGAAGGATCTATTTCTAAATCTAATTGATCAAAGGCTTGTTGAATCTGTTTGTCGATCAAAGCTAAATTTTCTTTTGAAAGTTTAATTTTAGGATCTATATTGATTGGATCACCAAAACGAATCGTTACTTTTTTTCGTTTTAAAATTCCGCCTAACTTCGTAGGTCCTTGATAGACTGCTGGAACGATCGGAACACCGCTTAATTTAGCAATTGTGGCTGCTCCACCTTTTATTTCGTTAGAATGTCTTGTTCCAGTTGGGAAAATCATCAAACTTAAATGTCCGTTCTTCAGGATTTTAACAGGCGTTTTAATAGCACTGGGTCCTGGATTAGCACGATCTACCGGAAAGGCGTTTGCATGTCTAATGAACCAACTTAGGATAGGATTTTGGAACAGTTCTTTTTTTGCCATAAATGTAAATTGTTTAGGGCTAGCAGCTATAGCTAAATACACAGGGTCGATCCAAGTTCTATGCGGTGCTACTAAGATATAAGATGTATCAGTTGGCAGCTTGTTACGATTTTCGTAATGTGCATTGCCATTTAAAATAGCTAATAAAAAGCGTAAAGTACCACGTAAAATTTTATAAAACAAATTCATTCAACCTCTCATTAGTTCGTTTTTCTGGAGCATTTTTATAATAATAGTATGATTCATATCTGGTATTTTAGCAAGTTATTTCTGATCTATCAAATACAGAAAAGAAATAAGGAGAAAACTTGCCGGAATGAAACGACAGAATCGATTAGGTTTAAAAGAAAAATTTTCTTTTTTAGCTATAATGACGTACAATAGAGAGATAGAAAAAAACGTGCTTTTAAAAAAAAAAATTATAAAAAGCAAGAAAGTAGGGGAATGTTGAATGAAATGGAGTATACCAGAACGCGTTATTGAGCAAGGAAGAGAATATGTTGCAGAAAAACGCGTCCTTTCAGTCAACTCATTTTTAGATAAGAAAATATGGTCTGCCGAGGTTATGGGGAGTGATATTTTTCATGTTGAATTAGATGGTTCTACAAAAGAAGATGATTTTTGTGAATGTCTTTATTGGAAAAATCACGGATACTGTAAACATACAGTTGCTGTTGAGTTGGAGTTGAGAGATAGAAAAATTAGTCGGGTCATGACAGCTGAAAATGCTAAACAAGTTGCTGTTGATTCTCCAAATCCAGGCCAGGAACTAACGGAATCATTTACTCGTATATTTTTGAATGAAAACAGAAAAAAAACGACTGTTTCTAAACAAAAACAGTCGTTGAAATTAGAATACAGAGTTGAAATCAAACCAATGACTACAGCGCTCATAAGATCTTCATTTGACGTGTTTGCTCTTAGTCTTAAAGCCGGAATAGATAAGATGTATATCGTAAAAGATTTACCTTTATTTTTAGAAAGCTTTATCAAAAAAGAAACTATTGAGTTGAAATCGGGTCAAGAAATCAATTTTAAAGATATTTCTATTGAACAAGAAGACAGTGAGATTCTGGCAGATTTGTATAAGCAACATAGATCTATCCAATTGATTTCTGGAGAGCATAAAGATGCAAAATCTCTGTTAACAAATAACCGCTATTTGGTCCTAATGACTGCTTTAGCAGAAGAAACTATCCAAAAGCTGCAAGATAGTGGAAATTTACAATTTGCTGCAAAAACAATCACTTATAAGTCAATGATGTTTGTAGAAGAAAAAATGCCTTTTTCTTTTGATATCTCACAAAAAAGCGGCACTGTCACTTTATCTATAACCAGTTTAGCAGATAGTCATTTGAAAGAATACGATTGGTTTGTTTCTGACAATATCGTTTTTAAACCTTCTCTAGAACAGATGCGTGCATATCGTCCACTACAACAATTTTTGCAACGGTATGATGGTGATAACATCACCATAGAATCTGCTGACATGCCTGATTTCACTGCGTATGTTATGCCATTACTTGTGAAAATAGGGAACGTCTCTATTGATGATCAATTGAAAGAATCTTTTGTGCAAGAACCCTTACTAACATCTGTTTATTTTGAATACCATGATGAGGCAGTACATGCCACCGTTGAGTTCAATTATAAATATATGATCTTATCTACAGATCCTTCTAAAAATCAGCTGCCAGAAGAAGGCGTTCAAATTATTAGAGACAGTGAAAAAGAAATGAAAATCATTAATCAACTAACTGGATTTGATTACCACCGAACAGAAACTAATTATACTAAACGAATGGTTCGGGATGATGAATTTTATACATTATTTACGAAAGAAATTCCAACTTTAGAGTTAGATGCTACGGTTTATGTGGATGACTTGTTAGATAGTATGTTCTTAAACCAGATAGATCCAGAAACGATCATTGACGTGCAAAAAGAAGGGTCATTTTTAGATGTCCGTTTTGATATCAAAGGAATCACTCCTGAAGAAGTAGATGATGTATTAAAAAGTTTAATGGAAAAAAAAGCTTTTCATAAATTTGATAATGGGACTATTCTTTCATTAGAATCAGAAAGTTTTAAACAGGTTAATGATGTATTAAACGAATTGAGAGTTACTAAAAAATTTCAAAATGGTGGGATTCAATTACCGAGTTATCGAGGACTTGAGCTAAATGAAAAATTTTCAATGGATGAAAAAACAAAAGGTACGGTTTCAAAAAAATTCAAAAATTTGATTCATGATTTGAATTTTCCAGAAGAGTTTGAAGTCGATGTTCCTAAATCGTTGAATGCAGAGTTGAGACTTTATCAAAAAACTGGATTTCAATGGTTGAAAATGCTATCTAAATATGGATTTGGCGGCATTTTAGCAGATGATATGGGGCTTGGAAAAACGATTCAGGTGATTACTTATATGTTATCTGAAATTGAGGAAAAAGGGCAAAATGATCCTTTCCTTATCGTTGCTCCAGCTTCGTTGATTTATAATTGGCATTATGAAATTGAAAAGTTTGCACCATCTATTGAAAGTATCGTTATTTCAGGTACAGCAGAAGAAAGAATGCAATTAATTGAAAATGTTAAACCAAATCAGGTTTTGATCACATCTTATCCTAGTTTTAGACAAGATGTCATCCACTATAAGCGATTTGCTTTTAGTACATTGATTTTAGATGAATCGCAAATGGTTAAAAATCATAATACCAAAACTTCCCAGGCGTTAAGAGATCTAACTATTAAAAAGCGATTTGCTTTGAGCGGAACACCTATAGAAAATAAAATAGAAGAATTATGGGCTATTTTTCAATTGATCATGCCTGGATTTTTCCCTTCAGTCAAAAAATTTAAAACACTGCCAAATGAACAAATCGCTAAAATGATTCGTCCATTTGTATTGAGAAGAATCAAGAAAGATGTTTTAAAAGAATTGCCTGATAAAATTGAAACTAACTTGTACAGTCAAATGACTAAAGAACAAAAAACAGTCTATCTTGCTTACTTACAAAGGATTCAAGAAAGTGTAAATAGCATGAATGGAGCAGAATTTAAAAAGAATCGAATCGAAATTTTGGCTGGCTTAACTCGTTTAAGACAAATTTGTTGTGATCCTAAATTATTTATTGATGATTATGAAGGCGACTCTGGAAAACTTGAACAGTTAAAAGAAACGGTCCAGACTGCGAGAGAAAATGGCAGACGTATTTTGATCTTTTCTCAGTTTACTTCGATGCTTGCAATCATCGAGAAAGAATTAGCTGAACAAAAAGTTGAAACATTCTATTTGAGCGGTCAAACAAAACCAAAAGAACGCATTGAAATGGTCAATCGATTCAATGCAGGAGAAAAAGATGTCTTTCTTATCTCTCTTAAGGCTGGTGGCACAGGTTTAAATCTTACAGGTGCGGATATGGTCATTCTTTACGATCTATGGTGGAATCCGGCAGTTGAAGAACAAGCAGCAGGAAGAGCTCATAGGATCGGACAGAAAAAAGTTGTCCAAGTTTTACGGTTAATTGCTGAAGGAACAATTGAAGAGAAAATCGATCAATTACAGCAAGAGAAAAAAGCATTGTTTGATCAGATCATTACTGAAGATGGCTCTATTCAAAAAGAGGCAAGTCAATTATCAGAAGATGATATTCGTGAAATATTGAATATTGGAATATAATAAGAAATAAAAAACGAAGGTTAGGCTTGATATTTTTAAATATATGGTATACAATTATTCACAGTGCTAATAGCACTAAAAATTATTTCACACTTCAAAGGATGTAAAGGACGGTGCTTGATTAATCAAGTCTCCTTACAGTTGAATTTGAAGGAGGAAAATAAAAAACCAATGGAGGAAATATATCATGGCAGTAATTTCAATGAAACAATTGCTTGAAGCAGGAGTACATTTTGGTCACCAAACACGTCGTTGGAACCCAAAAATGAAACGTTATATCTTTACAGAAAGAAATGGTATCTATATCATCGACTTACAAAAAACAGTTAAGTTAGCTGATACAGCATACAACTACATGAAAGAAGTATCTGAAAATGGCGGAATCGCTTTATTCGTTGGTACTAAAAAACAAGCACAAGAAGCTATCAAAGATGAAGCAACTCGTGCTGGACAATACTTTGTAAACCACCGTTGGTTAGGTGGAACATTGACAAACTGGGATACTATCCAAAAACGTATCAAACGTTTGAAAGCAATCAATAAAATGGAAGAAGACGGAACTTTTGATGTCCTTCCTAAAAAAGAAGTAGGGATCTTGATCAAACAACGTGACCGTCTTGAAAAATTCTTAGGTGGTATCCAAGATATGCCAAGAATTCCAGATGTAATGTTCGTTGTTGACCCTCGCAAAGAACGTATCGCAATCCAAGAAGCACACAAATTAAACATTCCAGTAGTAGCAATGGTTGATACTAACTGTGATCCAGATGAAATCGATGTTATCATCCCATCAAACGATGACGCTATCCGCGCTGTTAAATTGATTACTTCAAAAATGGCTGATGCTATGATCGAAGGAAATCAAGGTGAAGATGAAGTTGTTGAAGAAACATTCACACCTGAAGCACCTGTAGCTTCTGAAACTGCTTCAATTGAAGAAATTGTTGAAGCTGTTGAAGGAAAAAACGCTGAATAATTAAATTAGCAACACTATACAAGGCTGTCTCGAGTAAGGAGAAGTGAAAAGCGACTTTTTGCGAAGCGGCGTCATTTCTTTCTTGACGGGTCAGTCTTTTTTTGTGAAATTTTATCTAAAAAAGAATAATGTAATTTATTAGGAGGAAATATAGAATGGCAAAAGTATCAGCTCAACTAGTTAAACAATTACGCGACATGACTGGCGTAGGAATGATGGACGCTAAAAAGGCATTAGTTGCTGTTGATGGAGACATCGACGCTGCAGTAGATCATTTAAGAGAAACAGGTGTAGCAAAAGCTGCTAAAAAAGCTGACCGTATTGCTGCTGAAGGTTTAGCTGGCGTATACGTAAACGGAAATGTTGGTTCTATTACAGAAATCAACTCAGAAACTGACTTTGTTTCTAAGAACGTACAATTCCAAAAATTAGTTAAAGATGTAACTGAAGCAGTTGCTGAAGGAAATCCAGAAACAGTTGAAGACGTTAAATCTCTTAAAGCAGGAGACGGTACGGTAGAAACTGAAATATTAGCAGCAGTAACTAAAATCGGTGAAAAAATCGAATTACGTCGTTTTTCACGTGTTGAAAAAACTGACGCAGACGCTTTTGGAGCTTACATCCACATGGGCGGACGCATTGCTGTATTAGTCGTTCTGGAAGGAACAACTGATGAAGATGCCGCTCGCGACGTTGCTATGCATATTGCAGCTAGCAATCCAAGATACGTTTCTAGTGATCAAGTTTCTCAAGAAGAAATCGACCATGAAACAAAAATCTTAACTGAACAAGCTTTAAATGAAGGTAAACCAGCTAATATCGTTGAAAAAATGATCAAAGGCCGTATGAACAAATATTTAGCAGAAATTAGTTTAGTAGATCAACCATTTGTTAAAGATCCAGATCAAACAGTTGGTCAATATATTGAATCAAAAGGCGCTGTAGTTAAATCGTTTGTACGTTTTGAAGTTGGCGAAGGAATTGAAAAACGAGAAGAAAACTTTGCTGAAGAAGTTATGAATCAAGTTAAAAAATAGAAGATTCATAGAAAAAGGAACGCAACAATTGCGTTCCTTTTTTTCTAGCGATTTTATTGGGCTGTAGGTCAAATGGTATGGATACTTCAAAATGAAATTTCTTCTGGGATGATTAGGTTTGTTTACCTAGAGTACTTTCTTTAAAGCTGCAATCAACCCTATTCTTCAAAAAAATTGGGTGAGTAATTAAATCAAAACTATCAGCACTAAAAATTATAGACCCTTTTTATTAGAATCGGTCAGTTTTAGAAGCTAATCAATTGGTGAGATAGATGTACAGTCCAGAAAGATTTTCACTTAGTAATTTCAATTAATAGAACCAGTACAAGGTCTATCTTTTAATGAAGTTTTCGTCAGAGTATGGTAAAATAATAAAAGTGAATGAGCCAATGGAGGGAAATTTAAATGATTGAACCAAAATATAAACGTATTGTTTTAAAACTAAGTGGTGAAGCCCTAGCAGGGGACACAGGATTTGGAATAAAACCACCAACAATAAAAGAAATTTGTCGCGAAATTAAAGAAGTAAAAGAATTAGGTGTAGAAATTGCTATTGTTGTCGGAGGCGGAAATATTTGGCGCGGTCAAATTGGTTCTGAAATGGGCATGGAACGAGCACAAGCAGACTACATGGGTATGCTAGCTACAGTGATCAATGCTTTGGCATTACAAGATTGTCTTGAAAACGAAGGAGTACCAACGCGAGTACAGACATCAATCGAAATGCGTCAAATCGCTGAACCGTATATCCGTAGAAAAGCAGTGCGTCATTTAGAAAAAGGAAGAGTTGTCATTTTTGCAGGTGGAACGGGAAATCCTTATTTTTCAACAGATACAACATCTGCTTTAAGAGCAGCAGAAATTGATGCTGATGTGATATTAATGGCTAAAAATAATGTTGATGGTATTTATTCAGCAGATCCAAAATTAGATAAAACAGCTACGAAATTTGAAGAATTAACGCATTTAGAAATTATCAATAAAGGTTTGCAAGTGATGGATACGACAGCAAGTTCATTGAGCATGGATAATAATATCCCATTGGTTGTGTTCAATTTAAATGAAACAGGAAATATAAAACGTGTTGCATTAGGTGAAACTATTGGAACAACTGTTAGGGGGAAATAACGATGACAAATGTAATTTTACAAACAGCAAAAGAAAAAATGGTTAAAACAGAAGCCGCTTTACAACGTGAATTGGGAATGATTCGTGCAGGCCGTGCCAACGCAGGTCTATTAGACAGAATCAACGTGGTCTATTATGGAGCGCCTACACCCTTAAAACAATTAGCTCAAATTTCAGTTCCAGAACCTCGTGTTCTAATGATCACACCGTTTGATAAAACATCGATCCCTGATATTGAAAAATCAATTATGCAAAGTGATATCGGAATTAATCCTGCAAATGATGGAAATGTCATTCGCTTAGTAATTCCACAGTTGACTGAAGAACGCCGTAAAGAAATGGCGAAAAAAGTTGGTAAGGAATCTGAAAATGCTAAAGTTTCAGTTCGTAACGTTCGTCGTGAAGCAATTGAAGAATTAAAAAAAGCTGAAAAAAATAACGAGATCACTCAAGATGATTTACGTACTCTTGAAGAAGATATACAAAAAATCACTAATGAGAGTGTTAAAAATCTTGATGTTATAGCTACTGAAAAAGAAAAAGAATTATTAGACGTATAATTAAAGGATAAGCAAGTAAAGGATTGGGGCCTATTGTTCCAATCCTTTTTTTGTATTTTTGACTGACTATGTAATAGGATAGTTTGAAAATAAACTGATTTTTTTATTTGGATCTTCACAACATAGAAGAGCGCTAAGGAGAAAAAGGACAGTGAAAAAGGGTTACTGCCCTTAGATGAGGAGACAATAACCCTTTTCTTATAAAAATCCTTGATTAAGCTTCTTCTTTATTTTCACCCATCAATAAACTAGTTAATTTGGTTACTACAGCAGAAATAATTAAACCGACGATAAACTTTTTGATCATTCTTTTCATTTTTAGTGTCCCCCTTAAGTAGCTAATAGAATATGTTTCATTATAGCATTTTTCGTTTTTCGAGCCTAATAAAAGGCTTCTTTTGATTATAAGTGCTAAACAAAGGAATAAAAAGAAATAGTATAAATAAAGTATGGAAATCAAAATTTGTATATTTCTTAAATATTTACTAAAAAAGTTGTTTCTTAGTAAATTTGATAGGTTTTTACACCCTTTTTTGCTACAATGAATAATGTTGAATTACGAAGTGGAGGGAAATACTTGAAAGGCTTATTTAATAAAAGAAATCAAAAAATAAAAGAAATGACGACTGTTTCTTTTAACATTGATGAAACGATTCCACAACATATCGCGATTATTATGGATGGAAATGGACGCTGGGCTAAAAATAAATTTATGCCTCGAATTGCTGGTCATAAAGAAGGCATGAATACTGTTAAAAAAGTAACCAAAAGAGCAAGTCAGATTGGTGTTAAAGTATTATCGCTTTACGCATTTTCGACTGAAAATTGGAAACGACCAGATGATGAAGTGAATTTTTTAATGCAATTACCCGTTGATTTTTTCGATACTTTTGTACCTGAATTGATGGAGCAGAATATTAAAGTACAAGTCATAGGATTTATAGACCAACTTCCAAAACATACGCAGGAATCAGTCGAACAAGCAATATCTGTTACCGAAAAGAATACCGGTATGGTATTAAATTTTGCGCTCAATTATGGGGGACGCAGTGAATTGCTTGAAGCTTCGAAAGCTCTTGCAAAAAAAGTTAAAGCAGGAGAAATCGATGTAGAAGACATTACAGAATCTTTATTTGAAGAATCTTTGATGACTCGTGACTTAAAAGAATATCAAAATGTTGATTTCATGATTCGCACAAGTGGTGAAGAACGGATCAGTAATTTTATGTTATGGCAAAATGCTTATAGTGAGTTTTACTTCTCTCAAGTTCTTTGGCCAGACTTTAATGAGCAAGCTTTAGAACAAGCAATAGGGGTTTATCAAAAAAGACATCGACGTTTTGGAGGATTATAATCAAGATAGGGGGAAATAAAAGTGAAACAACGTATTATTACAGCAATTATCGGTCTTATTCTTTTTGTTCCAGTAGTTTATATGGGTTCTTGGATTTTAGAGCTTGTGGTTGCTGTACTGGGAATAATCGCATTATTTGAACTATTTAGAATGAAGGGTAATAAGATTTTTACAGTTGAAGGCATTATTTCGATCATAGCTTTATTGGGGTTATTGTTACCGCAATATGCAGCAATGATTTTACCAGAATATATGGACACTCAAATGATTTTGTATCTTTTTGTATTATTATTATTAGTCTGTACCGTATTCTCAAAAAACAACTTTACATTTGATGATGTCGCGGTTTCAGTTCTAGGGATAATGTACATAGGATTTGGGTTTAGATTCTTGTTATTAACAAGATATTCAGGGTTAGACTTATTATTATTTGTTTTATTTGTTGTCTGGGCAACAGATATTGGAGCTTACTTGATTGGCAGAAAATTAGGTAAACATAAGCTTGCTCCATCAATCAGTCCAAATAAAACTATTGAAGGAGCTTTAGGTGGCGTAGTCATGGCACTGATCGTAGCATTTGTTTATTTGACGTACTACCCGCAAAATTACAACATAGGATGGATGTTAACTTTAACTTTCATCCTCTCAATAGCCGGTCAGTTAGGTGACTTAGTTGAATCTGCATTTAAGCGGTATTACGGTGTAAAAGATTCTGGTAATTTGTTGCCAGGACATGGCGGTATTCTAGACCGGTTTGACAGTTTGTTATTTGTATTGCCGGTCATCTATTATTCAGGTCTGATTTAAGCTGCATATCGAATGAAAAAGTAGTTATCCTTTATTGCGATGGCTGCTTTTCTCATATAGCCAATAAATCGATAAGTCGATTGGTCATTACACTTAAATTATGATAGAATTAAACTTGTTTTATATACAAGATCGATCATAAAAAATTAAAAGAGATTTTTAGAATCAGTTCTTTAAAAGCAAACAAAGGAGAGAGTATATGATCACTACTATTATTACCTTTATTATAGTGTTTAGTATCTTAGTAATTTTCCATGAATTTGGACATTATTATTTTGCAAAAAAAGCAGGCATCTTAGTTAGAGAATTTGCGATTGGATTTGGTCCGAAAATATTTTCTTATCGAAAAGGGGAAACGACATTTACTATTCGTATCTTACCTATAGGCGGATACGTTCGCATGGCTGGATATGAAGAAGAAGCAGACATTAAACCGGGTACACCTATTGGTTTGCTGTTAAATGATATGAATGAAGTGACTTTAATTAATAATTATAAAAAAAAGCAATTATTAAATGCAGTCCCAATGGAAGTCAGTTCAATTGATTTAGAAAATAAATTATATGTTGAAGGCTATATAGCTGGAGATGAAACCAATCTAGTTCGCTATCCAGTATTAAGAAATGCAATGATTATTGAAGAGGATGGAACAGAAGTCCAAATTGCACCGCTTGATGTTCAATTTCAATCGGCTAGTCTGCCTAAAAGAATGATGACAAACTTTGCTGGACCAATGAACAACATTATTCTAGCGATAGTTGCCTTCATTGTACTTGCCTTCTTACAAGGTGGGGTAGTCAGCCAAGAGAATACTTTGGGTACGATCATGCCTGATAGTGTTGCAGAAGAAGCTGGTTTAAAAGCAGGCGATCGAGTGGTTCAAATTGATGATGAAAAAGTTACCAGCTGGTTTGAAATGGTAGAAATCGTTCGAGTCAATCCAGAGACTGAATTGACTTTTCACATTGAATCAACTGAGGGTACTGAAAAATTAGTGCCGATAACCCCCGTTGCTAATGAAGCAGCTGATGGAACAGAAGTCGGTCAAATCGGTGTCGAAGCTGCATTGAAAACGTCATTATGGGATAAAATCAGTTTTGGGTTTTCTCAAACTTGGTTTTTGATGATCCAATTATTTACAATACTCGGTTCGATGTTTACAAAAGGCTTTTCAATTGATATGTTTGGCGGTCCAGTTGCTATCTATGCAGCAACAGAATCAGTTGTTCAAGTGGGTCTAATAGCAGTAGTCAATTGGTTAGCAGTATTAAGTGTTAATTTAGGAATCGTAAACATGTTGCCTATTCCAGGTCTTGATGGTGGAAAACTGCTGTTAAATATCGTAGAAGGCATACGGAGAAAGCCGTTAAGCGAAGAAAAAGAAGGCATCATCACTTTGATCGGTATCGGTTTACTATTATTGTTGATGGTATTAGTTACATGGAATGATATCCAAACATATTTTTTTAATTAAGCATAAAAACTATTAGATAAAGATGAATTTAACGTATCAAAAAGGAGATAGCAAATAATGAAACAATCAAAAGTATTTATCCCAACTCTAAGAGATGTACCTAATGAGGCAGAGGTTTTAAGCCATAAAATGTTATTAAGAGCTGGATATATCAGACAAATTTCAAGTGGTGTATACAGCTACTTGCCATTAGCAACTCGCGTGATAGAAAAAATAAAAACTATTATGCGTGAAGAATTTGAAAAAATCGATGCGATTGAGATGCTGATGCCTTCTCTTTTACCTCGTGAATTATGGGAAGAGTCAGGACGTTACGAAACATATGGCGAAGACTTGATGAAATTACAAGATCGTCATGGTCGCGACTATCTCTTAGGACCTACTCATGAAGAGGCCTTCACAACTTTGATACGTGATGAAATCACATCATACAAACGTTTGCCGCTCTCTTTGTATCAAATCCAAACAAAGTTTCGTGATGAAAAACGTCCTCGTTCTGGATTGCTAAGAGGCAGAGAATTTATTATGAAAGATGCGTATTCTTTTCATGATAGTTTCGAAAGTCTAGATGAAACCTACCAAGAATTTGAAAAAGCTTATACGAGAATATTTGAACGTTGTGGTCTGGATTTCAGAAATATTATTGGAGATGCAGGCGCAATGGGCGGAAGCAATTCTAAAGAATTTATGGCACTATCAGACATTGGAGAAGACACTATCGTCTACTCAGATTCAAGTGACTATTCAGCTAACTTAGAAATGGCTACCAGTCTCCATATGCGTAAAAAATCACTCGAAAATGAAAAAGGATTGGAAAAAGTTGAAACACCTAATAGTAAAACAATTTCTGAAGTTTCAGCATTCCTAGAAGTTGAGCCCGAAAAAGTGTTGAAGAGCTTATTGTTTATTGCAGATGAAAAACCTGTTTTAGTTATTGTTCGAGGCGATCATGAAGTAAATGAGGTCAAGTTAAAAAATCATCTTGATACAGCCTTTTTAGAATTTGCAACGGAAGAAGAAACGGTAAACTATTTAGGCGTAAATACTGGTTCGATAGGACCGGTTGGGATCAGTGAAGAGTTCAGGGTCATTGCAGATGTTTTTGTCCAAGATATGGTGAATGCTGTTGCTGGAGCTAACGAAAATGGACAACACTACTTAAATGTAAACCTAAAACGTGATTCACATGTTGAAGCATATGTTGATTTACGATTTGTTCAAGAGGGCGAACTATCTCCTGATGGACAAGGGGTATTGAAATTTGCAAAAGGGATCGAAATTGGTCATATTTTCAAATTAGGAACACGTTATTCTGAAGCGATGAATGCTACAGTTTTAAATAATAACGGACGTTCTATTCCAGTAGTTATGGGATGTTATGGAATTGGTGTCAGCCGTTTACTGTCAGCTATCACAGAGCAGCAGTCTAATGAGGAAGGTCTTAATTGGCCAAGACATCTCTCACCATATGAACTTCATTTGATCCCTATCAATATGAAAGCAGAAGATCAAGTTAGTTTATCAAATGAATTATATGATTCTTTACAAAATGCTGGATTTTCTGTTTTACTTGACGACCGTAATGAACGAGCAGGTGTGAAATTCAAAGATTCAGATTTAATTGGATTGCCTATCCGTATAACAGTAGGTAAAAAAGCTCAAGAAAATATCGTTGAATTAAAGCTTAAAAAAACCGGAGAAGCTTTAGAGGTACGTACAGACGAATTAATCGATACGTTAAATATCCTGCTAAGTTCTATCTAATAGCATAAAAATATTACTGTGAAAGGAGTTCAAACAAGTACGTTTATACACTTGTCTGCACTCCTTTTGCAATGGTTTATTCTATTGATGATGGTGTTTCTTTAATTGTACCTTAGCAAGTGAAAGGAGTTTCTCATGAGTTTAAACCAAGAAGAATTATTTCAAAAATTATTGGAACAAGTAGGGTTACAGCATGAAGAACGCTATAAATCTTATTTTTCTCAAGCAAAAATCTTAAAAGTCACCGTTCATAAATTGTCAAAATCTTGGAATTTCCATTTGCAATTTCAAGATATTTTACCTTTTGAAATATATCAAAATCTTTCAGAAAAAATGCAATTGGCTTTTCATTCAATTGCAAGTGTCCAAGTAACTATTGATACGTTACAGCCAGTGCTGACGATTGAAAAATTGGAACATTACTGGTCAGCTGCAGTAAAGTTAAGCGAAGTTTCTTCACCAATCTGCGACAGACCGTTCAGAGAGCAGTTTCCGCTTTTAAACGGAAAAAAAATTCAATTCCATGTTGAAAATGAAGTTGTAAAAAGTCATTTGATGAATCAATATCTTCCCCCTGTTGAAGAAGCTTATGCTTCTTTAGGATTTCCAAAATTTAAAATCGAACCGGTTATTGATGAAGAAGCGCATTTGAAAAAGATAGCAGAGTTCCAAGCGAAAAAAGAAGAATCTGAAACACTTTTGGCGATTCGTGCGAATGAAAATATCCAAAAAGCCGAACAAGAAAAAAAACAAAATAAAAATCAAGTTCAAGCTCATAAAGGTCAAGTCGTTTTAGGGCGAAAAATCACAGCAAAAGAAGAAATCAAATTGATGGATCAAATTATCGAAGAAGAACGCCGCGTAACCATAGAAGGCTATGTATTTGATGTCGAAGTGCGTGTATTAAGATCTGAAAGACAGTTGCTGATCCTGAAAATGACTGACTATACGTCTTCTTTTTCAGTGAAGAAATTCTCGAATACTCCTGAAGACGAATCCGCATTTGCAGCAATCAAGAAGGGGATGTGGATCCGAGCAAGAGGAAGCGTCCAAGAAGATAACTTTATGCGGGATTTAGTGTTGAATGCTCAAGATATTACTGAATGGGAGCATGAAACGCGTAAAGATACAGCCCCAGAAGACAACAAACGCGTAGAGTTGCATTTGCACAGCAACATGAGCCAAATGGATGCAATCGATACTGTTACAGATTTGGTTGATCAAGCAGCTAAATGGGGACATAAGGCTGTTGCGATAACCGATCATTTTGGTGCTCAATCTTTTCCAGATGCTTTTCATGCAGGTCAAAAAAACGGGGTGAAAATTCTTTATGGAATAGAAGCTAATATTGTTGATGACGGCGTGCCTATTGCATATAATGCTGAGCATATTGAATTGACTGACGCTACATACGTTATTTTTGACGTAGAAACGACCGGTCTTTCAGCTGTATACAACACCATTATTGAGTTATCTGCAGTTAAAATGCATAAAGGGAATGTCATTGAATCATTCGAGCAATTTATTGATCCTGGACATCCATTATCACAAACTACGATTAATTTAACCGGTATTACCGATGAAATGGTCCATGGTTCAAAATCTGAAGAAGAAGTTTTGAACTTGTTTAAGGCCTTTGCTGGAGACTTAATTTTAGTTGCTCATAATGCTAGTTTTGATATGGGATTTCTAAATACGAGTAATGCTAAATACGGTATACCAGATGCTGTAAATCCGGTAATCGATACGCTAGAGTTGTCACGTTTTTTACATCCGCAATTTAAAGGTCATCGTTTGAACACATTAGCAAAAAAATATGGTATTAATTTAGAACAACACCATCGCGCCATTTATGATGCTGAAACGACTGGACAATTATGCTGGCTTTTTCTAAAAGAGGCTAGAGAAGAGCATGACATGTTTTATCATGATCAATTAAATGATCATATTGGAGAAGGCGATACCTATAAACGGGCTCGGCCATTTCATGCAACTATTATTGCAACCTCTCAAGCAGGATTGAAAAATCTTTTTAAATTGATTTCTTCATCTATGGTCGACTACTTCTTTCGAACGGCACGGTTGCCGCGTTCTGAATTGAACAAACTACGAGAAGGCTTAATTATCGGGACAGCTTGTAGTCAAGGAGAAGTTTTTGAGGCCATGATGCAAAAAGGATACGATGAAGCAAAAAATAAAGCAAAATTTTATGATTACATTGAAGTTATGCCAAAAGAAGTTTATGCTCCTTTGATTGAAAAAGAATTGGTGAAAGATGAATCAGATTTGGAAGAAATTATTCGTAATCTCGTTAAAATTGGTGAGGAACTAAATATTCCAGTAGTTGCAACGGGAAATGTACATTATTTGAATCCTGAAGACCGTATTTATCGTAAAATATTGATCAATTCTCAAGGTGGAGCTAATCCTCTGAATCGTTCTGAACTGCCTGAAGTTCACTTTAGAACAACAACGGAGATGTTAGAGACTTTCTCATTTTTAGGAGAAGAAACAGCACAGCAAATCGTTGTCAAAAATACACATAAAATTGCAGATATGGTGGATGAGTCTATCACACCAATAAAAACGGATCTTTACACTCCAAAAATTGAGGGCTCAGAAGATGAAATACGTCAATTGAGTTATGATGAAGCGCATCGATTATATGGCAATCCATTACCGGAAATCATTGAAAAAAGAATTGAAAAAGAACTGAATAGTATCATCGGAAATGGCTTCTCGGTTATTTACTTGATTTCGCAAAAATTGGTTCATAAAAGTATGTCAGATGGCTATTTGGTGGGTTCTCGGGGTTCTGTAGGTTCTAGTTTTGTTGCAACAATGACCGGTATTACAGAAGTAAATCCAATGCCGCCGCACTATAGTTGTCCTAAGTGTCAGTATTCCGAGTTTTTTACAGACGGTTCAGTAGGTTCGGGATATGATCTTCCAGATAAAAATTGCCCAGCATGTGAAGCTCGTCTGCACAAAGATGGACATGATATCCCATTTGAAACATTCTTAGGATTTTATGGAGATAAAGTACCAGATATTGATTTAAATTTTTCAGGCGATTATCAATCGAAAGCACATAATTACACGAAGGAACTGTTTGGTGAAGAATATGTGTTTCGTGCTGGAACAATTGGTACTGTGGCTGACAGAACGGCATTCGGTTATGTAAAAGGATATGAACGAGATAACAATTTAACCTTACGCGCTGCAGAAATCGATCGCTTAGCAAAAGGATTTACAGGAGTTAAAAGAACTACTGGCCAGCATCCCGGAGGTATTATCGTTATCCCAGATTATATGGATGTATATGACTTTACACCTATTCAATTTCCAGCTGATGCACAAGATTCAGAATGGAAAACAACGCATTTTGATTTCCATTCTATTCACGATAATGTCTTGAAATTAGATATACTTGGTCATGATGATCCAACGGTTATCCGAATGTTGCAAGATTTATCTGGGATCGATCCTAAAACTATTCCTACTGATGATCCGGAAGTAATGAAAATTTTTGGTGGGACTGAAGTTCTTGGAGTAACTCCGGAACAAATCCAATCGAAAACAGGTACGCTAGGTATTCCAGAATTTGGTACACGTTTTGTTAGAGGAATGTTGGAAGAAACGTTGCCGACAACGTTTGCTGAATTGCTGCAAATATCTGGATTATCACATGGAACGGATGTATGGTTAGGAAATGCGGAAGAGTTGATCCGAATGAATGATATCCCTTTGTCAGAAGTTATCGGTTGTCGTGATGATATCATGGTTTATCTGATTCATAATGGGTTAGAAGATGGTTTAGCTTTCAAAATCATGGAATCCGTTCGTAAAGGAAAAGGAATTCCTGATGATTGGCAAAAAGCTATGCGGGATGAAAATATTCCCGAGTGGTATATCGAATCTTGTTTGAAAATCAAGTATATGTTCCCTAAAGCTCATGCTGCAGCTTATGTTTTAATGGCTTTACGTGTAGCTTATTACAAAGTCCATTTTCCAATTCTTTATTATGCTGCCTATTTCTCTGTACGTGCAGATGATTTTGATTTAGTGGCTATGGCAAAAGGGAAAGATAGCATAAAAGAAAAAATGAAAGAAATTGCCGACAAAGGATTAGATGCTTCAACTAAAGAAAAGAATCTCTTAACTGTTTTAGAATTGTGTAATGAGATGATCGAGCGAGGTTTTCAATTTGAAATGGTGGATTTAGCAAAATCAGATGCATCTGATTTTGTTATTGAAGGCAATTCGCTGATTGCACCGTTAAGGGCCGTACCAAGTTTAGGAGCCAACGTTGCTAAACAAATTATTGAAGCAAGAAAAGATAAACCGTTCCTTTCAAAAGAAGATTTAGCTAAAAGAGGCAAAGTTTCTAAAACAGTTATTGAGTATTTAAATGAGAACGGAGTATTAAAGGGATTGCCTGATGAAAATCAATTGTCATTATTTGATCTCTTCTAATGATCCACGCTCGATCCATCTGGATCAGAATATTTTTCTAGTTGAAAATCAACTAGAAAGACTTACTTGATAGTGTTTTGTTGCTTATTACTTGATTTTATGGTATCATTTATTTGGATTTAGATATTCTGTTGAGAGTGAGCGGTAACGCTCACTCTTTTTCGGCAGTAAGTTAGAAAACTAACTATAAGGAGGCGAAAAAGTTGAGTAATGTTGTAGAAGCACTAACTGAAATCGTGCAACCTATTGTTGAAAGAAATCAGTTTGAATTAGCAGATATAGAGTTCATAAAAGAAGGCAAAAATTGGTTCTTAAGGGTTTATATTGATAAGCCAGAAGGAATTGATTTAGAGGATTGCGCACTAGTTAGTGAACAAATAAGCGAACATATGGATAAAATCAACCCAGATCCTATCCCACAAGCATACTTCTTGGAGGTTTCATCTCCTGGAGCTGAAAGACCATTAAAAAAAGAAGAAGATTATATAAATGCAGTTGGAGAATACATCCATATTTCTTTATATGAACCTGTAGATGGTGAAAAAACATATGAAGGTACATTAAAAGAAATTAATGATGAAACGTTAATATTGACTATTCGCATTAAAACAAGAGTAAAAGATATTGAGTTCAACCGAAAAATAATTGCGAAAGCTAGAAGAGCCATTCAATTTTAATTAAATGATTGTTAGAGATAGGAGAGAAGTGAAAAATGAGCAAAGAAATGTTAAATGCTCTTGATGCTTTAGAACAAGAAAAAGGAATTTCTAAAGAATTCGTTGTTGAAGCGTTAGAGATTGCTTTAATTTCAGCTTACAAAAAAAATTATGGCCAAGCACAAAATGTTGAGGTCGAATTTGATTTAAAAAAAGGAAATATTCATGTTTATTCTGTGAAAGAAGTTGCAGATGTCGTTTATGACTCTCGTCTTGAAGTAGGCATTGAAGAAGCTTTAGAGTTAAATAAAGCTTATGAATTAGGTGATAAAATTCGTTTTGAAGTGACACCAAAAGATTTTGGAAGAATTGCTGCTCAAACCGCTAAACAAGTTATCATGCAACGCGTAAGAGAAGCAGAAAGAAATATTATCTACAATGAATTTATTACTTATGAAAATGATATCATGCAAGGTATTGTTGAGCGACAAGATCATCGCTATATCTATGTTAATTTAGGGAAGATCGAAGCTGTTTTATCTAAGCAAGAACAAATCCCTAATGAAGTATATAAACCTCATGATCGGATAAAAGTTTACGTGACAAAAGTTGAGAATACGTCAAAAGGACCGCAAATATTTGTTAGCCGCAGTCATCCCGATTTATTGAAACGACTATTTGAACAAGAAGTTCCTGAAATCTATGATGGAGTTGTTGAAATCGTTTCTATTGCTAGAGAAGCTGGAGACCGTGCTAAAGTAGCTGTTCGTTCTAGAGATGAACACATTGATCCAGTTGGAACATGTGTTGGGCCTAAAGGACAACGTGTGCAAGCTATCGTGAATGAGCTGAAAGGTGAAAACATGGATATAGTAGAATGGAATTCTGATCCTGCAACTTATATCGGAAATGCTTTGAATCCTGCTCAAGTTGTCAATGTCACCTTTAACGAAGCTGCTGGCAGCTGTTTGGTAGTTGTTCCAGATTACCAATTATCTCTTGCTATCGGTAAGCGAGGCCAAAATGCTCGACTAGCGGCTAAGCTGACCGGGTACAAGATCGATATCAAATCTGAAACAGACATGAATGCTATAAATATGGCTAAAGAAGAAGCTGGATTAGAAAAAGATGTTGAGTATGCTAAAGTCATTGAAGCTATTGAAAGTCAAGAGCAAGAAATGGATGAAGAAAAAATCATTGAATCTGTTGAAGACTTAGACACTCAATTTGACGAAATCCTGATTGATGCTGATGTTGAAGAAGGCAATTTAGATCCTGAAGCAACTGAAGAATTGATTGAATTAGCTGAAGAACGAGATAACAAGGAAGACTAACAAGAGGTGAAGATAATGCCGAAACGTAAAATTCCTATGCGGAAATGCGTCATTTCCAATGAAATGAAACCTAAAAAAGACATGATTCGAATTGTTATAAATAAAGAAAATCAAGTAACTATCGATCCAAGCGGGAAACTGCCAGGACGAGGAGCGTATGTTTCAATAGAACCTGAAATCGTGCAATCTGCATGGGAAAAACATGTGTTAGATAAAGTATTAGGGACAACTTTGAATGATGTTTTTTATCAAGAACTATTAGATTATGTTACACATCAAAAAGCTAGGATGAGTTTATGATAGAGGAACAAAAGGTATTGAATCTTTTAGGCATGGCAATTAGAGCTGGAAAGCTTACAACTGGAGAAGATTTAAGCCTAAAAGAAATTAGAAATTTGTCTGCAAAAGTTGTTATTGTAGCAACTGATGCAAGCGAAAATACTAAGAAAAAAATCTCGGATAAGTGCAATTATTATCATATTCCTTTTATAATTCACTTTACGAGAAGTGAGTTAAGCCAAGCAATAGGAAAAGAACGAACAATTTGTACCATCACGGATAATGGCTTTGGAAAAAAATTCCGAGAATTATTATCAATTTAATTGGAGGGGAATATCATGGCTAAAAAACGTGTATATGAATATGCCAAAGAATTAGATGTACCAACTAAAAGTGTTATTGATAAAGCAAAACAACTTGGCATTGACTACAACAGTCACATGTCTTCAATGGAAGATAAACAAGTTGAACAGCTAAATAACTTTTTTGTTTCAGATAAGAAAAGTAGTATAGCTCCTAGTAAGAGTGTCCAAGAAAAATCAACAGGTACTTCAAATATAAAAAATCAAAAAGGTGGTAATCCTATAACGAATCAGAAGAATCAATCCAATCAACCAAACCGTCCAGCGGCGAAAGAAAATCAAACTGCAGCAAACAAACCAGCTGCAACAAACAAACCAGCAGTAAGCAAACCAGCAACAAGTACTCCAGTAGCTCAAACAGGGGCAACAAGCCAGGCGCCACAACGCGCAGCACAAGGGGCCAATAAGAACAAACGCTCAGGAAACAGACCTTTTAACCGCGGAAGTGTAGGAACGCATGGTGGATTTAATAAACGTAAGAGAAAAGGTAAAAAAGGTGAAACTAAACCGGTTGCACCTCCAGTAGCGCGTAAATTCAAAGAATTACCAGAAGTACTTTCTTATACGGATGGTATGACTGTAGCAGATATTTCTAAAAAGATTTACCGTGAACCTGCTGAAATCATCAAAAAATTATTCATGCTAGGTGTTGTAGCAACTTTGAATCAAAGTTTGGGTAAAGAAGCTATTGAATTATTAGCTGAAGAGTATGGAATTAAAGCAGAAGAAAAAATACAAGTCGATGCTTCTGACTTAGATATTTATTTTGATCAAGAAGTTGTTGAAGAAAATCTTACAGCTCGTCCACCAGTAGTAACGATCATGGGTCACGTTGACCATGGTAAAACAACATTATTAGACACCCTTAGAAATACGAAAGTAACTCAAGGCGAAGCCGGCGGAATCACACAACATATTGGTGCTTATCAAGTCAATGTTGATGGAAAAATCATTACTTTCTTGGATACACCAGGTCATGCTGCGTTTACAACAATGCGTGCTCGTGGAGCAGATGTAACGGATATCACAATTATCGTTGTAGCTGCAGATGATGGCGTTATGCCGCAAACAGTTGAAGCTATCAATCATGCTAAAGCCGCAGAAGTTCCAATTATCGTAGCGGTCAACAAAGTTGATAAACCGGATGCAAATCCTGAACGCGTAATGCAAGAATTAACTGAATATGGTTTAGTTCCAGAAAAATGGGGCGGAGACACTATATTCGTTGAAATCTCAGCATTATTAGGTCAAAACTTAGAAGAATTATTAGAAATGATTTTACTTGTTGCTGAAGTTGAAGATTTAAAAGCAGATACTAAACGCTTAGCAATCGGTACAGTTATTGAAGCAAGATTAGATAAATCAAAAGGTCCAATTGCAACCTTGCTTGTTCAAGGGGGAACACTGAATGTAGGAGATCCAATCGTAGTCGGAAATACTTACGGACGTGTTCGTGTAATGGTCAACGAAAAAGGTCGTCGCGTAAAACATGCTGGACCTTCTGCTCCAGTTGAAATCACAGGATTGAATACTGCTCCTCAAGCAGGAGATCAGTTTGTTGTCTTTGAAGATGAAAAAACTGCTCGTGCAGCAGGAGAAACACGTGAGAAGAAAGCAATGGCTGAGCAACGTTCAGTAACGAATCGTGTAACGATCGACAATTTATTCTCTAGCTTGCAAGAAGGAGAACTAAAAGAAGTCAATGTTATCATAAAAGCAGATGTACAAGGTTCTGCAGAAGCATTAGCTTCAAGTTTACAAAAAATTGATGTAGAAGGTGTACGTGTGAAAATGATTCACACTGCAGTTGGAGCAATTAATGAAAGTGATGTTACTTTAGCAGCAGCAAGTAATGCGATCATTATTGGTTTTAACGTTCGTCCAACTCCACAAGCTAGAGTTCAAGCTGATCAAGAACAAGTTGATATTCGTTTGCACCGTATCATATACAATGCAATTGATGAAATTGAAACAGCTATGAAAGGTCTATTAGACCCTGAATACGAAGAAAAAATAACCGGACAAGTTGTTGTTCGTGAAACATTTACAGTATCTAAAGTAGGTACGATTGCTGGTGGATTCGTTACAGATGGTACTATCAAGCGTAGCAGTAGTATCCGATTAATTCGCGACAATATCGTAATCTTTGAAGGCGAATTGGCAAGTTTGAAACGCTTTAAAGATGACGCTAAAGAAGTAAAAAAAGGTTTTGAATGTGGCTTTATGATTAAAGATTATAACGAAGTTAAAGTGGATGACATTATTGAAGCTTATGAAATGGTTGAAATTAAACGTAAGTAATACGTAAGAAAGAAGGGTTAAATATGGCAAATCATAGAATTGGCCGTGTTTCACAAGAAATTCAAAAAGAAGTAAATGATATCTTGCAGAAACGCGTGAAAGATCCCCGAGTTGCCAATGTAAATATAACCGATGTACGTGTAACCGGTGATCTTCAACAAGCAACTATTTTCTATAGTATTTTATCTGACAAAGCTAGTGATCGTGAAAGAACACAATTAGGCTTAGATAAGGCTTCTGGATTAGTTAGAAGCGAATTAGGCAAGCGTTTGACACTCTACAAAACACCAGAAATAAGTTTTGAGCGAGATGCATCTGTTGAATATGGAAGTCATATCGATGAATTATTGCGTAATTTAAATAAAGACTAATAAAAAATCTCATTTTAAACCTCCAAAGGGCAACCCTTTGGAGGTTTTTTTAATTGAAAAATCAAAATATAACAGGGAGAAAAGTCTTTTAAAAATCAAATAGTTATCCGAGGTGGTATAATAAAAGTGAAAGGAGAGCTGAGAACCTAGAGGGAAAAATGCATTGAAAAAACTTACTTAAAAAAAATAAAGGGGTGAGTAACATGCGTTTAAAAATTGGATTGGCTAGTCTTCTACTGACACTATTGCTTTTATTCAGTTTAACTTTCGCTTTACCGGTCACTGCTTCCAGCTCTCAATATATAACTAAAGGGAATACAACATCTAAAATGGTCGCTTTTACGTTTGATGATGGTTCAGATGGCAAAAATACTACTAAAATTTTACAGGTTTTAAACGCAAATAAAATCAAAGCTACTTTTTTCGTTACTGGTAAAGCAGCAGAAAATCATCCGCAATTGATCAAAAATATTGCTGACCAAGGGCATCAATTTGGCAATCACTCATACTCTCATCCTGATTTTACTAAAATAAGTGCAGCTCAGATCAAAACAGAATTAGATAAAGGGGAAGCTGTTATTAAAAATATTAGTGGAAAGACTACTAAACCCTATTTTCGTGCACCTTTTGGCTCAATGAATGCAGCTTCATTGTTAGCGGTTGGTAATTTGGGCTATACAAAAACGATTGGCTGGACGATTGATACAGTCGATTGGAAAGGGGTCTCTTCTAGTGAAATCACGAATAAAGTTGTAAATAATGCAACTCCAGGAATGATTGTTTTGATGCATACAGGAGAAGGTGCTACAGGTACTCCAGGAGCACTCCAAAATATGATCAACCAATTGAAGGCTAAAGGATACACCTTTGTTACGATCAGCCAAATGCTGTCTACTAGCACGCAAACAGCTACTAGTGGCCAACACATTGTCAAATCAGGTGAGACTTTAACTAAGATCGCCAGTCTTTATGGAGTGACTGTTCAACAATTGGCAACAGCTAATAAATTAACCAATGTAAACGTGATTCGTGTCGGCCAAATTCTTATCATTCCGACTACTAACTATACCGTTAAAGCAGGTGATACCTTAACTAAAATTGCTAATGCATATAATGTAACCGTACAACAGTTAGTGGCTGCCAATAATTTGACCAACCCTAATATACTGAAAATTGGCCAAACGATAAAAATTCCTGCTAAAACTGGTACGATTGTTCCACAACCGGTACCAACGACAATCAATTACACCGTTAAGGCTGGAGATACTCTTTACAGCATTGCTAAAAGATATGGCGTGACTGTTCAATCGATCGTCACAGCAAACAAATTAGCCAGTGCGAATGTTATAAGAGTCGGTCAAGTTCTGAAAATTCCTGTTAGTACCGGTACGATTGTTCCGAAACCGGTACCAACGATAATCAATTATACCGTTAAGGCTGGAGATACTCTTTACAGCATTGCTAAAAGATACGGCGTGACTGTTCAATCGATCGTCACTATAAATAAATTGGCTAGTGCGAATGTAATAAAGATTGGTCAAGTCTTAAAAATACCCACAGTCTAATACTGCTAGGCAATAGAATATGCTAAGGCCAAAGTGTACAACTGATTTTTGCTTGTATGCTTTGGCTTTGATTTGAATTTCTTTACTCTTTGCTTTTTTTCTTTACACTAAGTGTGTAAAGGAGGTTTTTAAATGTCGGATTTTTTGATAAACATACAAACAGAAATGGGAACGCCAAATCTTTTATTTGATAGTTGGACGCCTGTCATTAGAATCTTTTTTTCAACCATTATAACCTTTATATTGTTACTGGCCAGCTTAAGAATTTTTGGAAATAGAAGTGTTTCAAATATGAGTATACAGGATGTTATCACTTCATTTACTATAGGGTCAACAGTATCATCTACTATGATCTTAAAAGATGTTACTATAATAAATGGGTTTTTAGCAATCACATTACTTTTGTCCTTGCAATTCCTTGTTTCAAAAATCATCAGCAAATGGTCCTACTTTTCAAAATTTATTAATCCAGCTCCAAAAGTTTTATTTTTAAAGGGTGCTTTCTTAGAAAATACAATGAAAAAAAGTCGCGTAACTAAAGAAGATATTTATTCTGCTATTCGAATCCAAGCTAGATGTTCTTCAGATAAGGTTTTTGCAGTTGTGTTAGAATCTAATGGAAATCTTTCAGTCGTTACTGATGTAAGTACAGACTATGAGGAAGAAATCAGGAAATATCTAGACTAAAGAGACTGGGACATAGTTCTTGGTCTCTGATTTTGTATTCTTGACCTTTTCTACATATCCAATCCTTGTAAAGAAGCTTTCGTTTAAGTTTATTGATTCAACAGATGACAAATAAAAATCTTTTTGACTAATAAAGTAGAATTAATGTTTAAACGAGCATTGAAACAAATTTCCATTTAATTAATAAACTGATATTATTGATTAAACGAGTATAAAACAAGTTTCCATTTGACTAATCATACAGACTTATCCATTAAACAAGTATAAAATGATGTTTTATTTAGTAAAGGTTGATTTCAATTCTCTCACTAAAACAGATAATTGAACTAATATACGGTTAATAAATGGATGACGTCATTTTGGTAATTATGGTATACTTGAAGAGTTGAAAAAGGAAAGTTGGGATCAAGCAATGGAAGGTATTCTCCCTTTATGGAAAGAACGCGGCATGACTAGTCATGATTGTGTATTTAAACTTAGAAAAATTTTAAAAACAAAAAAAATTGGACATACAGGTACGTTGGATCCAGATGTCGACGGTGTATTGCCTATATGTGTTGGAAAAGCTACAAAAGTTGTCGAGTACATGATGGAAACAGGTAAAGGTTACATAGGCGAAATTACACTTGGCTATTCGACAACAACAGAAGACCGAAGCGGTGAAATTGTTGAGCAAGTCGAAGTAGAAGAAGTACCGACGCTTGAAGCGATTGATGCTGCCATGAAAAACATGGAAGGAAAAATCACTCAAATACCGCCAATGTATTCAGCAGTAAAAGTGAATGGGAAAAAATTATATGAGTATGCTAGAGCTGGTGAAACCGTTGAACGACCAGAAAGAGTTGCGGAGATAAAACAATTCAAACGGACTTCAGATGTGGTCGTAGATAAAGAAAGAGGGACGGTCTCTTGGAAGTTTGAGGTGGCGTGTGGAAAAGGGACTTACGTTCGTACGTTGGCTGTAGACTTAGGTAGACAACTTGGATACCCAGCGCACATGTCTGATTTAACGCGTGTGCTTAGTGGTACGTTTAAAGCTAGTGATTGTTTAACGTTAGCCCAAGTTGCTGAAAAAATGGAACAAGAAGAAATTGACGAAGTTTTATTTCCTCTAGAATTTGGTCTAAAAGACTTAGCTTCATTCGATATTGATGAAACCTTATGGGATAAAGTGAAAAATGGAGCTGTGTTGCCAATCGATACTATTCCAGCTGATTTGTCGATGCCAGTTGTTTTCATTTATTTGCAAAAAGCGGTTAGTATTTATGCTGTCCATCCACAAAAAAAAGATTATTTGAAACCAATCAAAGTATTAAGGAATAATTTGTAGAGGAGTTTTTACACTGTGGAAATCATTAAACTGCATCATCCGTATCTAGCAGATGAAATCCCTGAAGACAAAGTAGTGTTAGCTTTAGGTTTTTTTGATGGCGTACATAGAGGCCATCAAGAAGTGATTTTTAGGGCAAAAAGTCTTGCTGATAAAAACAATTTAAAATTAGCAGTCATGACATTCAATCAACATCCCTCAATTGTTTTTAAAAAATTAAATTCGGATCAGCATAAATATCTTTCAACTGTATCTCGCAAAGAGGAATTGATGGAGAAAATTGGTGTCGATTATCTTTATGAAGTCGACTTTACATCTGCGTTTGCTAGTTTAGCACCACAAGATTTTGTGGATCAATACATTGTTGGATTACATGCACAAACAGTCGTAGCAGGTTTTGACTATTCATTTGGTAAAAAGGAAGTTGCTTCAATGGTACATTTGCCAAAGTACGCTAATAATCGTTTTGAGATAGTTGTAGTGGAAAAACAAACATTAAGAGAAGAAAAAATTAGTTCTACACGGATTCGTTCAGCTTTAGAAGTTGGAGATATGCCTGTTGCTAATAATCTCTTAGGTTATATCTACGCTACTCCTGGAAGAGTCATACATGGAGACGCCAGGGGAAGGCTGTTAGGATTCCCAACAGCGAACATCGAAGTTGAGAATCTTGTTAAGCTGCCTCGTAAGGGTGTATATGTTGTTGAAATAGTAGTGGGTGGAAGAACGTATAAAGGAATGGCTTCAATTGGACACAATGTAACGTTTGAACCAAATCGTCCATTAACGGTCGAAGTTTACATTCTTGATTTTAGTGCTGACATCTATGGTGAAGAAGTAAAGGTATTATGGCATGATTATTTACGAGATGAAAAAAAGTTTGATTCGATTGACGCTTTAATTGCGCAACTTAAACAAGACGAATTGGATACGGCACAATTTTTTGAACAGACTAATAAATCAAACCAGAATAAGTAATGGACCTTATCCGAAAGTAATTGAACAGAGTAAACAAGAGACAATTGTTTCTTGTTTTTTTTTGCATAAAATGATAAAACAATAAGGGCTCTTGCTAAAAGCGTTCTTCTGATTTATACAACATTTATGAATAAAGTGGCTTAATATACAATAAAATTTCAAAAAAAAGCTATAAAATACATAATAAAGCATAAAAAAACAATATAAGCTTGTTTTAATCTTTTTGCCATGTTAGGATACGTTCATGCAATAAAATTAATTGGATGAGGTGTTTTTATGAATAAAGGAAAAGTTGTTTTAGCTTACTCAGGAGGATTGGATACTTCGGTATCCATTAAATGGTTAATAGATGAAGGGTATGAGGTCATCGCTTGTTGTTTGGATGTAGGAGAAGGAAAAAACCTGGATTTTATTAAAGAAAAGGCGATACAAATTGGTGCTTCTGCTTCATATACGATTGACGCTAAAGTAGAATTTGCTAATGACTTTGCATTGATCGCGTTACAAGCGCACACATATTATGAAGGTAAGTATCCGCTAATATCAGCGTTATCTCGTCCTTTAATTGCTAAAAAATTGGTTGAAGTAGCTATAAAAGAAAAAGCGGTAGCAGTAGCACATGGTTGTACCGGAAAAGGAAATGATCAAGTTCGTTTTGAAGTTGCCATTCATTCTTTAGCTCCAGATTTAAAAGTAATCGCACCGGTTCGTGATTGGACATGGTCAAGGGAAGAAGAGATCAACTATGCTATTGAACACTCTATTCCGGTTCCAATTGATTTAGACAATCCTTTCTCTATTGATCAAAATCTTTGGGGAAGAAGCAATGAATGTGGCGTCTTAGAAAATCCTTGGATCGCACCACCAGAAGTAGCCTATGAGTTAACAGCGAGTTTAGAAAATACTCCTGATAGCCCAGAAATGATTGAAATTGAATTCTTAGCGGGAGTTCCAGTAGCTCTTGATGGTTCAAAATACGAGTTGTCTGATTTGATCCAACAGTTGAACAGCATTGCTGGAAAACATGGGATTGGACGGATCGATCATATTGAAAATAGATTGATCGGTATCAAATCTCGTGAAATCTATGAAGCTCCTGGGGCAGTAACACTTATGACCGCTCATAAAGAATTGGAAGATCTTACATTTGTTAAAGATACTGCACACTTTAAACCAATAATTGAACAGAAAATAACAGAAATGATCTATAACGGATTATGGTACAATCCATTAACCGAAAGCTTGATTGCTTTTTTGAAATCAACTCAAAAGTATGTAAATGGAACGGTAAGAGTGAAATTATTTAAAGGCCATGCAATCGTGGAAGGCAGAAAGTCTCCAAATTCACTTTATGATGAAGATTTAGCAACTTATACTTCTGCAGATACATTTAATCAAGAAGCCTCTGTTGGATTTATTAAGTTATGGGGTCTGCCTACAAAAGTTCATGCAGAAGTTAATAAACCAAAAGTTACTATCAAGAATAAGTAATCTTAAATAAGGATAGGATGACAACATGAAAAAATTATGGGGCGGTCGTTTTGAAGGAGAAAGTCAAAAATGGATCGATGAATTTGGTGCTTCGATTGAAGTAGACCAAGTTTTAGCGGAAGAAGATATTATAGGAAGTTTGGCACATGTTAAAATGTTAGCTAAGACGTCCATTATTCTTCAAGAAGAAGCAGATGAGATCATTAGAGGATTAGAAATTCTTTTAGTAAAAGTCCAAAAGAAAGAGTTGGTATTCTCTATTGCGAATGAAGACATTCATTTAAATATCGAAACGCTTCTTCATAAAGAGATTGGACTGGTCGCAGGGAAACTACACACTGCAAGAAGTCGAAATGATCAAGTAGCCACCGATATGCATCTTTATTTAAAACGTCAAGTCGGTGAAATTTCTGAATCACTTATGGATCTAGAAAAAGTTATTCTGCTAAAAGCGGAAAAACATGTTGAAACCATTATTCCTGGATATACGCATTTACAACATGCGCAGCCTATCTCTTTTGCTCACCATTTGCTAGCGTATTACAACATGTTTAAACGTGATTTAGAAAGATACCAAGATAGTTTGAAACGCATCGATTGTTCCCCTTTAGGAGCAGCAGCTTTGGCAGGAACGACATTTCCAATCGATCGTTTGGATACCGCAGAACAATTAGGCTTTAGTTCCGTTTATTCAAATAGTATGGATGCCGTTAGTGACCGTGATTTCATCTTAGAATTTTTGTCGAATAGCAGCATACTGATGATGCATCTTTCACGTTTTTGCGAAGAAATAATTCTTTGGACAAGTCATGAGTATCAGTTTGTTAGTTTAACGGACGCCTTTTCAACAGGTAGTTCAATCATGCCGCAAAAGAAAAATCCAGATATGGCAGAATTGATTCGTGGGAAAACAGGCAGAGTGTACGGCAATTTATTTTCACTGTTGACGGTAATGAAAAGTTTGCCTTTAGCTTATAATAAGGATCTGCAAGAAGATAAAGAAGGTATGTTCGACACAGTAAAAACCGTCAAAGATTGTTTGAACGTATTTGCTGGTATGTTGGATGATATGATCGTGCACGAAGAAAAAATGAGTGAAGCAACAACTAAAGATTTTTCCAATGCGACAGAGTTAGCTGATTATCTTGCCTCTAAAGGTACTCCGTTTAGAGAAGCACATGAAATAGTTGGAAAACTTGTTTTAAAGTGCTTGAAAAACGGCAATTATTTACAAGATATTTCATTAGCAGATTTTCAAGCAGCAGCTCCTATTATTCAAGAAGATGTGTATTCTTTGTTAGAATCTCGTGTGGCTGTTGAACGCAGAAATTCTTTAGGCGGTACTGGTTTTGTCCAAATAAGAACTGAACTAGAAAAAGCAAAAAAAGAATGCCAGTTAAATTAGGTTTGGTTAACAAATGGTGTTGATATGAACAACAAAGCTACGAATATTAAAAAATTCAGACCTAAAATCAATGAGAAGAAAAAGTATTAAAAATGAATTATTTCATTTTTAATACTTTTTTTCTAGGCTGAAAATGGATAAATCAAGCGGGAAATCAATGTTTTTAATAAACGTCAAAATTAGTCAAAAAATAAGCAAAAATTATTGACAGGAACAATTATATTTGGTAAATTAATAAATGTATTAGCACTCAATAGTTTCAAGTGCTAAAAAAGAGGTGATGCAACATGTTAACTGAAAGACAGATTTTAATCTTAAAATCTATCATTCGCTTATACACTTCACACGAGACACCCATAGGATCTAAAACCTTGATGAATGAAGCTGAGATCAATTTTAGTTCAGCGACTATTCGTAATGAAATGGGACGTCTTGAAGAATTAGGCTTCATTGAAAAAACACATTCCTCATCAGGTCGTGTTCCGTCATTAAAAGGCTATCGTTTTTATGTGGACTATCTGGTACATCCAGTGAAAATTCAGAAAAAAGATCTTGCAGTCATAAAGAATGCTTTAGGAAATCAATTTAGACAGTTGGATGAAATTGTTTTCCAATCTGCTGAATTGCTTTCTCAATTGACCAGTTATACGGCAATAACATTAGGTCCTGAAATCAAAGAGAGTATTTTAACCGGTTTTCGTTTAGTACCATTGAATGATTATCAAGTCATGGCTATTCTGGTTACAGATAAAGGCCATGTAGAAAACCAAGTTGTTACTATCCCGAGATCGATGGACGTTAATGAGCTGGAAAAAATTGTTCGTATTTTTAATGAACAATTAGTTGGTCTTACGTTAATGGAAGTATTTAAAAGACTCAAGACTGAAATTCCTTTATTGCTAAATAAGTACGTCAAGACAAATGAAGGAATTTTAGATATCTTTGAAAATGTCTTTTTGAAGGCTGGACAAGATAGGATGCACGTAGGTGGAAGAATGAATATATTAGATTTTTCGAATGAATTAAATGTCGAAAAATTTAAGTCTATTTATTCGTTAATGGATGGTACTCATGACTTATCTTCTCTAGTGATCCCAAGTACTACTGGAATCACCGTGAAAATTGGTACGGAGTTAAACAATGAGCTTTTCAATGAGTTCAGTTTAATTACGGCAAGCTATGACATTGAAGGATACAGTTCAGGTGTTATTGCATTGTTAGGTCCAACGAATATGCCGTATTCTAAAATGATTGGCTTGGTGGATGTATTTCGAAATGAGCTTTCAAAAAAAATAATCGACTACTACCATTCTGTAGAAGATTAAGCAAAAGGAGCTGTTGATGTGTCTAGAAATAAAGACAAGAAGCAAGAACAAGAAGTAGTAGAAGAAACAACAACAGAATCAGTAGAAGAAACGGTAATCAAACCAGAAGAAACAACTGAGTCTGTAGAAGTTGATGAACTTGCTGAAGCAAAAGCTGCTTTAGAAGAAATGGAAAATAAATATTTGCGTGTCCAAGCTGAAATGGCAAATATCCAAAAACGCAATGCAAAAGAACGTGAAGATGCTGCTAAATTCCGTGCTCAATCTTTAGCACTCGAATTGCTTCCAGTCGGTGATAACTTAGAACGAGCTCTAGCTATTGAAGTAACAGATGAGCAAGGCAAAAGTTTGAAAAAAGGAATCGAGATGGTGAAGGAAACGTTCGCTGCAGCATTAAAAAACGAAGGAATCGAAGTTATCGATCCTTTAAATGAACCATTTGATCCAAACTTCCATCAGGCTGTTCAAACGGTTCCTGTTGAAGAAGGTCAAAAAAGTGAAATAGTTGTACAAGTTTTACAAAAAGGGTATGATTTAAAAGGACGAGTCTTACGTCCAGCAATGGTCATCGTTGCTCAATAAAGCTTAAATAAATAAATAATAAAAAAATAATAAATAAATGAGGGATTTTATAATGGGAAAAATGATAGGTATTGACTTAGGAACAACAAATTCAGCAGTTGCAGTATTAGAAGGCGGAAAAGCAAAAATTATTCCGAATCCAGAAGGTAACCGTACGACTCCATCAGTAGTAGCTTTTAAAAATGGAGAAATGCAAGTTGGAGAAGTTGCAAAACGTCAAGCTGTAACAAACCCAAATACAATTAGTTCAATCAAACGTCATATTGGCGAAGCTGGTTTCTCAGTTGAAGTTGACGGCAAAAAATATACTCCACAAGAAATTTCTGCAACGATTTTGCAATACTTGAAAGGTTATGCTGAAAGCTATTTAGGAGAAACAGTTGATAAAGCTGTTATTACGGTTCCTGCTTACTTTAATGATGCACAACGTCAAGCTACTAAAGATGCTGGTAAAATTGCAGGCCTTGAAGTTGAACGTATCGTAAATGAACCAACTGCTGCAGCGTTAGCATATGGTTTAGATCAAACACATAAAGAAGAAAAAATTCTAGTATTTGACTTGGGTGGAGGTACTTTTGACGTTTCTGTTCTTGAATTAGGAGATGGCGTTTTTGATGTATTGTCTACTGCTGGTGATAACAAATTAGGTGGAGATGATTTTGATAACAAAATCATGAACTATTTAGTAGCTGAATTCAAAAAAGAAAATGGTGTCGACTTATCTAAAGATAAAATGGCCGTTCAACGTTTGAAAGATGCTTCTGAAAAAGCTAAAAAAGATTTGTCAGGCGTAACTTCAACACAAATCAGCCTACCATTTATCACTGCTGGTGAAGCTGGACCGTTACACTTGGAAATCAACTTAACTCGTGCTAAATTTGATGAATTAACTTATGATTTAGTAGAACGTACTAAAGGACCTGTTCGTCAAGCTCTTAAAGATGCTGGTTTAGCTACATCTGAAATTGATGAAGTTATCTTAGTAGGTGGATCAACACGTATTCCATCTGTTGTAGATGCTGTACGTAAAGAAGCAGGAAAAGAACCAAACAAATCAGTTAATCCTGATGAAGTAGTAGCTATGGGTGCTGCGATCCAAGGTGGAGTTATTACTGGTGATGTTAAAGATATCGTCTTGTTAGATGTTACTCCATTATCATTAGGTATCGAAACAATGGGTGGGGTGTTTACAAAACTGATCGAACGTAACACAACGATCCCAACAAGCAAATCACAAGTATTCTCAACTGCTGCTGATAACCAACCGGCTGTTGATGTACACGTAATGCAAGGTGAACGTCCAATGGCAGCCGACAACAAAACATTAGGACGCTTCCAATTGACTGACCTTCCTGCTGCACCTCGTGGAATCCCACAAATCGAAGTAACATTTGATATTGATAAAAACGGAATTGTTAACGTTAGTGCTAAAGACTTAGGAACGCAAAAAGAACAAACAATCACGATCAAATCATCTTCAGGTTTGACTGATGAAGAAATCGAACGTATGGTTAAAGATGCAGAATCAAATGCTGAAGCAGATAAAGTTCGTAAAGAAGAAGTAGAATTACGTAATGAAGTGGATCAATTATTATTCCAAGTTGATAAAACAATCACTGAACTTGAGGGTAAAGTTGATGAAGCTGAAGTTAAAAAAGCTGAAGAAGCTCGTGATGAATTAAAAGCAGCTGTTGAAGCAAATGATATCGAAGAAATGAAAACTAAACGCGATGCTTTAAATGAAATCGTGCAAGCTCTAACAGTTAAATTATATGAACAAGCTGCTCAAGCTCAAGCAGAGGCAAACCCAGAAGATGCACAAGAACAAGGAGCACAAGGTGGATCTGAGGATGTTGTTGATGCTGATTTTGAAGAGGTAGATGACGAAAATAAATAATCTTTAACATTAGAGGATGAAAGGGAAAAGCCAAGGCAAATTGCTTTTGGCTTTTTCTTCTAGATATGCTATGCTCATTAAGGCGAATTTGAGGATACATTAAAAAATTTTTATTCGTAACGATGGAGGGAAATCATGGCTAAAAGAGATTTATACGAAGTATTAGGAGTATCAAAAGGTGCTTCTGATGAAGAAATAAAAAAAGCATACAGAAAACTATCAAAAAAGTTCCATCCGGATATCAATAAAGAAGCTGGTGCTGAAGACAAGTTTAAAGAAGTTGCAGAAGCGTATGAGGTATTAAGTAGTGCTGATAAACGTGCAGCTTATGATCAATATGGTCATGCAAGTACGGATCCCAACTTTGGAGCAGGTGGTGGCGGTTACGGCGGTGGTGGCTTCGGCGGCGGCTTTGGTGGCGGCGGCTTTGAAGATATTTTTGAATCATTCTTTGGTGGCGGCGGTCGTTCACAAAATCCAAATGCTCCTCGTCAAGGAGATGATTTACAATACACGGTCAATCTTGAATTCGAAGAAGCTATTTTTGGAAAAGAAACCACAATCAGCTACAATCGTGAAGAAGAATGTAAGACATGTCACGGTGATGGAGCTAAACCAGGTACTCACCCTGTGACCTGTTCTAAATGTCATGGTACAGGTTCATTGAACGTTGAGAGAAACACACCACTTGGACGAGTAATGACACGACAAACCTGTGATGTTTGTCATGGTACGGGTAAAGAAATTAAAGAACCTTGTCCAACTTGTTATGGTTCAGGCCATACTAAAGACAAACATACGGTTAAAGTAACGGTTCCCGCAGGTGTTGAAGATGGCAATCAAATGCGCTTAAACGGACAAGGGGAAGCTGGTAAAAATGGTGGACCTTACGGAGATTTATACGTTGTTTTCCGTGTCAAAGCCAGCAATCAATTTGAACGAAATGGATCAGAGATTTATTATGAATTGCCAATTAATTTTGTCCAAGCTTCTTTAGGGGATGAAGTTGAAGTTCCGACTGTTCATGGTAAAGTGAAACTAAAAATACCTGCTGGAACACAAACAGGAACGAATTTCCGTCTGAGAGGCAAAGGAGCACCAAAATTACGTGGCACAGGTACTGGAGACCAACATGTGAAGATTAAATTGATCACTCCGAAGAATTTATCTAAAGAACAAATGGACTTGTTGAGACAATTTGCTAAAGCTAGCGGCATGGAAGTTGAAGAACAAGATGGTTCTATTTTTGATAAAGTAAAAGATGCTTTTAAAGCAGATAAGAAAAGGAAATGAACTGATTTCTTTAAATAAGCGGGTACTTTATTTAAAGTACACAGAAATGTTATATGACAAATAGTGTTGATGCTTCAAAATAAAATTTCTTCTGGAATGGACGGGTTTGCTTGTGGAGCCATTGGACCGCCTGTAAGCCTGTAGTCTTACAGACTTTCAAGCTTCAAACAAAACCTAATCGCTGAAGCGCCAACGTTTTGTAATTCTCATTGAATCTTATACATGGCTACAAGCAACCCTATTCCTTCAGAAATTTTGGATTAGTAATTTAATTAATTTATCAACACTAAAATTATAGACCCAAAAGAAAGCCTGAGCACTAGCTTAGGCTTTCTTTTGTCTTAAGAGCTGGTTCCCTCTAAGTTTATTGTAATTCAGGGGTTTCACTGGTATAATTTACAATGACACTTTTCGGAATAAATAAAGAAGGTAGGCACGACTAGATGAATAAACAGGAATTAATTGAAAGACAAAAACGTATTCGAAACTTCTCCATCATTGCCCATATTGACCATGGGAAATCAACCTTAGCCGATCGTATCCTACAAATGACGAATACCGTTGCTGATCGCGATATGCAAGCACAATTATTAGATTCGATGGATCTTGAACGTGAACGAGGCATTACGATCAAATTAAATGCAATTGAATTGAACTATACAGCAAAAGATGGCGAAACGTATACACTACATTTAATCGACACACCGGGACACGTCGATTTTACGTATGAAGTTTCAAGAAGTTTAGCAGCCTGTGAAGGAGCGATTTTGGTTGTTGATGCAGCACAAGGCATTGAAGCCCAAACACTGGCAAACGTTTACCTAGCTCTAGATAATGATCTTGAAATCATACCCGTTATTAATAAAATCGATTTACCAGCGGCAGATCCAGAACGTGTCCGCACGGAGATAGAAGATGTTATTGGGATAGATGCTAGTGAAGCCGTTTTTGCAAGTGCTAAAGCTGGTATCGGCATCGAGGAAATCTTAGAGCAAATCGTTGAAAAAATTCCAGCTCCAATAGGCGATACAGATAATCCTTTAAAAGCGTTAATATTTGATTCAGTTTACGATGCTTATCGTGGAGTGGTCTTGAATATTCGTGTGATGGAAGGGATGATCAAACCTGGAGATACCATGAAGTTGATGAGTAACGGAAAAACGTTTGAAGTAGCTGAAGTAGGAGTCTTTTCACCTAAAGCGATCAAACGCGAATTTCTAATGGTTGGGGATGTTGGATACGTTACTGCAAATATCAAAACTGTCCAAGATACTCGAGTTGGAGATACCATTACTCTAGCGAATAATCCTGCTACAGAAATATTAAAAGGATACCGTAAAATGACGCCAATGGTCTATTGTGGGATGTACCCAATTGATTCTTCTCGTTATGGCGATTTAAGAGACGCGTTAGATAAATTACAATTAAACGATGCAGCACTGCAATTTGAAGCTGAAACCTCTCAAGCGCTTGGATTTGGGTATCGTTGTGGATTCTTAGGCTTGTTACACATGGATGTGATTCAAGAGCGCCTTGAACGTGAATTTAACTTAGAATTGATCACAACGGCTCCATCAGTTATCTACCACGCAAACTTAACGGATGGCACTCAAAAAATCGTAGCTAACCCAGCTGAAATGCCTGAACCAGGTGTGATCGAATCGATTGAAGAACCTTATGTAAAAGCAACAATTATGGTTCCAAACGACTATGTCGGAGCTGTAATGGAGATTTCACAACGCAAACGTGGCGACTTCTTAACGATGGCGTACCTTGATGATAACCGAGTAAACGTGGTTTATGAAATTCCACTATCAGAAATCGTATATGATTTCTTTGATAAATTAAAATCAAGTACTAAGGGATATGCTTCTTTAGATTATGAATTGATTGGCTACAAACAAAGCAATTTATCTAAGATGGATATTTTATTGAACGGCGAAAAAGTAGATGCACTAGGCTTTATCGTGCATAAAGACTTTGCTTTCCATCGTGGAAAAGCAATTGTTGATCAATTGAAAACTATTATTCCAAGACACCAATTTGAAATTCCTGTTCAAGCAGCAATCGGACAAAAAATTGTGGCTCGTTCAAACATCAAAGCCTTACGTAAAGACGTTACAGCGAAACTTTATGGTGGTGACGTAACCCGTCGTCAAAAACTATTGAAAAAACAAAAAGCCGGTAAAAAACGGATGAAACAAGTTGGATCAGTAGAAGTACCGCAAGAAGCCTTCATGTCTGTTCTTAAGATGGATGACGAGTAAAACTTTGATATAACAATATTCTTATAATTGAATAATGGCTAAATAGGCCATCCTTCCGGCGAACCTTCCGACGAAAATAATTTTTATGTTGTTTTTGTCGGAAGGTTTATTTTCTTTTTATCGCGCTTTTGAAAATATCGACAGCTTCACGATTCGTTTTTTTGGTCACATGAGAGTAGATATCCATTGTTGTGCGGATTCTTGAATGTCCTAAACGTACCTAGATAGCTTTCATACTGACCAGCTTCCAATAATAAAGAGGCATAGGTATGCCTAAACATATGAAAAGTAAAGTTCACACCGCTATCTTTTTGAGCTTTTGTTTATGGCAGAATAAATGTACAGAACTTTGCAGCGTAAACGTGCAGAGTTTTGCATAAAAAAATCATTGTCATTTACATAAGTTTAGTGTAAAAGCATTCTGTTATTTGGATTTTTTAGCAAGCTAACTGCATCGAGTTAAGATTACTTTCTGGTATACTGTAGTCACCAGAAAGGAGGGAGAAATATGATGTATAACTATAGAGTTTTAACTGTTACGAGTAATCCTATTGGAGAATTTGAAGGACGCGAAACTGTACAAAACGATCTAGAAGTGTTGTTAGGAGAAGTAAGTGAGAATGAAGGAGAAATTTTTTCTATCAACCAAGTGCTGACTGAACCGCATGTTTTACTTACAACAGTTGTTTATAAAGTGAAATAAATTTCAAGACTCCTTTTGGGGGTCTTTTTTTTATTAAGCTAATTCATTAATGTCATAATTGATAATGGGACTACTATTAAAATAATTATTATAATAAGTAATTGCCCTAAATGTCATGTGTAGGGCAGTCAATGAGTCTATTAGTTAATTCAGTTAGGCTACTATTTCATAAGTACTATCCTTATAAACTTTATATATACCAGCAGTTCTAGAACCGGCTTGCTCTTGTAAGGATCAGCTTATTAATTTCAAATCGTAAGAGTCTTCATCTGATTCTAAAACTTCATATACGATATCTGTGTTATCAGCTTCAATTCCAATTACCAGTTTGTCCTTTTATTAGTGGTATTTTTTAATTGGATAAGTTTTACTACCGCATTAGAGTATAGCACTACAAAAATTGTATTGAAAATCGTAGGTTAATCAATGGATAAAAATATTTTGTTTGTTACTTCAAGGTTTATCCTGTATTATTATTCGAGAATGTAAATTTAATTATTGTGAAGATGGATTGAAAACACGGTAAAAAGAGGTTTCCATCAATGTAGCAATTATTTACAACCTCTCAACGCACTTAGAGTGTGTATTAGTAGTGACAAGGTGGTGGGAAAAGTGAACTCAAAAGAAAAGATGTTAGAGTTAATTAAAAAGAAACAAGCAGGTGGCGGAAGATCTAACCAAACCAGCGCACCAAAAAATGACTTTAAAAATATGCGAAAAGGTCCAAAGATTTTTAATAAGCAAACTGGTTTATAATTAAAAATACACACCCAAATAGATAGCACCCTTAAAAGGTTAGAGTAAGCTCTAACCTTTTAAGGGTGCTTTTTTAGGACGAAATACAGTGAAGAATTTAAGTTAGAGTTTGTTCACTATCAGTAACAATAAGATAAGCATTAAAATAATACTTTCTTATGAGGCATTCGGTGACCTTTGTAATCAAATACCTGGCCAAAATAATTTGGAGGGTTTAATACGTTAAACTTTTGTACGACTAATTGATTGCGCTCATTAATGGCTGATTCGATCGTAATTTCTGAACCCATTTGTACCTCATAAACAAAGCCAAAAGCTTTTTTACCAGCAATCAAACAATTAAATTTACGGCCATCTGATAGTAGAGTGAATCTGCATAAGGGTGTGCCGTTTTTTGTGTTGAGCACTTTGACATCTGATTCAACTTTTCCTGTAATCACAACAGTGTTCATAATTTTCCCTCCATTCATGATCAATTATAATCAGTAAGATGAGTCCATTTTTTTAGACTTATGAATTGAACATTGCGAATTTCATCAAAATCAACTTTGGTATCATTTATATAGATACCCAATTCATCTCCACCAGCAACAAGACCGACGATATCATCTTTATAACAGGCATTTTGATCGACTGCTTCAATTTGGACAGCAACGGATCTGTTCTTTAAAATCGCTTCATTTATTACTAAAGCGATCTCTTGTGGATCTAATTGTTGTTTTTGTGGATTGCTTTTCTGTCTCTCATCTGTTAACTTTTCTTGTGCAACTGTATGCTCTGATAAATAAAATCCTGCCCATTTCTTAATGCCACGATCGTGGTATTCTTCATTTAAATAGTTCATTTTATACCCTCCATTCCGCCAGCATGACCACCGACAAGCGAGCTACGGTCGATAGCTGTTGCGCCATCCATAAGACTACTAGCATGCACTAGTGATTGGAAACCATATTTATCTCTTATTTTATCCACTAGCGAATCTAATTTTTCGTTTGTAATTTGTTCAATAGGATTTTCAAATAAATCCAATTGGATGTCGCTTGTATAGGTTAATTTTGAATAAGTTATTCCTATGCGCCGAACGGCTTTATCATCTTCGTAATATTTATTGAATATCTCAAAGCAGTAGCCAACTAACTTTTTTGTATTAGAAGTGACTGGTATTTTTAGTTGCCGAGAAAAACCAGATTGCTCCTCGTACTTAGAGTAACTTATAGCAAGACTGATAGATCCCGTCTGACAATGGTGCTTTCTAATTCGCGTAGCAACTTGTTCAGCCATTTCACGAATAACAATTTTGATTTCTTGTCTTTTGAAGTAATCTTTTTTTAAGATTTGGGAATTCCCGTAACTTTTTTCTAAAGGTCGATACGAATCTCTAATATCGCTGCGATCGATACCCCAAGCGTTAGCATAAAGTTGTTCACCAATAAGACCCAAAGAATCTCTCAATTGATAGAAGTTTGCATGAGCTAAATCATAGACTGTCTTAATTCCTAAGCTATTTAATCTTCGCTCTGTTCGACTTCCAATACCCCACATGTCCGTCAGATTTTCGATTTTCCAAACCGTCTTTGAAACGTCTTCATACCGCCATTCGGCTATAAAATCTGAATTATGTTTGGCTTCATTGTCTAGAGCAAGTTTAGCCATTAGCATATTATCGCCAATACCAATCGTTACGTATAAACCAGTCTTCTTAAAAATATGGTATTGGATCATTCTGGCCATATCATAAGCATTTTTTCTTTTAAATAGTTTTAAGCTCCCTCTGACAGATACAAATGATTCATCGATACTGTAAATATGTAGATCCTCATCGGAAACGTACTTACGAAAAATATCGTTTATTTCAGTGTTTTTCTCAATATAAAAGCCCATTCTAGGGGGTACGATAATCAAATCAGGATGAGGAGGAATCTCCCATTTTCGAGAAACGTTACTGATACCTAGTATTTTCTTAGCCATAGGTGAAGCAGCCAAAACGATGCCACCAGAATTTTCTGCATTACTCATGACAACAAGTAAAGCTTTAAGGGGATGCAGACCACGTTCAACACATTCAACAGAAGCGTAAAATGATTTAACATCGACACAAAAAATATCACCACTTTTTTCTTCAGAATAATTGAACGACATCATAACCCCTCCTTTCTATCCTATTATACGAACGTACGTTCGTTTTGTAAAGTAAATACTCCAGAAAAAAATATTTGCACTAAAGTGAAGCGTAAAAAATTAGATTTTATTAAAAGCTTTCCGACATGATTTATTGGTTTTTCTATATTCATTAGCTTTGATCAGCGGGTTTGAAAGAAGTAAAATGATTTTTAGGTCTCTATATAATAAAAAAAGAATAAAATTAGTATTATAAAATTACTTTGAAAGAATAAGTAAATTTCACTATCTATTTGGGCTTTTTTTTGCTATTATAGTTACCTATAGTAATTATACTAGGTAACTTAATTTAAAGGAGGAAAGAATGATGGATAGTCAACTATCTGAAGAATATATTGATGCCTGTTTGAGCGCAAAACAAACGTTACGTTTTTTGCCTGAACCGCCTCCTGAAATACAAAAGAGACACATTTATATCATTAAAATTTTGTACAATTTGTCAAAGGAGTTAACAGAAGTGCGTGTAAGTGACATTGCTGGGAAGATTGGTGTAACACTGCCGAGCATTACAAAAAACATAGCCTTATTGGAAAATTTAGGTTACATCAAAAAAGAATCAAATGCAGAAGATAAGCGAGTAGTAAACATTCAGTTAACCGAGAAAGGGTTGTTTTTGCATCAAAAAATCGTTTATGATTTTCATCATAAAAATAGTCAAATTTTAAAAGATATTCCGGAAGAAGATATTCGCTTGACGATAAAAACGATTTACCGGATATATGCTTTAATGGAGCAGGCGCATTCGCTTGATTAAAAGGAGAGAAATTTAATAATGTATAAAACGTTAATAAAGTCATTACGACAATACAAGAAACCTTCATATTTAACGATGCTGTTCATGGCATTGGAAGTTGCGGTTGAGATTTTTATACCCTTTCTGATGGCGAAAATTATTGATAATGGATTAATAGCAGGAGATCTCAGTTATGTTTTGAAAATAGGGTCACTAATGTTTGCATTGGCTTGTTTTTCTATGCTGTTTGGCGTACTAGGCGGAAAGTTTTCTGCGGATGCTGCAGTAGGATTATCAACGAATCTCCGCCAAGATATCTACAAGAACATTCAGACATTTGCCTTTGATAATATTGACAAATATTCCTCATCAAGTCTGATCACGAGGCTCACAACTGATATTACAAATATTCAAATGGCTTTTCAAATGGTGTTGAAAACCATTATTCGAGCACCTTTTATGATCGCATTTGCATTTGCGATGGCAGCCTATACAAATTTAAAATTATCTTTGACCATTTTAGTCATTGTTCCTATTGTGGGTTTTATTTTAATCGGTCTTATCTATCTTGTGCATCCTTACTTTATAGTCGTTTTCAAAAAATATGACCGATTAAATCAGACCGTACAAGAAGATATTAACGGCGTACGCGTTGTAAAATCATTTGTTCGTGAAGAGAAAGAAATCGAAAAATTTAAAGTGGCTTCTTCAGATATTAAAGATTTATTTACAAAAGCCGAAAAAATCACTGCCCTAAATGCTCCAATTATGCAGATCGCCATTTATTCTAGTTTGCTTCTTGTTTACTGGTTTGGGGCAAAATATGTTGTTAGTGGAACAATGAGTACGGGTGAATTGACGAGTTTTATTACGTACATTATGCAGATTTTAACCAGTATTATGATGATCTCTATGATCTTTATTATGGTCGTTATTTCTGAAGCTTCAGTAGGACGAGTCGCTGAAGTTTTACAAGAAAAAGCAACGTTAACAAATCCTAAGAATCCAATTACGACAATTGAAAATGGCGAAATTGAGTTTAGAAATGTTCAATTTAAATACAATGAATTATCCGAAGAGGCCGATTTGAGTCAGGTCGATCTCACAATCAAATCTGGTGAAACGATTGGTATCATCGGTGGAACGGGTAGTGGTAAAACTTCACTGATCCAACTGATTCCTAGGTTATACGATACGACTGAAGGAGAAGTATACGTTTCAGGACATAATGTGAAAGAGTACGATTTAGTGGCCCTGCGTGATCAAATTGCAATGGTGCTGCAAAAAAATACGTTATTCTCTGGAACGATCAATACCAACTTGAGATGGGGAAATAAAGCAGCCACGGAGGAAGAAATTCAACGGGTTGCTAAGTTGGCCCAAGCAGTTGATTTTGTCCAGTCCTTTCCGGATAAATATGAAACGGTGCTAGATCAAGGTGGTTCAAATGTATCTGGCGGTCAAAAACAGCGTTTGACGATTGCACGGGCCTTATTGAAACAGCCTAAAATTTTAATTCTAGATGATTCTACAAGTGCAGTGGACACGAAAACAGATGCGTATATTCGAAAAGCATTTATAGAAGAAATTCCGAATACAACAAAAATCATTGTGTCGCAACGCATTTCCTCTATTCAAGATTCTGACCGCATCATCGTATTAGATGAAGGGAAAATCAATGGAATTGGGACACATGAAGAATTGCTGGAAAACAATATAATCTATAAAGAAGTATATGATTCTCAAGTAAAGGGAGGGACGATAGTTGAAAAATAAACCAATCACGAGACCAACTGTTAGTCCATTAAAAATATTTAAAAGAATTCTTTCTTATGCGACTAAGCAATATAAATTAAGGATCATCGTCGTAACTGTCAGTATCATCATTAGTGCAGCAACTAATGCGATTGGGATCAGCTTTACTAAAACGTTGATAGATAAATATATCACTCCTCTCCTTACTCAAGAATCACCTGATTTTTCGGGTTTAGCACGCGTTATTGGGTTAATGGCGTTGTTATATTTGACTGGTGCTTTTTTCACTTATATTTTTAATCGAACAATGGTTACTGTATCGCAAGGAATCTTGAAAGATATCCGAGATGAAATGTTTACGCATATGGAGTCTTTACCTATCCGTTATTTTGATAGCAATGCAACGGGCGATATTATGAGTCATTACACGAATGATACGGACACGCTAAGACAGATGATCAGCCAATCGATCCCACAAATTTTTTCGGCGTTGGTTACGATTTTATCGATTATTATTGCGATGTTCATTATTAATATACCAATGACTTTAGTTGTTTTATTTATGTTAGGGATCATGGTTACGGTCATTCGTACGATTGGCAGTAAAAGTGGCCGTTACTTCTCAATACAACAAGCGGCATTGGGTACGTTAAATGGTTATGTAGAAGAGATGATCGAGGGCCAAAAAGTTGTGAAAGTATTTAATCATGAAGAAGAAGCGGTCGCTGATTTTAATGAATTAAATGAAGTGTTAAGAGAAAATGCTACAAAAGCAAATACCTATGCAAATATTTTAATGCCGATCATGGGAAATATAGGGAACTTTATGTACTTATTAACGGCTGTCATAGGATCTGTTCTTTCAATTACAGGGCTCACGGTTTTAACAGTAGGGAGTATCGCATCTTTTGTTCAATTCACCAAAAGCATCACCATGCCTGTATCACAAATTTCGCAACAGTTTAATGCGATCATTTTGTCATTAGCGGGTGCAGAACGTATTTTTAACTTATTGGATGAAAAACCTGAAGAAGATAGTGGAACGATTGAATTAGTAAATATCACTAAGCAAGTTGACGGAAAAATTGAAGAATCTGCTCAACGCACAGGTCAATGGGCTTGGAAACAAACGACAACTGCTAATGAAGTTGTGTACACGGAATTAACTGGGGATGTACGTTTTAAAGATGTGACATTTGGTTATAACGCCAATAAAACGATTCTTCATCACATTGATCTATTTGCAAAACCAGGCCAAAAAATTGCGTTTGTCGGAGCAACTGGAGCTGGGAAAACAACTATTACTAATTTGATCAATCGCTTCTATGATATCCAAAAAGGAACTATCACTTACGACGGCATCGATGTCAAAAACATCAAGAAAGATGCTTTAAGAAAATCCTTAGGTATCGTACTACAAGACACGCATCTATTCTCAGGAACGATCAAAGACAATATTCGTTACGGACGTTTAGATGCTACAGATGACGAAGTTGAAGCAGCGGCAAAACTAGTCAATGCCGACTTTTTCATCAGACAATTGCCACACGGTTATGAGACAGAGTTAACAGGAGATGGCGGTTCGCTCTCACAAGGTCAAAGACAATTATTGGCAATTGCCAGAGCAGCTGTAGCGAATCCGCCAGTACTGATTCTTGACGAAGCGACGTCTAGTATTGATACACGTACGGAGACGGTTGTACAGAGCGGAATGGACGCATTGATGAAAGGCAGAACGGTATTTGTAATTGCCCATCGCCTATCAACTGTTCGTAATTCAGACGCAATCATGGTGATGGACCAAGGACGCATCATTGAACGAGGCAATCATGAAGAGTTGATTTCGCAAAAAGGAGAATATTACCAACTGTATACTGGTGCCTTTGAAATGGACTAAACAGTGCCTTTTTCGGTCAAATTATATCTAAACGCATAAAAAGCTTTATTGAAGACGATAATGATCTTCAATAAAACTTTTTTTATTTGTTATAGAGCGTTATTAGTCGAATGGGAAACGATTCAGGTGCTCGTTTGATCAATAAATCTCGTTCATTAGTCAAACAGCAAGGTGACTTGCTGCTCATTTGATCAATAACTCTACTTTATTAATCAAATGAAACTCCAGTCCACATCTCATTTGATCAATATGGGATAGTTTACTTCATAAATAAGGTGATTTGTAGTTAGAATACAAAATAAAGTACTAGTAAATACTCTTTGAGTGCATGTTTCTTTATGAATAAGAAACAGTTCATCTAATAAAAAGAGGTAGTTCTTTTATAGGAATCGTTTACTGATTTCTATTATTCTGGCTTTGTATTTTAAAATATCAATTTCATTATCCAATACAATTTTTTCAGAAGAATCATCATTAAATTGTATTAACTTGCGATTAGTATTAAAGTTTAATCGGACAATCCATTTTCTTATACTATTATCTAGTAAAACATTAAAATAAGACTTATTATCACGATAGAAAATTCTTTCAGGATCTACAGTTTCAAAAAGAATGGCTTTTACTATTCCAAATCCTTGTATTTCTTCTTCTGTTGTTTCAATATCAGTATCAACCAACTCTAATGTTTCTTCTTTTTCTGGAATAGTATCAATAATAGTAGTTTCAATATGAGTTTCACTAGTAGTTTTTAAGGCATCGTTAATTTTAGAACTAACTTTTTCGGAAACGAATTGTTTTAATCCAGTTTGTACAATAGGAGTGAATTTATCTATTGTATTTCTAGTTGCTTTACCTTCATAAATCTTTCCAATAAAAAATTTAACGAAATCTTCACTGACTGTTTCGTATTCAGTCTCGAAATATTCTTTGAAGAGATTTAAGTATTTTAAATCTGAAGCAGTTGTAAAAATGCTTTCCAGATTAAAGCCATATTTTTTGAATTTGATAAGTTCAGAGAGAGAACTATCTTTGATTTTTTCTAAGTTAAAGGTAAAGAAAGGTTTCTGATCCATTTTATTTGGTTCATCTAAATCAGTAAAAAATTGATAAACAATCCCATTAGTTAGGATAGCGAACCGTGCACTGCTAGTATGAAAATAGCGGAATAGTTGAGAACCATGAGTTGTCAATTTATCATTGACTGATTTAGCCTCAATTAAAATAATCGGTTTATCATTAGACATGATAGCATAATCAATTTTTTCACCTTTTTTTATTCCAATATCAGCTATGTATTCAGGAACAAATTCTGAAGGATTAAAAACATCATAACCTAACATTTGAAAGAATGGCATAATTAATGAAGTTTTTGTTGATTCTTCTGTTAATAACTTTTCTTTTACTAGCTTAGACCGTTCGGCTAACATCATTACTTCTTGTTTGAATTTTTCCAAATTGACTCCCCCATATATGTATTTAACCCATTAATAATAAATAACATGCTTTATTATTAATTAGTATACCATTAAAGATTCTTAACTACATGCATTTATAGAAGTAATTATTTTTTGAAATAAACAGCTTTTTTTACAATATCGTCTATTCATTACACCAGGTTAGTTTCCCAAATATCTTTGGTTGAAATGACTTTCTTTTTATCTAATGGTTCTTTTATTGTATACTAGTAAATGAAGCAATAATCACTAAAAATGGAATACAGCAGAAAGAGGATTGAAATGGATTTTTGGACAGATCAGACAAAAACAACGGAAGAAATAGCTCAAGACTTACTTGGTTGTTTAGTGACTAAAGAAACAGATGAAGGTGTGACATCTGGTTGGATCGTAGAAACAGAAGCTTACTTAGGTGGGGTAGATAAAGCTGCTCATAGCTAAGGCTTAAAAAGAACTCCTCGTCTTGAATCCATGTATAAAGAACCAGGAACAATTTATGTCTATAGCATGCACACACACTTAATGCTAAATGTAGTTGTTCAAGAAAAAGGGGTACCAGAAGCCATTTTAATACGCGCCGTTGAGCCTTTAAAAGGTGTAGCGCTAATGTCTGAAAGAAGAGGGAAAGTTGGCTTTGCAGTAACAGATGGACCTGGAAAACTAACTCAGGCAATGAAAATCACTAAATTAGATGATGGGACATCAGTTGCAGAATCTCCCTTGATCATAGATGTTGCTACAAGGAAAGTGCCTAAAAAAATTCAATTATCTCCTAGAATAGGTGTCCCAAATAAAGGAGAATGGACAGACGCACTGTTACGGTATACTGTAGTGGGAAATCCATATGTATCAAGAAAAAAGGGTAAAATAGAAACAAATTTTGGTTGGGATGAACCAACTAATGGAGGCGAACAATGATGGCACAAGAAACCGTATTAGATTATTTAGGCGAAGCATTGGAAGAAAGTGATTTTGAATTTGATTGGAAATTAGAGTGGAATAAAAAACAGCACGCGATCGAAGTTTATTTTTCGATTTTTGCTGAAAAACAAGAAGAAAATATTGTGATCGAAGACATAGAAGGAACTACAGCTCAAGGCAACATTATCCAATTTGAGGATGCTATCTGCCTTTTTGATCCTAAAAAGTCAAAGATTCAAACAGATAACTACTTAAAAGCCTTTCCAGTTGATTTTAAAATGGGCATTGAAAAAGGGTATATTGATGCAATTCTAAAGACACTTCGTATAGTTGTTACAGAAGGACAATCCGATTTACTAGATTTTGCTACCGACCCAACGATCGAAGAATTTGAGTTAAACTGGAATGATACTAATTTTGACGGAACAATCAAAACGTTAAAAGATATCAATCGTTACGACGAAGAGAAACTTCCTTATCCAAAATATTAAACTGATCAAAACTAAATAAATGATTAAATGGAGGTAAAATAATAAGATGAAGTGGATTGAATTACAAATACAAACCTCAAATGAAGCTGTTGAAGCTGTTTCAAATATTCTTATTGAGTCAGGTTCCCAAGGAGTAGCTATTGAGGATAGACAAGATTTCTTAAATAACCCTGATGATGGCTTTGGTGAGATATGGGCGTTAGATGAAGCAGACTTTTCTAAAGAAGGTGTGATCATAAAAGCCTATTTTCCAGATACGCTATTTTTACCTGAATTGGTTCCAAGTATCAAACTTAGAATCGAAGAACTCAAGACATTTGGCTTAAATATTGCGCCAAATAATATAAAAGTAGACGAGGTTGCGGAAGAAAATTGGGCTACGGCTTGGAAAAAGTATTACCATCCTTTGCAAGTAACTCGATTTTTAACGGTCGTTCCAAGTTGGGAAGATTATGACCTGAAGCATTCAGATGAGCGAGTGATTCGGTTAGATCCTGGTTTAGCTTTTGGTACAGGTACTCATCCAACAACTATGCTTTCCTTACAAGCTCTTGAAACATACATTCGTGGAGATGAAACGATTTTAGATGTAGGGACAGGTTCAGGTGTATTAAGTATCGCCAGTAAAGCTCTAGGGGCCAAACATGTTCATGCCTATGATTTAGACGATGTGGCTGTAAAAGCAGCAGTTGAAAATATTGAGTTGAATGAGTATGCTAAAGATATTATTGTAAAAGCCAATGATTTGCTGAAAGGCGTAACGATCGAAGCTGATATTGTTGTAGCAAATATTCTAGCAGAAATCATTATTCCTCTTATACCAGAAGCTTTTGATGTATTGAAACCAGGCGGTCTATTTTTAACTTCAGGAATCATTGAGGATAAAAAAGAATTGATCCTTTCTGAGCAAAGAAAACAAGGCTTTACAATCATACAAGTGCAGCAAATGAAAGACTGGTGCAGTATCGTCGCTCAAAAACCTTTAGCGGAGGATGAGTAAATGCAACGCTATTTTTTAAATGAAGATTTAAAGGATTATCAAAATCAAACTATTTCGATTGGCGGAGACAGTTTCCATCACATGATAAAAGTAATGCGTATGAAAGTTGACCACCGTGTATACCTTGTAACAAAAAATCAGCAAGCTTTTATTGCTAAAATCAATGCAATTGAAGAAAATAAAGTTCTTTTAAACTGGGTCGAAGATGATCTTAGACAACAAGAATTGCCGATCGATGTGACGATTGCTAGCGGCCTTCCTAAAGGAGACAAGTTAGATCTGATCGTCCAAAAGGGAACAGAATTAGGCGCAAGTGCGTTCATTCCTTTTGCGGGGTCTTTTTCGATCACAAAATGGGATACCAAAAAAGCAGCTAAAAAAATCGAACGATTACAAAAGATTGCACAGGAAGCAGCTGAACAATCGCACCGTACAAAAATTCCAACACTTCAGCCACTTGCTTCGGTGAAGCAGCTGATTGAGATGAAAGAACAATTTGATGTCTGTTTAGTAGCATATGAAGAAAGTGCTAAAGCAGGAGAAGATCAAAATTTTGTTAAAGGATTAAAAATGCTGCCTGCTGGCGGAAAGTTACTCATTGTTTTTGGTCCAGAAGGTGGGTTATCTAAAGATGAAGTAGGCGCATTCATTCAGAATGGCTTTTTGCCCTGTGCACTGGGCCCAAGAATTTTAAGAACCGAAACTGCTCCATTGTATGCATTAGCAGCGGCTTCGTATCATTTTGAATTGATGCATAAATGAGAAATTTCTTTTTGTCCAAAACGGATAAATTAGGTATAATGAAAATGCTATCATCAATATAAGAAAGAGGGATATAATATGACAGTAGAATTAAACAAAACAATTGATCACACATTATTAAAACCAGAAGCAACGGAGGCACAAATCAAAATGCTTTGTGAAGAAGCAGCAGAATATGACTTTATGTCTGTATGTATCAACCCAACTTGGGTAAAAAAAGCTGCAGAACTGCTCAGTGGTACAGACGTAAAAGTATGTACGGTCATTGGTTTTCCTTTAGGAGCTAATACATCTGAAGTAAAAGCTTTTGAAGCAGAAAATGCAATTCAAAATGGGGCAACTGAAGTGGATATGGTCATCAATATTGGCGCTCTTAAAGGCGGGAATGACGCTTTAGTCCAAAGTGACATCGAAAGTGTAGTAAATGTTTCAAAAGGAAGAGCGTTGTCAAAAGTTATTATCGAAACAGCCTTATTAACAAATGAAGAAAAGATACGTGCGTGTGAACTGGCTAAAAAAGCAGGAGCTGATTTTGTGAAAACATCTACCGGTTTTTCAACAGGCGGAGCAACACTTGAAGACATTAAATTGATGCGCGCTACTGTAGGACCTGATATGGGTGTTAAAGCAAGTGGCGGCGTTCGTACAACGGAAGATGCTAAACAATTTATTGAAGCAGGCGCTACTCGTTTAGGTTCTTCAAACGGATTAGCAATCGTAAAAGGTTAAACGAATTTTAATCAGAATAACAAATAACTCACTAAATAAGTTGGAAAGAATACGAGTCTGATTGTGACTTGTATTCTTTTTTTTATAGAATCGTTTACAAAAGTAAAAAATAAAGCCTGTTTTGTTTGATTTTTTTGTTTATATTGAAATTCATCCTTAATATTAGTATAATGTAGTGTGAAGCAATAGTTAAAGCACCCATTTGGAGTGCTTATTTTGTATTAATCGATTTGAAATGAAGTAAAATATAAAAATTAATTAGTGATAAATGAAAAGAAGGTGACAATATGCCCAAAAATAAAGATTACACTGCACAAGAAGTAATTGCCTTAACCGTTACTTACATGAATAGCAGTCATGTGGCTTTTGTCAAAAAGGCTTGTGATTTTGCCACAAATGCTCATAGAGATCAGTTTAGAAAATCAGGAGAGCCTTATATCATCCATCCGATACAAGTTGCCGGTATCTTAGCTGAATTAAAGATGGATCCTGTTACAGTAGCGACTGGATTTCTTCATGATGTTGTAGAGGATACTGAATATACCTTTGAAGATATTTCAAGAGAATTTTCTCCCGAAGTGGCGATACTTGTAGATGGTGTTACTAAATTAGGAAAAATTAAATATAAATCACATGAAGAGCAACAAGCAGAAAATCATCGTAAAATGTTGTTGGCAATGGCAAAAGATTTAAGAGTGATCATGGTTAAATTGGCTGATCGCTTGCATAATCTTCGTACACTGAAATTTCATAGACCCGAAAAACAAAGACAAATTGCAAATGAAACACTTGAAGTGTATGCTCCGCTTGCTCACCGTTTAGGGATCAATTTAATTAAATGGGAATTAGAAGACACTTCATTGCGCTATTTGAATCCGCAACAATATTACCGAATTGTCCATTTAATGAACTCTAAAAGAGAAGAAAGAGAAGCTTATATCTCCGATTCCATTTCAAAAATTCAAGAATCAGTTGAAGAATTAAATATAACTGCAGATATCACTGGTAGACCAAAGCATATTTATTCCATCTATCGTAAAATGCGTGATCATAAAAAACAATTTGATCAAATTTACGATTTATTAGCGATTCGTGTCATCGTTGATTCAATTAAGGATTGTTACGCTGTATTAGGAGCGATCCACACTCGTTGGAAACCAATGCCAGGCAGATTCAAAGATTACATTGCTATGCCAAAATCAAACATGTACCAATCGATCCACACCACCGTTATCGGACAATATGGTAAACCTATAGAGGTCCAGATCCGGACAAAAGAAATGCACGCAGTAGCTGAATATGGAGTTGCAGCTCACTGGGCATACAAAGAAGGCATCACTAAAAAAATTGAAGACGATTCAGATGACAATAAATTAGCATGGTTTAGGGATATCATCGAATTACAAGATGACTCAAAAGATGCTAGCGACTTTATGGCGAGTGTTAAAGAAGATATTTTCAAAGATAAAGTTTACGTTTTTACACCAAAAGGAGATGTCAGTGAATTGCCTTCAGGGGCTGGTCCGTTAGACTTTGCGTTTAATATCCATACTGAAATAGGGAATAAGACGATTGGTGCTAAGATAAATGGTAAAATCGTGCCCTTAAATTATAAGTTGAAAACAGGAGATATCATTGAAATATTAACATCTCCAAATTCATACGGCCCTAGCCGTGATTGGATCAACTTAGTATCAACTAGCAAAGCCAAAAATAAAATCAAACGTTTCTTTAAGTTGCAAGATCGAGAAGTGAATATCATAAAGGGTCGAGATATGCTTGAAAAGCAGTTGAATGACATGCAATTTCAACCCAAAAATTTCTTGACGAAAAGTAACATCAAGATGCTCCTAGAACGCTTTAATTTTACTTCAGAAGATGATCTATATGCTGCAATCGGTTTTGGTGAATTAACAGCTCTTGTAATAGCTAATCGATTAACAGAAAAAGAACGTAAAGATCGAGAAAACGAAAAGAAAGTCCAAGAAGTTACATCAATTGAATTGAAACCTAAAAAAGAACCTGAGAAAATCAAAGTGAAACACGAAGGTGGCATTGTCATTCAAGGAATCGATAATTTGCTCATTCGTATTAGCCGCTGCTGTAATCCTGTACCAGGTGATGAAATTGTTGGATATATCACAAAAGGCAGAGGCGTTTCGATTCATCGTAAAAATTGCCCTAATGTTCTTGCAGCAAAAGATGCAGAAAATCGGTTAATTGAAGTCGAATGGGAAGAAGCTACTTCTAAAAGTCAAGATTACAATGCTGAATTACAGATCATTGGCTATAATCGTTCGGGCTTGTTGAATGAAGTCTTACAAGTTGTAAATAGTATGACAAAAAATTTAAATAACGTAAATGGAAAAGTAGATAAAGATAAGATGGCTACTATTACATTAACAGTGGGCATTCAAAATATCGCTCAACTAGATAAAATCGTTGAAAAAATTAAATCCATTCCTGATGTTTATAATGTGAGAAGAATGTCTTCTTGATCCTTAGCGATTAAAAGAAAACAGAAAATGGTCTGTCCTTTAGGGCAAATTTCTGTTTTCTTTTTTTTGAAATTACAAATATTCAAAGGATCTCTGGCAAACCCAGAAAAGATTTTATTCTGTTGCTTTAATTGATCAATTAAAGCAACAGAAATTAAAAGTTTTTTTTAGAAAATATAAGGTGGTTTTGGAAAATGAAGATTGTTATCCAGAGAACAAAAGAAGCAAGTGTCAGTATCGAAGGAACGATCATGGGAGAAATAACACATGGATTGGTATTGTTAGTGGGGATAGAAGAAGAGGATCAGCAAGAAGATATTGATTATCTGGTACGTAAAATCTGCAACATGCGTATTTTTGAAGATTCTCAAGGGAAAATGAATTTAAGTATAGAAGATGTCGGTGGAGAAATTCTTTCTATTTCTCAATTCACACTATATGCTGACACAAAAAAAGGAAATCGTCCAGGTTTTACCAAGGCTGCAAAACCAGAAACGGCTATTCCGATCTACGATGCATTCAATGCTCAATTAAAAGCAACGGGCCTAACTGTTCAAACGGGGATCTTTGGTGCGGATATGCAAGTATCACTTTTAAATGATGGTCCGGTTACCATTATTATTGACAGCAAACAGCATTGAAAAATTGCCTAAAAAAAGAGGACTGGCAATAGGAAGTAAGACTCCTATTGCCGGTCCTTTTTTTTAATGGATCTATAATTTTTAGTGTTGATAGGCTTAATCTAATGGCATTACTTACCCAAAATTTATGAAGGAATAGGGTTGCTTGTAGCTTAAAATGAAGCACTGTGGGCAAATAATGCCCAAGTGTATCATGTTTGTAAGCTGCTAAAGCAGCTTACAAACATGACAACTTTCTTTTAGGCTTCA
>NZ_JAGGRF010000003.1:0-152751 GCF_018612935.1 Carnobacterium sp. ISL-102 | reverse complement strand
ATTCCAGAAGAAATTTTTTTGAAGCATCTACACCATTTGATGTAGAACTTTTTTTATTATGGGATAAAGTACTGGTTTAATGATTGATAAATGATTTCAGCCACTGATGTTTGATAATCTGACGAATTGACTGTCAGTTGATCCACATCATTATTTAAATAGCCTAACTCAATCAAAATCGCGGGCTGAGTATTTTCTCTTGTGACATAAAAATCGCCAAAACGAAAGTCATTATTAGGCAATATACCATTCTGTTGGAAATTTGCACTAATAGTTTCAGCTAAAGGAATATCTTTATCGTGGTAATAATACGTGGTAGTTCCACTGACTTCGTTAGCTATTTCAGTTGAATCATAGTGTAAACTGATAAATACGTCTGCATTAGATTGATTACTGATAACCGTTCGTTCGTCTAAGCTGAGAAATTCATCATCTGAACGAGTTAAGATAACATTTGCCCCAGCATCACGTAATCGGTTGGCAACAAGTTTAGCTGTACTCAAAGTTACTTCTTTTTCGTGAAAGGTATTTGCTAAAGCGCCGGGATCATTTCCACCATGGCCAGCGTCGATCACGATAGTAGCTTCTGCTAGCGAAGTGACACTAGCTGTGGGAGCTGGCGTTTGGTCAGCTGATAAGTCTACTACCCAATTGGCTACATAGCCTGTTTGGCCATCTGTTAATTCTACTTGATACCAATCACCTTCAGTAGACAGGTAATTAAAACTCTCCCCTTTTCCAGCAGTTTCGACAACTGAACCTTCAATTGAAGGACCATTTCGGATATTTGTACCAGAACTACGAGTCGTGACTGTTTGGATAGTTGCTGAATCGTCTTCTGCAACTGCAACAGTCGTTGTTTCAGTTACTGATTCGGAAATTTCAATTAAATCTGAACTTATCCAAGCAACTTGTCCATAATATTGAACCTGAGTCCAACCTTCTTGTTGAAATAATACTGTTAATTCCGTCCCATTTGTTACTTTGCCAAGAATATCAGCGTTAATATTGCTTTCACTGCGAATGTTTACCTCTTCACCAGTGACAACTCCAATTTTATTGGTTGCAGCACTTACTTCGGTGTTCTCAATGAGCCAACTGGCTATCCAACCAATCTGATCATTACTTAAACGCACTTTGTACCATTCATTTTCTTCTGATAACATGGTAACTTTTTCTCCACCGGTAACTTGAGTCATAATGTCATAAGACAGACCAGGACCCGTTCGAACGTTGACCACACTGGCATCGACTTTGATCGTTCCTTGATTAGCAAGAACGACAGTGGCGAAAACAGTTAACCCGATAAATAAGGTAATGATCAACAATGAAACAATTTTCTTTGGCTTATTTAATGTCAACTTGTTTTCCACTGATAAATTCACTACTTTCTGAATTGCGAAAACGCAATCAACGTTAGATTATATGTATTCTTTAATTATAGCAATGTTACGCTTTAATATGCAATTAAATCTTAATATTCCTTTAATTTTTTTATTTAGTAGAAGAACAGATATTTTTTAATTTTTCTAGTCTTGACATTATTTAGCCTTTCTTGTAGTGTTATCTTATTATATAAATTACCCAATGAAAGAAAAAGTAAGTCGTTCTAACGTGTGGATAGAGAGAATTTCCTTAGGCTGAAAGAAATTCCCGTAGAGTAAACTGAAAGACATTCTGGAGGGTTAGCAGTAAAAGCTGCTACGTTACGAGCGTTAATCGTTGAGGAAAGCTTAGCTTTCAAATAAAGGTGGTACCACGTATAGTGAAAAGTCATTCGTCCTTATTCTATTCAGAATAAGGACTTTTTTTGTGTTTTTTTATAAATTATAATTATAGAAAATAAGGAGTGTTGAGGTATGGCAATTCAAAAACCAAAAGGAACAGCTGATGTGTTACCAGAAGAAGCGAGAAAATGGCAACATGTTGAAGAAATTTTAAATATGGTATTAGCGGACTATCAATTTGGGGAAATAAGGACCCCTATTTTTGAAAGCTATGATTTGTTTTCTCGTGGAGTGGGAGAAACCAGCGATATCGTTTCAAAAGAGATGTATGATTTTTATGACAAAGGAAATCGGCATATGTCGCTTCGTCCAGAGGGAACAGCCCCTGTTGTGCGTGCATTTGTTGAAAATAAATTATTCGGTCCAGAACACAATAAACCGTATAAAGTCTATTACAAAGGTCCAATGTTCCGTTATGAACGCCCTCAAGGCGGTAGAATGAGACAATTCCATCAATTAGGTGTTGAAGTTTTTGGCAGCACGAACCCAGCAACTGATGTAGAATCAATGGCTTTAGCGATGGCGTTATTTGAAGAGCTTGGATTGAAAAAATTGACATTAGTGATTAATTCATTAGGCGATGCTGAAAGTCGTTTAGCCTATAGAGAAGCTCTTATTGCTTATCTAGAACCTCATTTTGAAGAATTAAGCTCAGATTCGCAAACACGTCTGCATAAGAATCCATTACGTGTTCTAGATAGTAAAGATAAAAAAGATAAAGAAATCGTGGAAAATGCTCCATCTATTTTAGATTATTTAAGTAATGATTCAAAAGAACATTTTGAGACAGTTAAAGAAATGTTAACGGTCTTGGATATTCCTTTTGTAATAGACAGCAATATGGTCAGAGGATTAGATTATTATACACATACGATTTTTGAAGTCATGAGTGATGCTCCTGGATTTGGAGCAATTACAACTATTTGTGCTGGTGGACGCTATGATGGATTGGTAGAAGAAATTGGTGGACCAGCTACGCCTGGTTTTGGCTTCGCATTAGGATTAGAGCGCTTGATGATGACATTAGAAGCAGAAGAAATTGATATACCAGATACGCATGAAGTTGACGTTTATGTTATTGGGTTAGGGGAATCAACAAATCTTGAAGCTCTTAAAATTGTTCAAGCGATTCGTGGAGCAGGCTTGTCTGCAGAGCGTGATTACATGAACCGTAAAATAAAAGGACAATTTAAAACGGCTTCAAAATTAAAGGCTAAAGTGGTCATTACGTTAGGTGATGTAGAACTAGAAAAACAAGTGGCAAATTTTAAAGTTATGAAGACAGGAAAAGAATCAAGCGTTGAGTTAGCAGAAATCTATAAAGATTTCGAAAAATTATTTAATTTAAAAATAGCAGACATGACAGCTTTCAATGACTTTTTCAATAAAGAAGATTAAATCGAATAATTAGTGATAGGAGCTGGAGTAAATGGGAAAAAGAACAGAATATTGTGGGAAAATATCTCGCGATTTATTAGGGCAAGAAATAGTATTAAAAGGATGGGTACAAAAAAGAAGAGACTTAGGGGATTTGATTTTTATTGATCTACGTGATCGCGAAGGGGTCGTTCAAATCGTTTTCAATCCAACTTTCTCGAAAGAGGCATTAGCGATTGCTGAAGATATCCGTAGTGAGTTTGTTCTTGAAATCAAAGGGAGAGTCGTTGAACGGAAGGAAGCTGTTGTAAATAAGAATATTGCAACGGGGGAGCTTGAAATAGAAGCCTATGACGTTACTGTTTTAAATACGTCAAAAACAACTCCTTTTTATATCGAAGATGGTGTAGCAGTATCAGATGACAAAAGAATGCAATACCGTTATTTGGATCTAAGACGTCCAGAAATGACTCAAAACATGATTTTACGTCATCAAATGACAAAATCTATCCGCCATTATTTAGATGACCAAAATTTTATTGACACTGAAACACCTTATTTAACAAAATCAACTCCAGAAGGTGCAAGAGATTATCTTGTACCCTCACGTGTTCACCCAGGTCATTTTTATGCGCTGCCTCAATCGCCGCAATTATTCAAACAACTTTTGATGGGTGCCGGATTTGATCGTTATTATCAAATCGTTCGTTGCTTTAGAGATGAAGATTTACGTGGGGATCGTCAACCAGAGTTTACTCAAATCGATATTGAAACCAGCTTTTTAGAACCTGTAGAAATTCAAGCATTTACTGAAGAGCTGTTAGCTAAAGTATTAAAAGATACAAAAGGCGTTGAATTGACGCTGCCATTCCAACAAATGGGTTATGATGAAGCCATCAGTCGTTACGGCAGTGACAAACCAGATGTTCGTTTTGGATTAGAACTAGTAGATGTCAGTGAGCTTGTTAAGGAATCAAGTTTTAAAGTCTTTAGCGGAGCAATTGAAAATGGCGGAGCAGTAAAAGCTATTAATGCTAAAGGATCTGCGAGCAACTATTCTCGGAAAGATATTGATGCATTAGGCGAATTTGTTTCTGTTTATGGTGCAAAAGGTCTTGCTTGGTTAAAAGTTGAAGAAGATGGACTAAAAGGACCTATTGCTAAATTCTTTAAAGAAGATGCAGAAGCCTTGATTGAAAAAATGGAAGCAGAAGCTGGCGATTTATTACTGTTTGTTGCTGATAAAAAATCTGTTGTTCACGATTCATTGGGAGCTTTGCGTTCGAAGTTAGGAAAAGAATTAGGATTGATCGATGAGTCAAGATATGCCTTCCTTTGGATCGTTGATTGGCCATTATTAGAGTATGATGATGCAGCAGAGCGTTATACAGCTGCACATCATCCGTTTACTATGCCAAAAGAATCTGATATTGGATTGTTAGAAACCGATCCAGGAAAAGTTTATGCTCAAGCTTACGATATCATATTAAATGGATACGAATTAGGTGGAGGATCGATCAGGATCCATAAACGTGATCTACAAGAAAAAATGTTTAAAGCTCTAGGTTTCTCAAAAGAAGAAGCTGAAGAACAATTTGGTTTCTTGTTAGATGCGCTAGAGTATGGTTTCCCGCCACATGGTGGAATTGCATTAGGACTTGATCGTTTTGCTATGCTGCTTGCAGGTAAGGAAAATATTCGCGAAGTTATTGCATTCCCTAAAAATGGGAAAGCTACTGATCCGTTAACAGAAGCACCTAGTCTTGTCAGTGAAGCGCAACTAAGTGAATTATCGATCCACACAACAAAAATTGAAGAGTAGTCTGTTTAAAACATTATTCTTAAACAGCAAAAAACGCAAGCAAACTAGATTTGTTTGCGTTTTTTTGCTATACCTAATGGCGAGTGTAGGTGGAACATTTAATCCGGTCCATTTTTTGAAAAAAATTATTTTTATAGCCGCGATGTTTTAAAATAACAAACGAATAGAAATCAATAAAAATATAACTTGTTATTCATATTCAATTTTGTCAAAATAGAATAAGGAAACGAATTCAGGGAGGTTTATACATGAATGCAAAAAGATGGTCTGCAATAGGAATCGCGCTAGGTATTTTTATTTTTTCACTGTTTTTCAGTAATTATTTCTCTTACATGGTACAAAAGCAAGAAACGACGGAAACGGTAAGCGATAGCTTTTTAAGTCTATTGGGCACGAATACAGTAGAAGAAAGTTTATTAAAAGCTGGGGACAGCTCAAAACGAATCGTTGTTTTGTCTGTAGATGGAACCATTCTAGCTGGCCAATCAGCCAGTCTGACAGGAGATTTAGGGTACGATCATGATGGTTTTTTGCAACAATTAGAACAAGTTTTAATAGACGATACGATCAAAGGAATTATTTTATCCGTTAATTCTCCAGGTGGCGGAACGTATGAAAGTGCTCAAATCAAAGACAAACTGGTCGCCATTCAGCAAACAACAGATATACCGATTTATGTTTCCATGGGCAGCATGGCTGCCAGCGGAGGTTATTATATTTCAGCTTCAGCAGAAAAAATATTCGCTTCGGAAGAAACATTGACAGGCTCGATCGGAGTAATTATGTCCGGAACTAATTTCACCGAGTTATTTGAAAAAATCGGTGTGGATGATACAACCATTAAAAGTGGTGAATTTAAAGATATCGGCTCTGCAACTCGGACGATGACTGAAGAAGATGCAGCAATTTTACAAACTATGGTGGATACTTCATATGATCGATTTGTAGAAATCATTGTTGAAGGACGTGGAATGGAAAAAGATACGGTCAAGAATCTAGCTGACGGGCGCATTTATGACGGAGTACAGGCTCTTGAAAATGGCTTAGTCGATGAGATTGGTTACCAAGAAGATGCACTTGAAGCTATGCAAAAAGATTATGACCTGAAAGATGCAGAGATTTTTAGTTACCAAAATCCTTCTTTATCTTTTGCATCTTTATTTAATGCAAAAGTAAGCAACCTTTTTCAAACAAGTGAAACAATGGAGTCAGAAATAAGTAAATTAATGTCTGCGATCGGAACGGCAGATTCGCCAAAGATGATGTACTATTACGGAGGCAAATAAAATGACCACAACTCCTAGAATTAATGAGCAAGAAAATGTAGAAGAAACGGTGCACGCAAAAAAAGGCGATACAAAAGAACTGGATTTAAGCGTATTAAAAAAAGAATTAGCCATTGAGGAAGCAGAAATTGAAAGAGTAAAACGTTTCAAAAAACAAGAAGAAAAAAATGAAACTAACCAGTCTGATAATGCAGCTGTTAAAACCTTCTTGGAGAAGACAAAACCGCAAGAGAAACAAACGACTAGTCCACAAGACTTGAGAGATGCTCGAAGAAAGTATTGGCAAGAAAAACAGGAAGAAGAAGAACGTCATCGAAAACTATTCCACAACTTTCCATCTTTTTTTTATGCTGGCTTTTGGTTGAGATTGTTTGCTTTTTTGATCGATCTGCTCGTTATCTGGAGTATCAATCGATTAATTGTTCAATCACTGTTTTTAGTGTTGCGCTATCCCCTTAGTGAGGAATCGTTTTCGGCTTTTTCATTAAGTAAATTAGCTGTGTATCTTCTTTATTTTATCGTATCGACAAAATGGACAAACGGACAAACACTAGGAAAAATCATTTTTGGGATCCGAGTAGTCAGTTTTAAAGAAGAAAAATTAAGCTGGGGGACGGTACTTATCCGTGAATGCTTTGGCCGCTATATTTTAAAGATATTCCCCTTTATTTATTTGATGGTATTATTCACTCGTGAGAAGCAACACCTAGCTGATTTTTTCAGTGACACAGCTGTTGTTTCAGAAAATTTAGTCCGGGCAAGCGAGCTTTCGCTAAAAGAGCAATAGAAAGTAAATGAGTCTGTGATCCTGGTTGTTCTTTTGAATCAATTAGATTAGAATGAAAGAAAATACAATTAACGTTAGGAGAAAAAAAGATGGTTTTATTAGGTTCACACGTTTCAATGGGTGGGAAAAAAATGTTGCTTGGTTCAGCAGAAGAAGCTGCAAGCTACAAGGCTGAAACGTTTATGATTTATACTGGTGCTCCTCAAAATACAAGACGTAAATTAGTTGAAGATATGAATATTCCTCAAGGTACAGCATTCATGTTGGAAAACAATTTATCAAATATGGTTGTACATGCTCCTTATATCATCAATTTAGGCAATACGGTCAAACCCGAAAACTTTGCTTTTGCAATTGAATTTTTAAGAGCTGAAATTTTAAGAGCTGAAGCACTGGGGGCAAGACAAATCACGATGCATCCTGGAGCGCATGTCGGTGCTGGACCAGAAGCTGGTATCGCTCAAATTGTAAAAGGGCTAAATGAAGTGTTGCATAAAGATCAATTAGCACATATTGCCCTAGAAACGATGGCGGGTAAAGGAACTGAAATAGGACGGAATTTTGAAGAGATTGCGAAAATCATTGAGGGCGTAACCTTAAATGATAAATTATCTGTAACGATGGATACTTGTCATTTAAACGATGCTGGATATAATGTAAAGGAAGATTTTGACGGTATTTTAAATGAGTTTGATAAAATTATAGGATTAGATCGTCTTAAAGTCATCCATGTGAACGATTCAAAAAATCCTCAAGGCAGTCATAAAGACCGTCATGCAAATATTGGTTTTGGAACGATCGGGTTTGATGCTTTAAATAAAGTAGTTCACCATCCTCAATTAACAGAATTACCTAAGATATTAGAAACGCCGTACGTAGGCGAAGAAAAGAAAGATAAAAAAGCGCCTTATGGCTATGAAATCAAGATGTTAAAAGAACAAACCTTTAATCCAAATCTACTCGAAGATATCTTAAATCAAGTAGGTTATTAATCAAAAAATACTGTTTTAGGAGAAAAAGAAAAGCTTTTTCTTTTTCTCCTTTTACTATTCTTTATCATTTCCTATCAAGTGGGTTTTATGTCATAATTATAGTACCAGAATAAACTAAGAAAGAAGGATAAAATATGAAAAATATGAAAAGCGGTACAAAAATACTAATAGGAATTATCGTAGCTGTAGTAATTATTGCGATCCCGTTGATTAGTTCATATAATAAATTGATCCAAGAAGAAAGTAATGTAAATCTTGCTTGGTCACAAGTTGAATCACAATTGCAACGTAGAAATGATTTGATCCCGAACTTAGTCAATTCAGTTCAAGGAGCAATGGATCAAGAGCAGGAAGTGTTTACTGCGATTGCAGATGCACGGGCTGCACTCAGCGGTGCAGGTTCGATGGAAGAAGAAGTAGAAGCTAATAATGAAATGAACTCAGCCTTATCTCGTTTATTAGTAGTTGTTGAAAATTACCCAGAATTAAAATCTAATGAAAATGTGACTGGATTAATGGATGAATTAGCCGGTACAGAGAACCGTATCGCAGTTGAGAGACAACGGTACAATGAGACAGTACAAGGTTACAACAACCGTGTGAAACGTTTCCCAGGTTCTATTATTGCCAACATGACCGGATTCTCAGAAAAACCTTACTTTGAAGCAGTTGAAGGTGCTGAAATAGCTCCTGAAGTAAATTTTGATAACGATGAAGAATAGTATCTATTTACATCCGATGCGTAAGGAGGAAAAGCATTGAAAAAAGTAAAACGATTTTCAGTTTTTAGTTTCTTAACTAGTGCTTTTGGTTTATTGCTTTTGAGTTTTTCTCCTCTAGCTGTTGAGGCGGCAGTAACTTATCCAGAAGCTTCTAATGAGTTTTATGTTTACGATGAAGCAAATTTGCTTTCTGATGAGACAGAAAAATTTATAATTGACGTCAATAAGCATTATGAAGATGCCGAAGAGCAACCACAAATAGTTGTGGCCACTGTAGATAGCTTACAAGGCATTACTATTGAAGAGTACACTGTAGAGCTGTTTGAAAAATGGCAAATTGGAAGTGCTGATTTGGATAATGGAGTCTTGATTCTTTTATCTGCTGAAGAGCGTGAAATTCGTTTTGAGATTGGCTATGGACTAGAAGGAGCTTTGACAGATAGCGGAACTGGGGCTATATTAGACCGAAATCTAGATGCATTATCAAATGATGATTACGATACAGCATTGAAAAGTATCTTCACTGAAACAGCCGTAAAAGTTAATGAAGAGTATCAGTACGATAATGATACGATTTTTTCAGGTTACGACGTAGATCCTGCTGATTATGAAGATGATGGAGGGTTTCCAGCTATCCTGATCGTGGTTTTAGTCTTTTTTATTGCTAGCAGCTTCTTTGGAGGCGGCGGATCTGGTGGTGGAAGAGGAAGACGAAGCAGCATATGGCCTTTCTTACTTGGTATGTCTGGTGGAAGTCGTTACCGCGGAGGCGGTGGTGGCGGTTTTGGCGGCGGTGGCTTCGGAGGCGGAGGCGGCGGATCTGGTGGCGGCGGATCAAGTCGCGGATTCTAAAGGACCAAGTTCTTAGAAACACTAGAATAAGTAGATAAATATAATTAAAAAGAGATTAAGTCAAAGAAAAAAGTCTTTGATTTAATCTCTTTATTTTGAATGAGTTAGTTTAGTCTATAAAATTATTGTTGTTCATACTTTTTGTGTTCTATTTGTAAGGTATTGACAATGATTGCAGCTGTTTCTTCAATAGATTTATTTGAAACATTGATCACTAAGCAATTTAATTTATCATATAATTCTTTTGCATAAGCTAACTCTCTGTCAATGCGGTCCAACTTAGAATATTCAGTATCAGGATTCATTCCATAGGTCAACATTCTTTCTCGACGAATAGAGTTTAGGGCTTTTCTATCGCTTGTTAATCCCACTATTTTTTTAGGATCTACTTGAAAGATTTGTTCAGGAATATGGGCTTCTGGTACAAGAGGCAAATTGGCCACCTTATAATTTTGATTAGCTAGAAACATACTTAATGGCGTTTTTGAGGTCCGAGAAATACCGAGCAATACGATATCTGCTTCTAAGAAACCTTTTGGATCACGACCGTCATCAAATTTCACTGCAAATTCAATCGCTTTTATGCGGTTAAAATAAGTTTCATCCAAAAGATGTAATGCTCCAGGTTTTTGTATAGGAGCCAGTTCAGAACGTTTTTCTAGCTCACTGATTATTGGAGACAATGGGTCAAAACAAACCAACCCGTGTTCTTTACAAAATAGATGAGCAGTCTTGTTTAGTTCCTCATTCACCAGTGTATGAAGAACGATAGCATCATCAGATACTGCTTTTTCTAGGATAGATATGAGCGTATCTGTACCGCGAATGAATGGGTAAGCTGAAACTTTGATATCTGCATCCGGAAATTGGGTCATAGCAGCTTGTCCAAGTTGACTAGCTGTCCCACCTACGGAATCAGAGATAACGTAAAAATTAATAGTTGATTGTGAAGACATATTTTTCCTCCTTTTTGAATCTGCTTACTTCATTAATAGTATACAGGAACCATGAACCAAACAACAATAAATCACTTTAAAAAGGTGAGATCAAGAACTTGATTAAGCTATAGCAGATGCGTTATAATGAATGTTGGTAATTGGATCATGTAAAGGAGGCGATCATCTACATGACAACAGTTGAACAAGCTATTGAAACATTGAAAGAACATGGCTATAAATACACAGATAAACGTGAAAATATGTTATCCGTATTTATTACTGAAAATCGATATTTAACAGCTAAAGAGGTACAATTACATTTAAAAGAAAAATATCCTTCTATTAGCTATGATACGATTTATCGCAATATCTACACTTTTGTAAAATTAAACGTTCTTGAAGAAACAGAATTGAACGGAGAAAAAATGTTTCGGTTTAGATGTAAACATGCCGGACATCATCATCATTTTATTTGTACAAGCTGTGGGAAAACGAAAAAAATCGAAATGTGTCCAATGAATTTTTTTAACGATCAACTAATTGGGTGTACAATTGAGTCTCATCGGTTTGAAATTTTTGGAAAATGTGAAAATTGTTCTTAAATAATTGAAAAAAGAGCAATAAACTGCTAATTTTTATTGAAATATGGAAAAGTTGTGTTGACGTAAAAAAATACATTCTATATAATAAGGAAGGACTGTGTTTATGAATTCATTAATTTATTAGTGTATTCTAAATAACAGTTACTTTTTCAAGCACGGAGGGAGGGAATCTAATATGTCAAAAACAGTTCTTAAGAAAAATGAATCTCTTGATGATGCTCTTCGTCGCTTTAAACGTTCCGTTTCAAAAACAGGTACTTTACAAGAAGCTCGTAAACGCGAATTCTATGAAAAACCAAGTGTGAAACGTAAGAAAAAATCTGAAGCTGCTAGAAAACGTAAATTCTAGTAAAAAGCTTTTAGAATTGAGGGTGGGAAAGTCTTGTCACTTTTAGAAACCATTAATGACGACATTAAAACTGCGATGAAAGCCAGAGATAAAGAATCTTTAGCTGTCATGCGCATGTTAAAAGCTGCATTGCAAAATGATCAAATCAGCAAAGGTAATGAATTAAGTGAGGATGAAGAGTTAACAGTTCTTTCTCGCGAAATGAAACAACGACGTGAATCTCTTGAAGAGTTTAAAGATGCTGGTCGAGAAGACTTAGTTGAACAAACAGAAGCAGCTATTCATATCGTTGGAAACTATTTACCTCAACAACTTTCTGAAAACGAGCTTAAAGTGATCATTCAAGAAGCTATTACTAAGGTAGATGCTAAATCTATGAAAGATTTTGGAAATGTTATGGGAGTTGTTATGCCTTTAACAAAAGGTAAAGCGAACGGTAACGAAGTCAATCGATTAGTAAAAGAACTATTGAATGCATAAAGGATAAGCAATTGTCTTTTGAAAAAGGTAAAGTTAAGGAATCTCTTAACTTTACCTTTTTTTGTTGCTTCGTTTTTAAGTACTGGTCTTCTATCTAAGAAGGAAAGCTTCATTTTAAACGAAAAATGTGCTATTCTTTAAACTATAGAAAGAAAAAGGAGCGTGTTGTTTGTTTGACTAACTTAGTGAACGAAACCCGTTTAGTAAATTTGAAAAACGAAAATGCTACAGCTATTCTATTTGGTGCTCAAGATAAACATTTAGCGTTATTAGAAGACTCAATGGAAGTTGTCATTAACAGCCGTGGAAGCCATATAGAAATTGTTGGCACAGAAGAGAACACAGCAAAAGTTGAACAAATCCTTGAGCAACTAGAAGAATTAATAAAGCGCTCAATTCTTATAGGACCATCCGATGTTGTTACTGCCATCAAAATGGCAAAAAATAATACATTGCATTTTTTTATTGGTATGTATGAAGAAGAAATTGGTAAAGACCATAGCGGCAAACCGATAAGAGCAAAAACGTTTGGTCAGCGTCAATATATCCAATCGATCAAAGAGAACGATATTACTTTTGGAATAGGTCCTGCTGGAACAGGAAAGACTTACTTGGCGGTAGTAATGGCTGTCGCTGCTATGAAAAAAGGTGAAGTGAAAAGAATTATCCTTACTCGTCCTGCAGTAGAAGCAGGTGAACATCTCGGATTTTTACCTGGAGATCTGAAGGAGAAAGTAGATCCTTACTTACGTCCAATTTATGATGCATTGTATGCTGTCTATGGTTTAGAACACACAACTCGTCTAATGGACAGAAATGTGATTGAAATCGCTCCTTTAGCCTATATGAGAGGGCGTACATTAGAGGATGCCTTTGTTATTCTTGATGAAGCACAAAATACAACAAAAGCTCAAATGAAGATGTTTCTTACACGACTCGGTTTTGGTTCAAAGATGATCGTAAATGGGGATATTACTCAAATTGATTTGCCTAGAGGAGCAATGAGCGGACTCGTTCATGCTGAAAAAGTTTTAAACCAAGTCAAAGGAATCAATTTTGTCCAATTTGACTCGAATGATGTTGTACGTCATCCAGTAGTAACGCATATCATCAATGCTTATAGCGAAGAAAAAACATCAAACGAAATAAAAGAAGACAATGTTAAAAAATCGAGTATAGAAAAAAAGACTAGGAAGTGAATGAATGCGAAGAAATTTAATACGCCTTCAGAAAAAAATGGGAAAATTATATATTCCTTCTATTCTCTTGCTTACATCTATCATTTTATTTTCAATCATGTATAGTGCTGTTAAACCAAAGGCTTTAGATATTGAACTATTTCAAGTAGCAGAAGAAACGATACGTGCAAATGCAACCGTTGAAGACAAAGAAAAAACAAAAGAGAACAAAGAAACAGTTGCTGCAACCGTTTCTCCTGTGTACACGTATAACGCTGATCTAAAAGACATTCAAATATCAAAAATAGAAATTTTATTTGTTACTGTAGATGAAGTTATTCAAGAAGCAAATGAACGATATGAAGAAGATTTAAAAGAAGCTAGAAAAAAAGCTTCAGAAGATAATGCTTCGATATCTTCTCGACAATCGTCAGAAGTAGATAAATTAACGGATGATGAACTATTAAAATTGTTCAAAGAAAAGTTGAATAATCTAGATGATTCTACAGAAACCTTTATTGAGATGTTCCCCGATTGGGCTATCTTGGATCTATTAGCAGCAGATGAAACCAGTTTAACTAGTATGGAAAAATCAATCATAGCAGTTGTTTCTGAATTTATGTCGCAGCCTATAAAAAGCGAAGAAATAAAAGATGTTAAACTGGAAGCAAATAATAATTTGGACTATTCTGATTTAGACTCAAGTATGCAGCGCGTGGCAGGTTTGATTGTTGAAAATGCAATCGTTGAAAATAATATCTACAACGCAATTGCTACTGAGCAGAAAAAAGAAGAAGAAATGGCGAACGTTCAACCATCATTGATTTTACAGGGACAAGTAATTATTCAAGAAGGGCATGTAGTTGATAGTAATAATATGCATCAACTTAAATTGTTAGGTTTGCTAGACAATAATTCTTCTAAACAAGCTATGTATGGCTTGATTGTTCTAATTTTTACTCAAGCTCTTTTATTGTTTTATTTAGGGAAATCTAGAAAAGAAGATAGAATAGAGCATGGACGGCAAATTACCTTTTACTCAATTATTATGGTAGTCTCAATATTATTGATGAAAGGTTTGCAATTGATTCAAAATGCAGATGTAGAATACATAGGTTTTTTATATCCTGCTGCATTAATATCTACCTTGTTGACAGCATTCGGCGCAAGACGTTTTGGGATATTAGCTAACGGATTTACGGCTGCATTTTCTATCTTTATTTTTAGCCCTGATTCAGGAACAAGTTTTAGCATTGTATTAGTTCTGTTTTATCTTTTAAGCGGTATGATGGGTACAATGATCACGCGTACCAAAATCACAAATCAGTTTTGGTCAAGCTTCATTTGGGTAACGGTCTTTAATGCTTTGTTTATCAGTTCATTTATTTTATACTTAAATATACAGCTGTGGTCTCAGCAAGTCTTTTTAATGGTTATATATGCTTTATCCAGCGGCATCATTTCCTACTTTATGGCCATACTTCTATCACCATATATTGAAGTGCTTTTCAATGAAAATGCTGTTTTAACGTTAACGGAATTATCCAATCCCAATAATCCTTTATTAAAAGAACTGCTGACAAAGGCCCCAGGTACCTATCATCATAGTTTGATGGTGGCAAACTTAAGTGCAAATGCAGTTGGAGCAATTGGTGGAGATTCATTATATGCTCGAGTAGCTTGTTATTATCATGATGTTGGTAAATTACGTCATTCACTCTTTTTTATAGAAAATTTACCTCCTGGAATGGAAAATCCGCATAACCTGTTGACTCCTTTTGAAAGTAAAGAAATTATTTTTGGTCATGTTTCTGAAGGTGTAAAAATGCTAGAAAAAGCTAAGCTGCCTCAATCGATCATTGATATTTGTGCTCAGCACCATGGAACGACACTTATGAAATATTTCTATGTCGTAGCTAAAGAAAAAGACGATACTGTACTTGAGGATGATTTTAGGTATCCAGGTCCTAAACCACAAACTAAAGAAGCAGCAGTTATCAATATCGCAGACAGTGCTGAAGCAGCTGTAAGGGCAATGTCTCATCCTACTAGAGAGACCATTGAAAATTTTGTTCATAATTTAATTAATGGAAGAATTACGGATGGTCAGTTTGATGAGTGTTCCATCTCATTACAAGAATTGAAGTTAGTTGAAAAGTCCATTTGTGAAGGATTAAATGGTACATTCCATTCCAGGATCGAATATCCGACTTTAAAAAAGAATAATCAACTGGGCATAAAAGAGTAAAAAAAGGAGTGGGGATAGTACTTATGGAATTAGATTTATATGATGAAACAAACCAAATCACAACTGAACAGAAAGAATTGGTGAATTCTTTATTGGAGTTTGCTGGGAAGCATTTAGAGTTGCCAAATGATACAGAAATGTCAGTAACTTTTGTTGATGATGATGCTATTCAAAAAATTAATAAGACTTATCGTGGAAAAGATCAGTCTACAGATGTAATTAGTTTTGCAATTGAAGATGAAGTAGAAGATGAATTAACGATCAACTTTGATAACCTAGAAGAACCTATGCCAAGAAATATTGGCGACATTATCATTTCAGTTGATAAAACCGCGAGCCAAGCAAATGAATATGGACATTCATTTGATCGAGAATTAGGATTTCTTGCCTTACATGGTTTCTTACATCTGAATGGATATGATCATATGGATCCTGAAGATGAAAAAGAAATGTTTGGGTTGCAGAAAGAGATATTAGAAGCCTATGGACTTAAAAGATAAAGGGGAAGTTGGAAAAAATTCTGCGTTTTTAGACTCGTTTAAATATGCATTTAAAGGAATTTTAACGGCATTTCAAGAAGAAAGGAATATGCGTTCACATATTTTGATTGGTTCGGTCGTTTTGATTTTGTGTGTATTCCTAAATTTAGCCATTAATGAATGGTTATGGGTCATTTTCAGTATCTTTTTGGTCATTATAATGGAAGTTTGGAATACTGTGATCGAAAATGTAGTCGACTTAGCTACTGGAGGTCAATACCATCCTTTGGCAAAAAAAGCAAAAGATATGGCAGCGGCTGCTGTTTTAGTTACAGCAGGATTTGCCATTATTGTAGCAGCACTTATTATTTTACCTAAATTATGGCAAATACTATATTAAAGGAGATCAACATTTATGCATACTACAGATCAAAAAATTGAAGAACTAATCAATAAAGCAACAGATATGTTAGAAAAGGCTTATGTTCCTTATTCTCATTTTCCAGTTGGAGCTGCTTTTTTAACGAAAGAAGGGGAAATTTTTTCAGGCTGCAATATTGAGAATGCCTCTTTTGGTCTAACCAATTGTGCAGAACGCACCGCAATTTTCAAAGCTATTTCTGAAGGGAAAACAAAGTTTGATTACTTGGTAGTAACAGGCGATACAGACGGCCCAATTTCACCTTGTGGTGCATGTAGACAAGTAATGGCAGAATTTTGTGAACCAGATATGCCTGTTTTATTAACAAACAATAAAGGAAATAAACAAATAACGACGGTTGGCGAATTGCTGCCCGGAGCTTTTAAATCGGAGGATATGGTTTAATGAAAAATAAAAATGAGCACAAATCAGGTTTTGTTTCTATTGTAGGGCGTCCAAATGTAGGGAAATCAACATTGTTGAATAAGATCGTTGGACAAAAAATAGCAATCATGAGCGACAAAGCACAAACAACAAGAAATAAAATTCAGGGTATTTATACTACCCCAGAATCACAAATTGTATTCATCGATACTCCTGGTATCCATAAACCTAAACATCGTCTAGGAGATTTCATGGTCAGTTCAGCGTTTAGCGCGTTTAGAGAAGTAGATGTTATTTTATTCATGGTAAACGTTGCTGAAAAACGTGGACCTGGTGATAATTTTATTATGGAAAGATTGAAAACAGCTAAAAGCCCAGTGTTTTTAGTGCTTAATAAAATTGACAAAATTCATCCTGATCAATTATTGCCGATCATTGAGGATTATCGTTCCTTAGTAGACTTTGCGCAAGTTATTCCGATCTCAGCTTCAGACGGAAATAACGTAGATACATTATTGGCTGAATTGCAAAACTATCTTCCAGAGGGACCTCAATTTTATCCAGATGACCAAGTAACGGATCATCCTGAATACTTTATCGTTTCTGAATTGATTCGCGAAAAAGTTCTTGAATTAACGAGAGAAGAAGTGCCTCATTCGGTCGCTGTAGTAGTGGAAAGTATGCAACGAAATGAATTGGGTAAAGTTCAAGTACACGCAGCAATCATTGTTGAACGTTCAAGTCAAAAGGGTATTATAATCGGTAAAGGCGGAAAAATGCTGAAAGATATCGGCATCCGAGCTAGAAGAGATATCGAAGTGTTATTGGGAGACAAAATTTATCTTGATCTATGGGTAAAAGTTCAAAAAGATTGGCGTGACCGTCAATCCAGTCTGCAAGACTATGGTTACCGTAAAGATGATTACTAAAAAGTACTGACCAAATAAAAAAACAAACCATATAATTATGGTTTGTTTTTTTAATCGAAGATCATATCGTAGGGGGTTTCTAAATGGCTCAAATAGAAGAAGTAGAAGGCATTGTGTTATCTGTACGAAATCATCGTGAAAATGATCAATTGGTCAAATTATTTACAAATCGATTTGGGAAAAAAATGTTTTTTGTCAAAGGAACGCGAAAGCAAAAAAATAAACTTAGAACAGCTGTATTGCCCTTTACGAAGGCAACGTATATAGCTGATATGCGAGACACTGGACTGTGTTTTATAAGAGATGCAAAAGAAGTTGAACAGTACAAAAGTATGCAAACGGATATCTTTTTAAATGCCTATGCGACGTATATTTTAAATTTAGCAGATGCAGCTTTAGAGGATGGCGTTGTAGATGGAACGTTGTTTCATAAAATAGACCAGTGTTTAACCGAAATTGATGAAGGAACGGATCCAGAAATAGTAGTCAATATATTTGAGATCCAAAGCCTTCCATATTTTGGTGTTTCGCCTGAATTAAGAGGTTGCCGTGTATGTGGGAATACTGAAGGGCCGTTTGATTATTCTGGCAGCTATGGAGGATTACTGTGCCAAGAGCATTGGCATCTGGATCGCTACCGTTACCATTCCAGTCAAAAGGCAATTCATTTTGTGCGGTTATTTTCAGCTATTTCTTTAGATCGTCTAGGCTCTATTACTGTTAAAGAAGAAACAAAACGCGAGATCAGGACGTTGATCGATCTTATCTATGATGAATCAGTCGGAATCAAGTTGAAAAGTAAAAAATTTATTGATCAGATGTATACGTGGGGCAATCTCTTGATCGATAAGAGAGTCCCGCCTAAAGAAACACCAGACGAGAATGAAATTAATGATTGACAAAAGTTCTTGTAACAAGCTATGATAGAAACAATTGAATAACCAGCGATGAAAGAAAAAAGTAAAAATTTTACTTCTATATGAGCGAATTTGGGATAGTGTAAGCCAAATATAGACAAAATTTTGAAAGGCCTTCTGGAGCTGTTCGATAAAAGAGATGCTAGTTTTTAATAAACTAGAATTAGGGTGGAACCGCGATTGTATTATCGTCCCTATGCTGATAATTGTCAGCATAGGGACTTTTTTTGTATTATTTTTTAGTTGACCGTATAATTTTAAAAAAAAGGAGAATGCCATAATGAAAGAAAATAGTTTAACATTTCAAGAAATTATTTTAACGTTACAAAAATATTGGTCAGATCAAGGCTGCTTGCTGCTCCAAGCTTACGATACAGAAAAAGGGGCAGGAACGATGAGTCCCTATACATTCTTACGTGCGATTGGACCTGAACCCTGGAATGCGGCATATGTAGAGCCTTCAAGACGTCCAGCAGATGGCCGTTATGGTGAAAATCCAAACCGCTTGTTTCAACATCATCAATTTCAAGTAGTCATGAAACCTTCACCTGATGATATCCAAGAACTTTATTTAGAAAGTCTTCGCTTATTAGGGATCGATCCATTAGAACATGATATTCGTTTTGTTGAAGACAACTGGGAAAATCCATCAATGGGTTGTGCTGGTCTAGGTTGGGAAGTTTGGTTAGATGGGATGGAAATCACTCAATTTACCTACTTCCAACAAGTTGGAGGATTAGAATGTAATCCTGTAACAAGCGAACTTACTTACGGACTAGAACGTTTAGCTTCATACATTCAAGATGTAGATAGTGTTTATGATATTGAGTGGACAAAAGGCGTGAAGTACGGTGAAATATTTATTCAACCTGAATATGAGCATTCAAAATACGCTTTTGAAAACAGTAATCAAGAGTTGCTTTTGATGTTATTCAATGAATATGAAAAAGAAGCTTTAGCTCAAATTAAAGCAGGGTTAGTTCATCCAGCCTACGATTATGTTTTAAAGTGCAGCCACACGTTCAATTTATTAGATGCAAGAGGAGCAGTATCCGTCACAGAACGCGCTGGATACTTAGCTCGCATTCGAAATATGGCACGTTCGATCGCAAAAGCTTTTGTAACCGAACGTGAGAAATTAGGTTTCCCTCTGCTTCAAAACCAATCTGTCGAAACTAAGGAGGCAAACTAAGATGACTAAAAATCTTTTATTAGAAATCGGTTTAGAAGAAATTCCAGCTCATATCGTTACCCCAAGTAGTGAACAATTAGTACAAAAAATAGCAGCCTTTTTAAAAGAAAATCGGTTGAATCATGGAGCAGTGATCCCCTTCTCGACTCCACGAAGACTAGCTGTTATTGTCAAAGATATCGTAGAAAAACAAGAAGATATCCAAGAATCTGTAAAAGGTCCTGCTCGAAAAATAGCTCAAGATGCTGAAGGCAATTGGAGCAAAGCTGCTATTGGGTTTGCTCGAGGACAAGGTGCAACTACCGATGATATCTATTTCAAATCGATCAAAGATATCGAGTACGTTTACGTTGATAAATTTATTTCAGGAAAAACAGTCAATGAGATTTTAGTTGGTTTAGATAAAGTGATCACATCACTGACATTCCCAGTAAGCATGCATTGGGCAAACCATTCATTTAAATATATCCGTCCGTTCCATTGGCTGACAGCTATGTTAGATGAAGAAGTGATCCCCTTTGAACTGCTAGATATCCAAACAGCGAATACTTCACGCGGCCACCGTTTTTTAGGGCATGATGTAACATTTCCTGATGCTTTGGACTACGAAAAAACGTTGGAGAGTGTTTTTGTTATCGCAGATAGTGCCAAACGTAAACAAATGATCGTTACCCAAATCGAGGAGCTGACAAAGGCAAATCAATGGTCTGTTTCATTGGATGAAGAATTACTAGAAGAAGTCAACAACTTGATTGAATACCCAACTGCTTTTTATGGTTCATTTGATAAAAAATACTTAGATCTGCCAGAAGAGGTATTGATCACGTCGATGAAAGACCATCAGCGCTATTTTGGCGTGAGAGACAATAAAGGCACTATTCTACCTTACTTTATCTCCGTCCGTAATGGAAATGCCGAACACATTGATACAGTTGCTAAAGGAAATGAGAAAGTATTGACTGCCCGTTTAGATGACGGCCGCTTTTTCTATGAAGAAGATCAAAAATTAACCATAGCTGCTTGTGTCGAACGCTTAAAACTAGTGACGTTCCATGAAAAAATCGGGTCCATTTATGAAAAAATGAACCGCGTACAAGCCATTGCCCAACTAATTGGGAAACAGGTCGGTTTGACTGCTACTGAATTAAAGGATCTAAATCGTGCATCTGAAATTTACAAATTTGATTTGGTGACCAACATGGTCGGAGAATTTCCTGAATTACAAGGGGTCATGGGTGAAAAATACGCTTTAGCGCAAGGTGAGAATCCAGTTGTAGCTGCAGCTATTAGAGAACATTACATGCCGATCTCAAGTGAAGGAGAACTTCCACAATCGTCTGTTGGAGCTGTTTTAGCTATTGCAGATAAATTGGAAAGTGTTTTAAGTTTCTTTGCAGTTGGGATGATCCCAACTGGATCAAACGATCCATATGCCTTGAGACGTCAAACCTATGGTATTGTTCGTATTATTGAATCGAAAAATTGGATTTTTCCAATGATCTCATTGAAAGAAAATATTCTAACGGCCTCTGTTATCGCACAAAGCTCCTTGATTGAAGGTTACAAGTCAAGTGCTGCACAAGTAGGGGATTTTACTAAAGCTCGTATCCGTCAATTATTAATGGCAGAGAGCATACGCCATGATGTAGTTGATGCAGCCTTAAGTTCTCGCCAAGAAGATTTACTAAAATTGATCGAATCTAGTCGAGTCTTGAACAGTCATGTATCAGATGCTGTATTTAAACCGACGATCGAAGCGTTGACCCGGGTCGTTAATCTAGCTAGTAAAGGTGAAGAACTGCTTGACCAAGAAAAAATAAAAGTGGATACTGACTTATTTGAAACGAAGTCTGAAAAATTATTGCATGAAGCATTTGAAGAAATCATAAAAACGATAGACGAAAGTGATAGTGCTAAAAACTATGTAGCATTTGAGCAGTTGCAACCATTGATTGAGGAATTTTTCAATGAAAATATGGTCATGACTGACAATGAGGCTATTCGCAATAACCGCTTAGCTTTATTGATGGAGATTTCTAATTTCGTTTTATCTTTTGCTAGTGTAGACAAATTAGTAGTTAAGTAACCTTTAACAAATCAGTTTACTTTATGCTCCACTAGGGATAGAATTTTCCTTAGTGGAGTTTTATTTTTTTAGGAAGATAAAGGGGCGAGCAGAGATGATCAATTATCCGTTAACGATGAAACGAGTATATGAAAAAAGTCAAAAAGAAGATGGCTATCGTATTTTAGTGGACCGAATATGGCCCAGAGGGGTATCGAAACAAAAAGCTGATATAGATGATTGGACAAAAGAAATCACTCCAACGACAAAAATCCGTAAAGAATTTGATCATCAACCGCAAAAATTTGATTGGTTTAAAAAAGCTTACTGGGCTGAATTAGAATCAAATCCTTATGCACAAGAGTTTATTGAACATGTTTTCGATGAGTTGCAGCAATCGCCAGTAACGTTTGTCTATGCCGCAAAAGATGAACAATTCAACCATGTGGTGATTTTAATAGAATTCGTTCAAACTAAAATGCAATAGCATACTTAGTAAGTTGTTCGAAAAATAAATAAATCCGTTTGGAGGACGCTATGTTAAAACGTTTTTTCAGTTATTATAAACCGTATAAAAAATTATTTATCTTAGATTTTGGCTGTGCGATACTCGCAGCTATTTTAGAGTTATCTTTTCCAGTTGTAGTCAACCGTGTGATAGATGACTTATTGCCTTCAGCAAATTGGACATTGATTGTAACAATTTCGCTATCTTTACTCTTTTTGTATCTCGTGAACACTTCTTTGCAGTATGTCGTTGTTTATTTTGGGCACAAACTAGGCGTGAATATCGAAACAGATATGCGTCGTGAATTGTATGGGCACTTGCAAGAACAGCCTTTTAGTTATTACGATAATCAAAAAACCGGCAAATTAATGACGCGCTTGACTACCGACTTATTTGAAATATCAGAAGTTGCCCATCATGGTCCAGAGGATGTATTTATCACTTTTATTACTTTAAGTGGGGCTTTCTTGTTGATGTTAACGGTCCATGTTCAACTTGCTTTGGCAACGTTTGTGATGGTCCCTTTTATCACGATCGCATTAGTGTTCTTTAATAAACGAATGACCAAGATCAATACAAAGATTTTTAATGATTTAGGTGAATTTAATGCTGGAATCGAAGCTTCTGTCAGCGGCATACGTGTTATTCAAGCTTTTGCTAATGAAGAGCACGAGGCCGGCCGATTTGAAGTATTGAATCAAGCTTATCGAAAGTCGAAAATTTTGTTTTACAAAATGATGGCAATCAGTTCTTCGTATAATTATTTTCTGATCCGTTTAATTAATTTGTTTGCCTTGTTTTTTGGTGCTTATTACACCATTCAAGGCGAAATCAGTTATGGTGACTTTGTAGGCTTTATCCTACTAGCCAATATTTTTGTTCGGCCAATCGAAAAAATAAATACGATGATTGAAAGTTACCCTAAAGGAATTGCTGGTTTCAAGAGGTTAACCGAAGAATTGGATAAAAAACCGGCTATTCAAGATAAGAAAAATGCGATTGAAGTAGACCGCTTGAAAGGCGATATCGACTATAAAAATGTTTCTTTTTGGTATGACTCATCAAAAAAAGTTTTAGATGGGATCAATTTATCGATTCGTGCGGGAGAAACGGTTGCCTTTGTTGGACCAAGTGGAGCAGGTAAGACGACTATTTGTAATTTGCTGCCTCGTTTTTATGAAGTGAGTGAGGGTGAAGTAACCGTTGATGGAATCAATATTCAAGATATGACCATGCAGTCATTGCGGAATCAAGTTGGCGTGGTCCAACAAGATGTCTATCTTTTCCCGGGAAGTGTCAGAGAAAATGTTGCTTATGGGAAACTGGATGCAAGTGAAGCAGAAATAAGTGAAGCCGTTCGATTGGCTCATTTAGAAAAGGTTGTAAACGATATGCCTGAGGGGCTAGATACGATCATTGGTGAAAGAGGTGTGAAATTATCTGGTGGGCAAAAACAACGATTATCCATTGCGCGAATGTTTTTAAAAAATCCTCCGATTTTGATTTTAGACGAAGCAACTTCTGCTTTAGATACAGAGACAGAACAAGTGATCCAAGAATCACTAAATTCATTAGCAAAAGGCCGCACAACATTGATTATTGCACATCGATTAGCGACTATTAAACATGCTACGCGTATTATTGTGGTAAATGAACAAGGAATAGTTGAACAAGGCAGTCATCAAGAATTGATCGCAACTGATGGTGCATATAAGAAATTGTATGAAGCTCAATTTGGTCAATGAAATCGATCAAAATAAACCACTAGTGGGATTTTTATTTTCCTTACGCTAGTGGTTTTTTCTAGTTAGTCCGTTCAAGGGTAATGATCAATAAATGGGGTTTATTGTTGATTCGAAAAGGGAATACGCTATTTCCGATTCCACGGCTGACGACTAGTTTTTTTGAGGGGTCTGACTCACTAGTGTAGATTCCGGTGGTGTATTTAGGAAACAAGCCTTGACCAGGGGCGTATAAAGGGCCGATAAGTGGAAGTCTTATTTGTCCGCCGTGGGCATGCCCGCTAAATATGATATCCGGCTGGATCAGTGGGTTGGAAGTAATATACTGCTCAAAGTATTCAGGATGATGAGCGAGCAGCAGAACAGGTGTATCATTACTTGCAGCATCCACTATGGGTACTTCATCAGGATAGCTTTCATCACTAACACCGGCTAAAGCAAGTTGAGTACCGTTAACCGCTAAGGTGAGCTGCTCATTATTTAATAGAACAATACCGCTATCGTTAATGTTATGTTCCCATTCTGTTAACTGTCCGCTGCTTGTTTCGTGATTCCCAGATACGGCATAGGTTGGTGCAATAGCGACTAATGAACGACCAAATTCCTCTAACGGTATCTTGCTTAAATCAGCCGTACGATCGATCAAATCTCCAGTCAAGAAAATGAAATCAGGTTGTGCTTGCTTGATGGCTGAAAGTAATGTCTCAATTGAAATACGATTTCGTTCGAAATGCGTATCAGATAGATGGACAATTTTTAATTGATCTAACTCTTGCGGTAAGTCATCTAATAGGATGGTTTGATGCTCGATATCTAATGAACGATTCTGTTGATAGCCATATAGGCAAAAGGGAATAGCTAGACCAATAAACAGAAGAAAAACAAGTATGATTTTTTTCATTTGATCTCCTTATTGAAAACTTTTTTTAAAGTATAGCATACTTTGAAAGAGTTCTTGCTCCTAACAATTTCATTTTAAAAGCTTTAATTGAAATAAATTAAGGTATAATGAGCATAAAAAGAGTGTAAAAATTGAAAAGGACTGATTTTTTATGGAGGCAACTAAAAGAAGAGACAGCATTGTTTCAATTTTATCACAGGAAAATAGACCGCTAAGTGCCAGGAAATTAGCGGCATTGCTAAGTGTGAGTCGGCAAATCATTGTAGGCGATGTAGCTTTATTAAGAGCGAGCGGTGTTGATGTCATAGCTACTCCAAAAGGATACGTATTAGAATCAGCATCTATGACAAATAAATTTGTCGGCCAACTAGCCAGTCACCACAGTGCAGCGGAAACAAAAACTGAATTGTATGCGGTAGTGGATAATGGGGGAGAAGTAGTAGATGTTATCGTTGAACATCCGATATATGGGGAGCTGAGAGGGCGGTTATCGATTTCTTCACGTTACGATGCAGATCGATTTATGGAAACGATAGAGAATAAACAAGCCAATTTACTATCTGAATTAACAGGTGGTGTTCATTTGCATACCATTGCATGTGCAGACAAAAAAACATTTGATCGTATCAAAAAAGAGCTTGATAGTTTAGGTCTATTGTACAAGAATTAAAAGGTGTCTTGACAACTTGCTGAAATCACCTATAATTAAATTTATCGATGTGTCTTGACACGTGTAAAGGTGTATTTAATGATAGGAGTTGTTGATATGAAAACGAATAAAGTTCATAAATTGACTATAGCAGCGTTATTAGTAGCTATAGGTATTTTGATTCCCATGATCTCACCGGTCAAATTAATCCTAGAGCCAGCTTCTTTCACATTAGCTAGCCATGTTGCTATTTTTATCGCTATGTTTATCTCGCCGATGGTTGCGATAACCGTAGCTTTGGGAACAGCTGTAGGTTTTCTGCTGGGAGGATTTCCAATTATCATCACATTAAGAGCTTTGACTCATGTCATTTTTGCAGGGTTAGGATCTTATATCCTGCTTAAAAAGCCTGATATTCTTCAATCCAGCATTAAAACACAATTCTATTCTTTTTTTATTGGTGTGTTGCATGCCGTTTCTGAGGTGGCTGTCGTTTCTGTTTTTTATTTTGGTGGAGAAATGACAACGGCTTATTATACGCAAGGATTCTTGCAATCTGTTTTCTTATTAGTCGGAGCAGGCACGATCATTCATAGCATGATCGATTTCATTCTAGCTCATGCTGTCTGGAAAGCGCTGATGAGTCGTAACTCATTTGCTGCAACTGTGGCTAAAATAAAATGAATTGTTCTTGAGAACCCAGTATTTTTAAAATCCTATCAGGTTTTTAAAAATACTGGGTTTTTTCGTTAGTCTCTAAATAAGGCAGTACATAAATTTAAATGCGAAATCAAACGTGTAACAATAAAATAATCAAATCGTATTTTTGTATCGATAAGGTTTATGCCGGTGGTTTTAATTATAATAAATTGTTTATGTTATTCATTTTAAAAAATTGTTTTTTTTCACAGAATGTGCTATTATGAAAAATGTATAGTTCTGTCTGATAATAGATTTAGAGAATAAAGTCGCACTTGTTTATGAGTGCGGCTTTTAGAGACTGGATAGTCTTTCTGACAGAACCTAACGTTCTTTATTTTTTACTAAGAGGTGAACAGCTTGGCAATGATGATTCCAGAAGAAACTGTCAATAAAATACGGCAAGAAACCAATATAGTGGATGTTGTCAGTCAGTATGTTCAATTAAAAAAGAAAGGTAAAAATCTTTTTGGCTTTTGTCCTTTTCATGAAGAACGAACTCCTTCATTTTCGGTAACAGAAGAAAAACAAATTTTTCACTGTTTTAGTTGTGGACGTGGCGGTAATGTGTTTACTTTTTTAATGGAAGTCGATGGATTAACTTTTCCAGAAGCGGTCATTAAAACAGCTGAACTGGGTCAATTTCAACTAGATGATTCCTTAGTACACGATCACGACCATAAAAATAAAACGAACGACTCAACAAAAGAAAAACTGATTCGTATCCATGAAGAAAGTGCTGAATTATTTCATCATATTCTGTTGAATACAAAAATCGGAGAAGATGCTTTAGAGTATTTAACTCAAAGAGGATTGACTCGAGATATAATTGATACATTTAATATTGGGTTTGCTCCGCGAGAACGAACTATGCTGCAACAATATTTACTTGGGAAAAATAGTGAGCAAGAATTGTTGAAAAAAACGGGTCTATTTGTGGAAAAAGATAATGGAGATCTGCTTGACCGATTTTACAATCGAATCATATTTCCTATTCGAAACCAGCAAGGGAAGACCGTTGCTTTTTCGGGACGTATTTTTCAGCAAGAAGCTGATGAGGGCGCACCTAAATATTTAAATAGTCCTGAAACCCAGCTATTTAATAAACGAACGGTTCTGTTTAATTTTGATCTTGCACGTCCATCCATAAGACGAGAAAAAGAAGTTATATTATTTGAAGGTTTTATGGATGTTATAGCAGCTTGGAAAGCCGGGGTAACCAATGGAGTTGCTTCAATGGGAACCAGCCTTACGAACGAGCAAATCCATTTGATCGATCGAGTAACGGATCATGTATTGATTGCATATGATGGAGATCCGGCAGGAATTGAGGCGACCAAGAGAGCCAGTGATCTTTTAGCAGCAGAGACTAATTTTGATATCGATATTATTCGTTTCTCTGAAGGTATGGATCCAGATGAGCACATTAAAAAAAATGGGGCTGGTGCTTTCAATGAATTGATTGCTCATGGAAGAGAGACGCTTTTTGGCTTCAAAATGGCTTATTACCGTAAATCGCTCAATCTATCAAATGAGAGTGAACGCTTAGGGTACATTGAGAAAATATTAGCTGAACTGCTCTCGGTCACTTCGGCTGTTGAACGTGAACTTTACTTTAAACAATTAGCGAATGAATTCGAACTCTCTATTGATTCTTTAAAGGAACAGTTTCAGCAAAAATTTCATGATTCTCGTAATCAACGAACAAAAGAAAAACAACAACAAACGTATCCAAAGCAGACTGTTGAAGTGAATTATCCTCAAGTACACATGCAAAAAAGAAAACCAGATAACATTGAATATGCAGAGCGTTTATTATTAAATCGCTTGTTTCATTTTGAAGAAGCCTGGATAATCGTTAAAGATGGTTCAGCTGATTTTCATTTTGTGCACGATGAATACCAAATGTTGTTTATTTTATATGAAAGTTTCCGAGAGCATACAGATAATGAAGGGCCTATTGATGCGTTTATTGACTTTGTAAAAGAATCAGAATTGAAAAATCTGATTGTTGAAATTGAGCTTTTGTCAATAAGTGATGAAATCTCTGCAAGAGAAGTAGAAGATTACCTGGATATGATTTCGAGGAAATCGGTTCTTCAAATGCGTTTGAAAGAAAAACAAGAAGCCCTGACAGAAGCATCTAGGCGAGGCGATAAAGAGCAGCTTCGTGTATTAATGATTGAAGTAGTCGATCTATCTCGTTTATTAAAAAATAAATAAGTGAAATCCTGGTAACAAGTGTTAGTAATTTTAAAAGAGGAGGCTTTTTAATGGCTGAAAAAAAAATAACAACAAAAAAAGCGTATGATAACGAAGTCAAGAGTTTTATCAAAGAGCACAAGATAGTAGGGACCGTTCATTACGATGAATTAACAAATAAAATAGCAACTCCTTTTTCTTTAAATGCTGAAAAAATGGATGCACTGATCCAAACAGTTGAAGATGCAGGTGTTGGAGTGGTTGGAGACGATGGTGGCCCAACAGCTCGACAACTAAAAATCAAAGAAATGAAAGCAGAAAAAGACGCAGAAAAACCAGAAGACTTAACAGCTCCTCCCGGAGTAAAAATCAATGATCCCGTCAGAATGTATTTAAAAGAAATCGGGCGAGTGAATTTATTGACTGCAGCTCAAGAAGTGGAATTGGCTATAAAAATCGAAGAAGGCGATCAAGAAGCACGCCAACGTCTTGCAGAAGCTAACTTACGTTTAGTTGTAAGTATTGCCAAACGCTATGTTGGACGTGGGATGCAGTTCTTAGATCTGATCCAAGAAGGAAACATGGGATTGATGAAAGCTGTTGAAAAATTCGATTACAAAAAAGGCTTTAAATTCTCTACGTATGCTACTTGGTGGATCCGTCAAGCTATTACGCGTGCTATTGCCGACCAAGCTCGCACCATTCGTATCCCAGTACACATGGTTGAAACAATCAATAAGTTGATCCGTATCCAACGTCAATTATTACAAGATCTAGGACGCGAACCTACACCAGAGGAAATCGGAGCAGAAATGGATCTGCCAACTGAAAAAGTTCGTGAGATCCTAAAAATTGCTCAAGAACCGGTTTCTCTAGAAACTCCGATCGGGGAAGAAGACGATTCTCATTTAGGCGACTTTATCGAGGATCACGATGCAACTAGTCCAGCAGAAAACGCTGCTTATGAATTGTTAAAAGAACAATTAGAAGATGTACTAGATACACTGACAGACCGTGAAGAAAATGTATTGCGTTTACGTTTTGGTCTTGATGATGGGCGTAACCGTACGCTTGAAGATGTCGGCAAAGTATTTGGCGTTACGCGCGAGCGTATTCGTCAAATTGAAGCTAAAGCACTTCGCAAATTGCGTCACCCAAGTCGTTCAAAACAATTAAAAGACTTTTTAGAATAACAAAATAAAATGGTCGTCCAAAATGAGCGTTACTTGGGCGATCTTCTTTCGTTTATAGAGATAATTATGAACGATAGATAAAAAAACTGGTATAATAGTAAACGATGTAAAAATGAAGGGATGAATGACATGTTATCATTTGAAGAAAAAAAGGCTATCTTTGATAGTTATGAAGAACTGACTGCAACAAAAGTATCGATGAACCGATTGAATTACCATTTTAAAGATAGTGCAGTACCTAAGACAATGGCCGTACGTTTCCTACACCCGAATGGAAACGCGTTGATTTATGCAGGCTATTTGCCTAAAGAAGAAACAGATAAAGGGTACATTTCTGTTAGAGACGAAACGGAAGAAACTATCCGTTCATTAGTGGATCAAGCAATTGCTCATTTAAAGAAAACCGCTGATGGCTATGAAGAAGGCTACACTGAACTATGGTTCGACAATAAAGGCGATATCTTAAAGTTAGTCTATGATAATCCTACATGGCTTGTAGCATTGCCAAATGATCAAGTTGAAGGAGTTTTTCATTCTAAAGATGCCGCAGAAGGTTACTTGATGGATGAAGAGTTCTTCGAAGGATAAGCAATTTATTAAAAGAAAGAAGTGATAAGTATGGATGAAAGTCAATTATCGCTACGTTTAAGCAGAGCTGCGTCTTATGTTGAACCGGGTGATCATTTAGCAGATATCGGTTCTGACCACGCTTATTTGCCTTGTGCTTTAGCAAGTAAGGAAAAAGTTGCTTTCGCTATAGCGGGGGAAATTGTTGAAGGCCCATTTCAAGCGGCACAAAATCAAGTGAAACGTTTAGGGTTAACAGAAAAAATCAGTGTTCGTTTAGGTGATGGATTAGAAGTTATTTCTAAAGAAGATGAAATAACGGCTATTACCATATGTGGTATGGGCGGTTTATTGATTGCGGCTATTTTAGATAGTGGGCTTAAAAAAGGCCATCTGACTGGTAAAGAACGTTTGATTTTACAGCCGAATATAGGCGAAAAAACGTTACGCGAATGGTTAGTTGCACATTGTTATACCGTTACGGCTGAAGAACTTATTGAAGAAAATGATAAAATTTATGAATTGATGGTCGCAGTAAAAGATCCATCAAAAAAACCAACGGCCACAGCGACTCAGTTGACGTTTGGTTTTTATTTGAAAGATGAAAACTCTGCTATTTTTAAAAAGAAGTGGCAAAAAGAACTTGAAAAAAATCAGCGCATTCTTGACAGCTTAACAAAATCAAGTACAGACCAAACCGCTAAAAGTATACAATTTCAAGCAGAGATCCAAGAAATAGAAGGGGTGCTGAAATGACTGAGACTTATGGAAGTGAGTTTATCCAAAAATTTGAATCATTTGCTCCAAAACAATTGGCTGAAGCTGGGGATCCGGTTGGGCTAGCAGTAGGAACCTTGAATAAACCTATCAAGAAAATGATGGTCACGTTAGACATTCGTCCTGAAGTAGTGCAAGAAGCAATCGAAAAAGAGGTTGATTTTATTTTTGCTCATCACCCGCCTATTTTTCGTCCAATCAAAAATCTAGCTACAGACAATGCACAAATCAACATGTACGCTGATTTGTTGAAGCATGATATAACCGTTTATGCGGCTCATACGAATTTGGACGTGGCTACTAATGGTATGAATACGTGGCTAGCAGATGCGTTAGCATTAAAAAAGACTGAAATTATGCATGTAACGAAGCAATTTTCTTATAAAAAAATTGCGGTATTTGTTCCTAGAGAAAATGAGGCAGAAGTTCGAAAAGCTTTAACAGATGCAGGAGCAGGTCAAATAGGTCCCAATTATAAGGATTGCACGTATACCTTTGAAGGTGTTGGACGGTTTACACCGATCAATCAGGCCAATCCTAAAATAGGAGAACTTGACCAACCTGAGCGTGTAGCTGAGGCTCGAATTGAAGTCGTTTTTCCAGAACAATTAACGCAAACGATTGAAAAAGCTTTATTTGAAGCTCACCCGTATGAAGAACCACCATACGATCTATATACCATTGAAAATTTTGTTGATGACTATGGTTTGGGAAGAGTGGGGAATTTAGCTGAACCTATTTCAGTTCATGACTTTGCTCAAAAAGTGAAAGATCTTTTCGGGGTATCAGGCTTACGTTATGTTACGTCGGATAAAGATAAACTGATCCAACGCGTAGCAGTATGCGGTGGAGATGCAGGGAAATACTACCCAGATGCGCTTAAAAAAAATGCAGATGTTTTTATCACTGGAGATGTTTATTACCATACGGCTCATGATATGTTAGCCGATGGATTAAGTGTGATCGATCCAGGTCATCACATTGAAAGTATCTGTAAACCGCGATTAGTTGACTTGTTTACAGAATGGAAAACAGAAGCCGAATGGGATTTTGACATCATTCAATCGGATTTGAATACGGATCCTTATAGCTTTATTTAAAAAAAAGATTTTTGAAAGGAAGATATCTGTTATGTATGAAAATCTTGTACCACGTTTTATTCGTTATGTAAAAACAGAGACCCGTTCTGATGAGAACAGCTCGACGATCCCTTCAACGCAAAGCCAAGTTGAATTTGCTAAAACGTTAATGGAAGAGCTAAAAGAAATCGGACTAAGCGATATCGCTTATAATAAAAGCAATGGCTACGTGACGGCTACTTTGCCAAGTAATACAGCTAAAAAAGTACCGACTGTCGGCTTTATAGCTCATTTAGATACGGCTGACTTCAATGTGGAAAATGTGAACCCGCAATTCCATGAACAATACAATGGAGAAGCAATTGTCTTAAATGAAGAACAACAAGTTGTTTTAGATCCGAAAGATTTTCCTAATTTAAAAAATTATATTGGTCAAACATTGATCACGACCGATGGAACGACTTTATTAGGAGCTGATGATAAAGCTGGGATCGCTGAAATCATGACGGCTATGGAAATATTGATCAATGATGATTCTATTGAACATGGCGATATTCGTGTTGGTTTTGGTCCAGATGAAGAGATTGGTATCGGAGCAGATCGTTTTGATGTTCCTGGATTCAATGCGACATTTGCTTACACCATGGATGGCGGTCCAGTTGGCGAATTAGAATTCGAGAGTTTTAATGCAGCAGCAGCTGTGGTTAAGATCCAAGGCAAAAATGTTCACCCAGGCACAGCTAAAAATACGATGGTAAATGCTGCGAAAATCGGAATGGCTTTTGATGCCTTATTGCCTCAAGATGAAGTGCCGGAGAAAACAGAAGGTCGTGAAGGATTCTATCATTTAGTGGGAATCACTGGTGAAGTTGATGAAGCAACATTAACGTATATTATCCGAGACCATGATCGCAAAAAATTTGAAGCCCGTAAAGCCTTTATGTTAGAACAAGCGGCTAAATTAAATGAGGCTTATGGAAGCGAACGCGTCACGATCGAATTAAATGATTCTTACTACAATATGGGTGAGATCATTGAAAAAGATATGACCGTAGTCGATATTGCTGAAGAAGCAATGAATAATTTAGCTATCAAACCAATTATTGAACCGATTCGCGGTGGAACAGACGGCTCTAAAATTTCCTTTATGGGGCTGCCAACACCGAATATTTTTGCCGGTGGAGAGAACTTTCATGGCCGTTATGAATTTGTAGCAGTTGAAAGTATGGAAAAAGCTACAGCTGTTATTGTTGAAATTGCGCGTCTAAATGCTGTCAAAGGAGTTTAATGAATGACTATAGTAGCTGCTTACCTTCTTTTATGCAATAGTCTTTTGTTTCTGCTGATGGGCATAGATAAACGAAAAGCGGTCAAGAGACAATGGAGAATTCCTGAAAAGACACTTTTAGGTTTAGGTCTTGTTGGCGGCGGTTTTGGCGGCATCTTAAGTATGCATTTATTTCGCCATAAAACGACCAAAGGATCTTTTAAAGCAATCTTTGCTCTGGGAACAGCCGTTGCTATTTTCTTATTCGTCTATTTTTTATAATTTCATGAAATAAAATAAAAAGACCTATACAATTTTCATTTCGTATAGGTCTTATTTTTTTGCGTATGTTAAAATAAAAGGGACAGAAGTTGAATGAGAGGATGTGTGAAACACTATGGGGTTGCAATTTGTTTTAGGCCGCGCGAATCGTGATAAACGTTCGGTCCTGCTCGATGAGATAGCAGAAATTCTGACGAAAAATACAAAAGAGTCTATTTTTTATTTAGTGCCAGACCATATTAAATTTCAAGCTGAAATGACAACGCTAGAAAAGCTAAGTGACTATCCTTATTTTAAAAAGAAACTGATGATGGGCATGATGCATTTACAAGTATTCAGTTTTACACGATTAGCTTGGTACTGGTTAAAAGATACGGATATTTATGCTAAGCCACAGTTAACAACGACTGGATTATCAATGCTGATCCGTAAATTATTGATCGAACATGAAGAAGAATTGACTATTTACCGTGGCGAAGTTAGGAAAGATGGCTTTGTTCAACAAATGACTGATTTATTTTTAGAATTGCGCAGCGGACGTATCTCTCAAGTCGATTTAGATCAAATGATCATTAATTTAGGGAATTCACCTAAAGAAGCCGATTTTAAATTGAAATTGCGCGATCTATCTTTGATCTATCAAGCATTTGACGCAGCTTTACTGAATAAATATATCGAGTCAGAAGACATTGTGTCTGCATTGATCCAAAAAGTAGGCGAATTAGATTTATCTGGTACGACGATTTTTATTGAGAGTTATTATCAATTTACTGCTCAAGAACAAGCACTCATCCTGGCGTTGATGAAAGCCGCTAAAAAAGTGACCATTGCACTGACTGCAGACAAAGGCTATGCCGTTGAAAAACCGGAAATGCATAATCTGTTTCAAACATCCGGTACGACTTACTATAAATTGTATCAATTGGCTCGCCAAAATGATGTGCCTGTTTATAAAGATAAAATCATCCAAGAAATAGATGCAGCTTATTGTGCTGAATTAAATCAACTGGAAGCGTTTTGGGTAGAGACAAGTCAACTCACTCCAGCAACACATAAGCCTTTATCTGATCCTGATGCAGTCGGAAATAGCGTTGAGATATGGGCAGCAGAAAATAAGCAAGCAGAAATAACGCATGTTGCGAAAGAGATTCGTAAACTGGTTGCCTCTGGCTATTATCGGTATAAAGATATTTTGGTCTTGACCCGTAATATGGATGATTATTTAGCCATCATAGAACCCTTATTTATTAGCCATAACATTGAGCTGTTTATTGACAGCGCAGAATTGATGAATCAACATCCGCTCATTGAAGTCCTAGATACATTAGTGAACATCTACAAACGCAATTGGCGCTATGCAGATGTGATGCGGCTGCTCAGGACAGAATTAGTGATTCCCATGACGGATGGGCAAGAACCGCTTGCAAAAGAACGGACGCAACGTGTGAGTCAGCATATCCAGCGCACACAAACATTCAGAGAACGAGTAGATATCACCGAAAATGTGCTGCTGGCCTATGGATACGAAGGTTACCACTGGACAAAAACTGAGCCTTGGCATTATACACGTTATTTTTATGAAGATGCAGCGTTCCAGTCAGATAATGACCAACGCATCGAACAAATTGCTAATTCTATCAAAACCGATCTTTCAGGGATACTGATTCCATTTTTTAAACGGTTAGAAAAAGCCAAAACGAGTAGAGAGGCTGCTAAAGAACTCTATTTATTTATGGAAACTATCGGTGTTAAAGACCAGATAGGCTTTTGGCGAGATCAAGCCATTGAAGACAATGATCTTGAAAAAGCACGCAAACATGAACAAACATGGCAAACTTTTTTGCAACTGTTAGATGAGTATGTTGAGGTATTAGGAGATGAGCCGTTCGAACTGGATAGTTTCCACGCTATTTTAATGACTGGATTTGATAACGCTACTTACAGCATGGTTCCGCCAAGTATTGATCAAGTGACATTTTCAGGAATTGAAGGCACCCGGATCGGAACTGCGAAAGTCACGTTCATGCTAGGTGTTACAGATGCTCATTTGCCAGCTAAAACCGAAAATAAAAGTATCTTGACTGAAGAAGACCGCGATTTATTTTCAGATTTCTTAGACGATACACAGTATTTAAAGCCAGCTGTTGAAGCCGTCATGGCCTCCGAACCATTTATTGCGTATCAAGCTTTCTTAGATTCTTCCGAAAAATTGATTTTTAGTTACCCGACAAGTGACGAAACAAAAAACGGTCCGAAATTATCACCCTATGTGGATCGGATAGCAAAAGCATTCCATCTGCCTATTCAAACGAAATTAATGGACATCACATCCTTAGAAAATCCAAGCGAAACAGAATTATTGCATTTTGTTGGAACGAAGAAAACGACCATCAGCCAGCTTTTGATGGTTTTACGCAAAGAGCAAGATCAAAAAGGGCAATTGAATGCATTTTGGCAAAATCTATATATTTTCTTTAAACAAGATAAACAAGTAGTCCGTGATTTTAATCACTTGCTTGTTAGTTTAGTTAAAAAAAATCTGGCGATGCCTCTAAAGAGTTCGATTGCGACAGAACTGTATGGCAAAGACTTGTATTTATCTGTTTCTCGACTAGAAGCTTTTTATGCAGATCATTATGGTCATTTCTTGACTTACGGGTTGAAACTAAAAGAACGAGATGTTTTTGAACTTTCACCAGCTGGTACGGGGGAATTCTTCCATGATGCACTGGATCAGTTATTTAAAACAATCATTCAAAAAAATCTGAGTTTCGATCAATTGAACGAAGAGTCTCTTGAGGAACTAACGGCAGAGGTCTTGACTGAACTCTATGGCAAGGCGAAATTCTCGATCCTAAATGCGTCTAATCGAATGAAATACATTCGTGATCAATTAGGCCAAACCATCAAAAAAATGGTGTGGGTCATCGGCAATCAAAGCCGACGCACAAATATGAAGAACATTCAGACCGAAGTATTATTTGGTCAAGTCGCGCTTCAAAAAGGCATTGAGGGATTATCCTTTCCACTCAATAATGGCGGTACTCTTTATCTGCGTGGCAAAATCGACCGAGTGGATGCTATGTCGCTCGGGGATGAGTATTACCTGAGTGTAGTAGATTACAAGTCAAGTGCGCATAAATTTAATTACCAGGATGCCTATTATGGATTAGCGATGCAGATGATCACATACTTGGATACGGCGCTTCAAAATGCAGTTGACTTAATCGGTCACGAAGCTAAACCCGCGGGTGCGTTTTACCTGCATGTATCCAACCCTTTTATGAAAAAAGGAACTTTTTTGGATGAGGATGCCTATATCAAAGAATTGTTGAAGTCTTATAAAATGGATGGATTGCTGCTTGAAGATGAAGAGATGCTTCTCTCGCTTGATCCAACGATCGAACCGACGACTGCTTCACTGGTGTATCCTTTTAATCAATTAAGAAGTGAAGCCTTAAAATCCAATAAATTTGTCACCCTAGACGAAATGACGGCTTTACGCCAACACAATAAAAAATTGATCATCGATGCCGGTAATAAGATAGTTGATGGCGTCACAACGCTGAATCCTTTTTATGAAAAAAGACAGTTTATTCCAACCGTTAACGGACCATTGCGCGCCGTTTCGCAATTTGATGCGATGTTGCCAGAAAATAATTACCGCCGGATGGATTCATTGAAAAGAGAAGATATTCTTAAGAAAATACAAGAAGAACAGGAGGGAAATGAAGAATGATGAACCCACTTCCGCTAAAACCTGAAAATAGTCAGTATACAGATGGACAATGGCAAGCTATCTATGAAGCAGGGCACAACATATTGGTATCTGCTTCGGCTGGTTCAGGAAAAACAACGGTTCTTGTCCAACGTGTGATCGAAAAAATAAAAGCTGGTACAAATGTTGATGAAATGCTGATTGTGACCTATACAGAAGCTGCTGCTAAGGAAATGAAAGCTCGAATCCAAGTTGCGATCCAAGAAGCGGTCACTTCGGAAAGCGATCTAGCATTAAAACGACACCTTACTAGACAAGTAACGTTAATCAACCAAGCGTCTATCAGCACGCTGCACGCTTTTTGTCTTCAAGTCATTCGCCGCTATTATTATTTGATTGATTTAGACCCGATTTTTCGTTTATTGACGGATGAAACAGAGATTCTTTTATTGAAAGAAAATGTTTGGGAAGAAGTACGAGAAGTGTTGTATGGCGAAGAAGACAGCTTATTTAAAGCTCTGACAGCCTCTTATTCAAATGATCGAAGCGATGCAGGCTTAACAGATTTGATTTTCTCGTTATATGAATTTTCAAGAGCCAATCCTAGACCAGCTGTCTGGTTGGAACAGTTGTCTTATTTGTATCGTGTTGAAGACAACAACTTAACAAATGGCGTTTTGTTCAAAGAACTGTTAAGACCACAAATAGTATCCGTATTAGATAGTCTGGTCGAACTTTCTCAAGTTGCAGCTCAACTAGGAGAAGGCAGCGAGGAACTAAAGAATCAAACAGAATTAGTTCGTAGCGAATGGCTGGCTTTACAAGAGATCCAAACACATATCAAAGAAAATAATTATCAAGCAGCATACGATGGCTGCAAAGTATTTGAATTTGCGCGTTGGAAGTCGGTCAAAAAAGGTACTGAGGAAGCGCTAAAAGAAACAGCCGAAGAAATGAAACATTTAAGAGATGAGTACAAGAAGCGATTCAAAGAATTAGCCAACGATTATTTTTCTGCTTCACCGCAAGAACAAATCGATCTTATGTTGAATGCAGCACCGCTGGTAGATGAAATGGCACGGGTCACGCAACTGTTCACAGATGCCTACCGTCAACGTAAAGATGAACGTAATGTATTAGATTTTAATGATTTAGAACATTTGACACTGCAGATCTTAGCTCAGATCCAAAACGAAGAGTGGGTCCCAACTGAAGCGGCTATGCACTACCGCGCTAAATTTAACGAAGTCATGGTTGATGAATACCAAGATATCAATCAACTCCAAGAAAATATTTTACGCTGGCTAGCGCATGACCAAACCGATCAGGGGAATTTGTTTATGGTAGGAGATGTCAAACAATCGATTTATTCGTTTCGGTTAGCTGATCCGGGATTATTTTTAAAAAAATATGAACAATATGGACACCATCAATCGGGTGAGCGCATTATATTAGCTGAGAATTTCCGTTCTAGAGGAGAAGTCTTGCAGTTTACTAATTTGATTTTTGAACAACTGATGGACAAAGTTGTCGGACAAATGGATTATGATCAAGCAGCTCAATTAGTCCAAGGATTTACGGGTTTTCCAGACTTGCAAAAGCATCAGCCGGAACTGTTGATTTATGAAAAAGGCACAAACGATAGTGAGGATGAGGAAGAAGAGACCGAATCGATCAATTGGGATATGCGCATTGAAGATAAGACTGAAGGCGAATTATTGATGGTCGGGCAAAAAATAAAAGAACTTATTCAAACTCAATTTCCGATCTATGACAAACGTTCCAAAATGACTCGGCCCATCAGTTACAAAGACATTGTCTTATTGACACCGACAAAAAAGAATAACTTGGTTTTAATGGAAATGTTTAAACGATTGGCTATTCCTCTTCAGGTAAATGATACGCAAAATTATTTTCAAACGACTGAGATCACGATCATGATGTCATTATTAAAAATTATCGATAATCCTTATCAAGATATTCCTTTAGCTGCAGTCTTGCGCTCACCGCTTGTGGGTTTAGATGAAAACGAATTAGCCGCTATTAGGATCAGCCAAAAAACGGGCGATTACTACGAGGCCCTAAGAACATTTTATCAGACCTACCCAGGCGTAGAGAAAAGCAGTCGCTTTACTTCAAATTTATACGATAAAGTCACTGTTTTCATGATTCGGTTAAACAAATGGCGAGAAATCGCTCGTCGTGACCACTTAGTTGCGCTTATTTGGACAATTTATGATGATACAGGCTTTTTAGACTATGTTGGAGGTATGAGTTCAGGAAAACAACGCAAAGCTAATCTGCATGCTTTATATGAGCGTGCAGCTAGTTACGAAAAAACAAGTTTTAAAGGGTTGTTCCAATTTGTCCGCTTTATTGAAAAAATGCAAGAAAAAGATAAAGATTTAGCAGAACCTACAGCTATATCGGAAGATGAAGATGCTGTTCGGGTCATGACGATCCATGCTAGCAAAGGCTTAGAGTTTCCAGTTGTCTTTGTCCTCGATTTAACGAAGAAATTTAATTTGCAGGATATCAAGAAAAGTTATGTTTTTAATGAAACATATGGTGTAGGGACAGACTATAAAGATTTAGATCGGCGTATTCGTTACCCATCTTTGCCAGAAACAGCCTTAAAAGTAGAAAAGAAAACAAAATTATTATCGGAGGAAATGCGGAAGTTATATGTTGCATTGACCCGAGCAGAAGAAAAGTTGTTTTTAGTGGGGTCTTATAAGGATGAAGAGGCCGCTTGGAAAGAGTGGGGTGTAGTCAGTTCTCATTCGCCAACAGTTTTACCAGCTGATATCCGGTTCACAGCTGGTAGTTTAATGAAATGGATCGGATTATCTTTGATCCGCCACCCTTCAAGCGAAAATGATGTCACTTCTTTCATCGCTCGAAATGGCGAGATCACAAACCATCCAGCTCGATTTGCGATCCATTTTTATGATGAAAGTGCGATCCAAGAACGAATGGTTTCAAAAGACACTGATTTAGATGAAAACTGGCTAGAAAAGTTAGATCAGTTGCAAGAAAAGACAACAGCAGATGGAACAACAAAAGAAACAGTTGAAAAAGCTTTAGCATTGATGAATTATACCTATGAACATGAAGGGGCTTCTCATACAACGAGTTATCAATCCGTTTCCGAAATCAAACGCTTATTTGAGGAACCCGAAAGCGATCAAATGGTGAAAATTGATATCAATCAACCAAGAAATCGAAACCGTTACGTTGAAGAAACGTTGGACCGACCTTTATTTATGGCAGAATTGACCGTTCCTTCGAGTGCCGAGATAGGAACGGCAACTCACTCAGTCATGCAAGCCGTTGATTTAAAAACAACGCCTACTAAAGAATCGATTGAAGTTTTGATCGCGACACTGATCAAAGATGGGGTTCTAAAAGAAGAAGTTGCTTCAAAAATCAAAGTAGGACAGTTGGTTCAGTTTTTTAATACACCATTAGGAAAAATGATTTTAGCGGATGCAAAAGATGTTCATCGTGAAGAACCTTTCTCACTTTTATTGGAAGCTGAAAAAATCTTTACCGATATGAATGGCGATGCTGAGGATAAAATTTTGATTCACGGAATTATTGACGGCTACATCGAATTGGAAGATCATATTGTTTTATTTGATTACAAAACAGATAGAGTGGATCATTATGGATCACAAGCAGGCCAAAATATGCTAGAGAAGTACAAAGGTCAAATGAATCTATACCGATCTGCATTGGAATCTATTTTAGATAAAAAAGTAACTGAAACCTATCTTTGCTTGCTGGATACAGGTGAGATCGTATCTGTTCCATAAAAAAAGGGGAGACTGGGGCATAACTAGTTGAGAATAAGAAAAAAGATCTGCTTATCAGTAAACTGATGAGCAGATTTTTTTTGTTCTATAATTTATTGATTGTTTAATAAATAGTGGTGGTATTTCAAAAAGAAATTTCTTCTGGAATAACGGTTTTGCTTGTGGAGAGCCATGGGAACGCCTGAAGCCTAAAGAGAAAGTTGTCATGGTTGTTGCTGCTTTAGCAGCTTACAAACATGATACACTTGGGCATTATTTGCCCACAGTGCTTCATTTTAGGCTACAAGCCAATCCTATTCCGGCAGAAATTTCAGGTAACTGATCCCACGTGAAATTTTTGATAAAAAGATTTTAAAGGTAAGGCAGTCAATGGCAGTCTCGTTTGCTACTGATGAGACTGCTTTTTAAAAGTACCTTTAGAATCACTAGTTGGACAGGAAAAGAGACTAGGACATAAGTCCAAGTCTCTCCCTTTTTATTCCATATTGTAATTTACACCTTCTGTATAGGTGTTTGTAGCATCCCAAAGCAAGAATTCATTTACTCCAGCATCATGCAAAGCTCTTACTTGGTCTTCGACTTGCGCCGCACCATAGTTTTGGTAATTTCCTGCCCCTAAGTAAGAAGCGGTAAAATCTTGCAACCAAGGTCTGGATTTAGGAGGCGTTTCTAAACCTGAAAGTAAGTCATTTTCTACTTTTATATATTCAGAAACTAATTTATAAGGTTCTAAATCAGGCTTTTGAATTCCGAAGTAAGTGTTCCAATGACTCGGATAGATCATTGAAGAAATGACATCCACATTTTCAGAGATCTTAGCAAAGTTTTGTCCGATACCAGGCGCTTCTGGAACAGTAGCGGCATAGCCAAAAATATCTACTGAAATTTCAACACCATATGGGTCTAACTCTTCACGAGCGTATTTAACGAAACCAGTAACAGCTTCAACTCGTTGTTGGACATCATCTAAGTCGCTTGTTTCATGAGCGCCACGAGAGTATGTCAATGAATCACTCTTGTTTTCAAAGCCTTCAGGAAAGCGGACGTAATCAAATTGGATTTCTTTAAAGCCCATTTTAGCTGCTTGTTTAGCAACTTCGATATTGTAATCCCATACTTCTTTAGAAAAAGGGTTAACAAAAGCATGATTACCGTTATCTTTCCAAACAGTACCATCTACTTTTTTAAACGAAAGGTCAGGTCTAGCTTCAGCTAATACAGTGTCCCTAAATACCACGATACGTGCAATAGGGTAAATCTTATTTTCTTCTAAATGCTTCATCATACTCGTTGGGTCTGTTACAAGTGCTTCAGTGTTTTGTTGAATAATTTTATTTTCCGATTTAAGATCCATCGTCATTTTCCCAAAATCATCTTTTACATCGATCACCATAGCATTTAAACCACTAGAATGAGCAAAGTTCGTTAATTCTTTCATTTTATCTGTTCCACTAGCCGAGTTAGCTGTAACGTAAATACCTTTTACGCCATTTTCGGGATAGTCGATATCAATTCCGCTGTCATAAATAAATTTAGCAGGGAACTTGGCAGGTTTGCTTAGAATGGGTTCTGTGTTGATCTCTAGTAAAGTAGGTTCAGGGTTCTCTTCAGCAGAGACACTTAGTGGAGAAAATACGACCCCCGTTGTTGCTAATAAACCAAACCAGAATGATGCTTTATTTCTCATAATCATTTATTCCTCTCTCTCAGGTAATTCAATAAAGTTAGGATCAACTAAAGTATAGCCTTTTTCAATTAAGCCCTCAGCAATTGAAACAACCGCATCATTTGTCCATGAACGATCGTGCATCAATAAATTAGCGCCGTTATTTAAATAATCTGTATTCAGCATGATATCGGTTAAAGCTTCGCTATTTTGGTAATTAGCCTCCCAATCATACCCATATGTCCAATTCATCGAAACCATGCCTTCTTCAGCCATTATCGCAGCAGAAATTTCAGTTGTCACACCATGAGGAGCACGGAAGAAGTGCGGTTTTTCACCGATTACTTCATATATGGCTTCATTGGTTGCGATAATCTCTTCTCGCTGTTCCTCAGGACTGATGGTACTTAAATTTGGATGCGTTTGGGTATGATTACCGATGGCGAATCCCATATCGTAAAGTTGTTTCAACTTATCTTTGCCTTCGTCTGATGCTATGTACATACCGTTTACAAAGAAAATGGCGGGTGCGTTGATCATTTTTAACTGTTCAGCTATCTCTACGGCATGTTGATCAGGAGCGTCATCGAATGTTAACAGCGCAACTTTTGGATCAATAGTTTCATCGATCGGTTCAACAACTGAAGTAGCGGCGTTTATTCGATAGCGGTAAGCTTCTTTTTCAGCAGGCAGTTCTTCTGTAGAGTCTATTAAACTTTGAGCGGTACTGCTTGCTTCACTTGCTATTTTTTCATTTGGTTGATCAGATTGATTTTCACTTGCGTCAGAAACAAATGAGCTGCTTGCATCTTGATCAGCTGCGTCAGACGTCTGGCAACCGCTTAAGACAAAGGCACTCATAAGGGAAACTCCTAGCAAAATCAGTTTCATTTTTAAGACTCCTTTACAATTCGTTTAGTTTGAGGCTTCATTTAATTGGTCAAGTGATTTCATTGTAGTTTTATGTGAAGCTTGTACCTCGACTAGCTGCTGGTCTAACTGTAAAAGCCATTCTTTTGTTTTTGCGTCTTGTTCATTGATCGTTTCCATACCCGTTGTAAGTGTTTCGTAGGTGGCTTCTTTTTTACTTAGATCCGTAAAGTAGGTTGCTTGTTCTGCCAATACGGTCTCATAATGAGTGACATAATCATCTAAACTAGCCGTTAAGTGTTCGATACTTGTGGTCAATTTATCCAATTCTTCTTGTGGCAAATCATCACTCATTTTTTCATCTAAGAGTATTTGTTCCTCTTTCATAGCTGCAGTTGTTTCCTTTAATTCAGAAAGAGAAGCGGAACGCGCATCGACATTTTCAAAAACACTGGAGGTACCATCTCCAAATGTACTTAATGACTCGTCTTTTGAAAGAGTCGCTTCAAAAGTCTGTTGTAAATTTTTTTCTTGCTCAGTAATGGCATTTAAGTCATCCACGATTTGTTCTGTTTTCGTTTCAACTGATGTAGTTGATTCGATAGCTTCTGCAACATCATTCGTGCTGCAAGCAGTCAAGAACAACGAGACGGCAAATAAATTTGTAGCTAAATATCTTTTTTTCATCTTTTACAAAACTCCCTTTATTAGTTTAACCAAAATCGGCCCAAAGAAAAGAACGTCTAGGATACCGCATCACGTTCTATATTAAATGAGCAACTTCCTCCAGTATAACAAACGCTTCTTAATTTCTAAAGTGATATGACCAGTTATTTAATATCGGATAGTAAGCAATCAAAAATAAAAAACTATCTCTTAACTAGAGAATCATGTAAAATGGATTAGTAAGTGTAAAACAGAATGAAGTAAAGAGAGGGCTAATATGTTCGTATATTATATCTTAGCAGCCATCATAGTGGCCGCTGATCAGTTCACTAAACTTTTAACCGTGCAGAATATTGACTTATATGAAATAGTAGAAGTTATTCCAAACGTTTTATCTTGGATGTACATTCAAAACACCGGTGCAGCTTGGAGCATTTTAGAAGGACAGATGTGGTTTTTTTATCTTGTAACGATTGTAGTAGTAAGTGTAGTCATCTATTACTTGCAAAAATATGGCAAACAAAGTCGTTTGTTTTCAACCGCGTTAGCACTTATTCTAGCTGGTTCATTAGGGAATTTTATTGATCGCATTCGGTTTGAATACGTTATTGATATGGTTCGTTTAGAATTTATTGATTTTCCGATTTTTAATATAGCTGATATGTCTTTAAGTATTGGGGTTTTCCTAATGATTATTTTTGTTTTCATAGACGAAAGAAATGAAAAAAAGAAACACTAAACCATTCCTAGATTGCAAAGAGAAGGTTTAAAAAAAAGGAGATCGAGCATGTTACAAGAACATAATTTTATTATCAAAGAAGAAACAGGTCGCTTAGACAAAGTGTTGACTGAATTGCTGCCAAAGATCACCCGTTCACATATCCAACAATGGATCAAAGAAGGAAATGTATTGATAAATGGCGAACAATTAAAACCCAATTACAAAGTACAAGCAGGAGATGCTATTTCCGTTATTGAACCAGAGCTTGTCTCTTTAGAAGTGCTTGCAGAAAACATTCCTATCGAGATCGTTTATCAAGATGAAGATGTCGTAGTGGTGAATAAAGCACAAGGAATGGTCGTTCATCCTTCTGCTGGTCATCAAACAGGAACTTTAGTGCATGCGTTGATGTATCACATCAATGATTTGTCTGGCATCAATGGGACCATTCGTCCAGGGATCGTTCATCGAATCGATAAAGATACTTCAGGTTTGTTGATGGTTGCTAAAAATGATGTAGCGCATGAAAAATTAGCCGCTCAATTAAAAGATAAAACCTCTGTGAGAGAGTATATAGCACTCGTTCATGGTGTGATCCCTCATGAAAAAGGGACGATCGATGCTCCGCTTGGGCGCTCAAAAATAGACCGCAAAAAACAAGATATCATCGATGGTGGAAGAGAAGCTGTGACACATTTTACCGTTCTTGAACGGTTTAAAGATTTCACTTTGGTTTCATTGAAACTAGAAACTGGCAGAACGCACCAAATCAGAGTCCATATGAAATACATTGGTTATCCTCTTGCTGGAGATCCAATTTATGGCCCTAGAAAAACCTTAGAAGGCAAAGGACAATTTTTACATGCCCAAGTACTAGGATTCAAACATCCAACTACTGATGAATTTTTAACTTTTGAAGCGCCATTGCCACAGTTGTTTGAAGATACCTTAACAAAACTAAGAGATGAATAACTTTTTTGATTGACTTTTTAAAAGACGCTCTGTATAGTCAAAAGTGACAGAAATATAAAATATCCTTTAATCCTAGTCCTGTGAGACTAAGAAGGAGCATAGTAAGAAAAGGTGACTGTGCCTTCTCTTATATTACTCAACAGTAATATGCCCTCTTCGACCATTAAAGGTTAAGAGGGCATTTTCTATTGGCGGGTCCTATTAAAGCGATATTAAAAAATGGAGGGGAAAACATGTCGATCAAATCAGAAGTAGAAGTAGTTGATCAAGCTGCTGTGAAACGAGCTTTAACGCGTATCACCTATGAGATCATTGAAAGAAACAAAGGAATAGAGGACCTGATTTTAGTTGGCATCAAAACACGCGGCATTTATCTTGCACGAAGAATTGCTGAGCGGATGAAACAATTAGAAGGTGTGGATATTCCAGTCGGTGAATTAGATATCTCACTTTACCGAGATGATGTCCATTCAATTGATTCTGCTAATGAACCTCGCATAAATGGATCGAATATTCCTGTACCCATTGAAGGCAAACAAGTGATTTTAATTGATGATGTCTTGTATACCGGCAGAACGATTCGCGCAGCGCTAGATGCTTTAATGGATCTAGGTCGCCCAAGTAAAATTTCTGTAGCAGTACTTGTTGATAGAGGACACAGAGAATTGCCGATTCGTGCGGATTTCGTAGGTAAAAATATTCCGACATCCTTGGGAGAACAAATCAAAGTCGGGGTCGAAGAACTTGACGGAGAAGATCATGTTCTGATTCAAAAACTAACTAACTAACTAACTAACTAAATAACTAACTAAATAAAAATCAAGTGAAACTTTAAATTAGCCCTGTGAGACTAATAAGGTCATTGCGATAATACCACCCGGATCCTTTGCTGGAAATGCAAAGCCAGCTGCGGGGGGATTATTCTAGAACCTAAAGTTTTCAATAAACTTTAGGTTCTTTTTTTATACTGTTTGACTACTCTCACAAATAAAAACGGACCAGGAGGAAGAAGACAATGGAAAAAATTTATGCATCGATGGCTTTAGACCATTTTATTTCTGTAGAAGCTTTAACAAATGAAGAGGTCCTTACTTTAATCAAACGGGCATCACAATTAAAAAAAGGGATCCTTCCAACGCAGATAAAGGATCCTCTTTATGCCGTGAATTTGTTCTTTGAAAACAGTACGCGTACGCATAAAAGTTTTGAAATGGCTGAAAAAAAATTAGGCATTGAAATCATTGACTTTGAACCTTCCACAAGCAGTATCAAAAAAGGTGAGAGCCTTTATGACACCGTTTTGACTATGTCAGCGCTAGGAACGGACATTGCTGTCATCCGAGACAGTAAAGAAGCTTTTTATACAGAATTGATCACTAGTTCTTCCATTAAATGTGCCATCATCAACGGAGGCGATGGAACAGGTCAGCACCCAAGTCAATGTTTACTAGATTTAATGACGATCTATGAAGAATATGGCCATTTTGACGGTTTGAAAATAGCAATCGTCGGTGACTTGAAGCATTCAAGAGTCGCTAAGTCAAATATGACTATGCTGAAGCGGCTTGGAGCAGAGGTGTTCTTTTCTGGTCCTGATCAATGGATAGACGGATCATTTAGCGAGTATGGCAACTATTTAGCCATCGATGATTTGGTTTCTGAAGTAGATGTTGTGATGCTGTTGCGTGTGCAACACGAACGTCATGAAACGCACGAAACGGTCAGTATTGAAACTTACTTGGATAATTATGGTCTTAACGAAACACGTGAAAAGAAAATGAAGCCGGCAGCAATCATTATGCATCCTGCACCAGTCAATCGTGATGTGGAATTGGAAAGCTCGCTCGTCGAGTGTAGTCGATCAAGAATCGTGACTCAAATGTCGAATGGCGTGTATGCAAGGATGGCTATTTTAGAAGCGATCATAGCTGGACGAAATAAAACGGGCAAACAAGCTGATGATACTTTCACCTCAGGAGATGAATAGATGACGATCTGGATAAAAAATGCTATTATGTTGAATCAAAAAGAAGCATACAGGCCAATTGAACTTTTGATCAAACAAGAAACGATTCAAGCCATTGGAGAAGATCTCACCGAGCTAAGTTCAGCTACAGATGAAATTATTGATGCTCAAGGAGCATTAGTTACACCAGGTTTAATCGATGTCCATGTCCACTTAAGAGAACCGGGTTTTTCTTATAAGGAAACCATCAGGACAGGAACGATGGCAGCTGCGCGCGGCGGGTTCACAACTATTTGTGCCATGCCGAATGTACGACCAGAACCGGATACAGCTGAAAAAATGGCCGCCCTACAAGCGAAAATAGCACAAGATGCGGTAGTGAAAGTCAAACAGTATGCACCGATCACGATGGGCTTGCACAGTACTACACTAACAAATCAAACCGCATTATTAACAGCAGGAGCCTTTGCCTTTACGAATGACGGAGTAGGCGTTCAAACAGCTGGTACGATGTACTTAGCCATGAAAGAAGCCGCTAAAAAACAAACTGTTATCGTGGCACATACAGAAGATGATTCGCTATTATTTGGCGGTGTCATGCACGAAGGAACGCGTAACAAGGAATTGGGACTGCCAGGGATCCTCAGTGCAACCGAAGCGAGTCAAATCGCACGAGACGTTTTGCTGAGTGAGGCAACCGGAGCTCATTATCATGTTTGCCATGTTTCAACAAAAGAAAGCGTATGGGTCATTCGTGAGGCAAAACGTGCGGGTATAAACGTAACCGCTGAAGTGACTCCTCATCATTTATTATTAACAGAAAACGATATTCCGGCTGATTCCAGCATCTATAAAATGAATCCGCCATTGCGAGGCGCGGATGATCGGCAAGCGTTGATCGATGGGTTAGTGGACGGTACGATCGATCTGATCGCAACGGACCATGCTCCACATAGTAAAGCAGAAAAAACAGGTGGAATGGTAGGCTCGCCATTTGGGATCGTGGGCAGTGAAACAGCTTTTTCCCTGTTGTACACTCATTTAGTTGGGCCAGGGCTTGCAACACTTGCCCAACTTATCGACTGGATGTCGTATAAACCGGCAAAAGTATTTGGTTTAGAAGGTGGAACGATCGAGGTTGGTCAAAAAGCTGATTTAGCCTTCTTTGATCTAACGACTCCAAAAAAAATCCTAGCCGAAGAATTTCTTTCCTTAGCAACGAATACACCGTTTATCGGATGGGAAGTCAAAGGGACAACAACCATGACACTGGTCGATGGAATAGTCGTCTATAAGGAGGGATCGATAAGATGAAACGATTATTATTGCTTGAAGACGGAAGCATCTTCAAAGGAAGAGGTTTTGGCTCGACAAATGACGCTCTTGGAGAAGTCGTTTTCTCAACAGGGATGACAGGTTACCAAGAATCGATTACCGACCAGTCATACAATGGCCAAATGTTGGTTTTCACTTATCCTTTGGTCGGGAATACCGGGATCAACCGAGAGGATTACGAATCGATCGATCCAACAATGAAAGCCGTGATCGTAAAAGAATTTGCTCGCGTCCCCTCTCATTGGAGAAGTCAAATGAGTTTAGATGAATTCTTGAAAATCAAAAAAATACCTGGGATAGCCGGTGTCGATACAAGAAAACTCACACGACTCATTCGAGAACAGGGCACGATGCGCGGATTGATCATTGATGCTGAAGATGATATCAAGCATGCTTTCGATCAATTAAAAGCGACTGTTTTCCCGCCAAATCAAGTTGCTCAAGTGTCAACGACTCGTCCATACGTTAGTCCGGGTGAAGGGAAAAACGTGGTCGTTATTGATTTCGGATTAAAACAGAGTATCTTAAAAGAATTAAATAAAAGAGATTGTCACGTGACTGTCCTGCCATACAATACGACCGCCGAAACGATCCTAAGCTTAAATCCAGATGGGGTGCTGTTGACTAATGGTCCAGGAGATCCAACATCACTACCAAATGTCCTTACGGTAATTCAAACTATCCAAGAGAAATTGCCAATATTCGGAATCTGTTTAGGTCATCAATTGATTGCTTTAGCAAATGGAGCCAGCACGTTCAAAATGAAATTTGGGCACCGAGGATTTAACCATCCGGTAAAGGAAATCGCAACCGGGAGAATTGATTTCACTTCGCAGAATCATGGATACGCAGTTGACGCCAATTCGATCGATAAAGAAAAATTGTTTGTGACTCATATCGAATTGAATGACGGAACAGTAGAAGGCGTCAAGCACCGTCATCATCCCGTGTTCAGTGTTCAATATCATCCGGACGCTGCACCGGGACCACACGATGCCGCTCACCTGTTTGATCAGTTTATGGAATCAATGGATGCTTGGAAGGAGACAAAAAAGAATGCCTAAACGGACAGATCTAACAAAAATCATGGTCATCGGTTCAGGGCCGATCGTCATTGGCCAAGCAGCTGAATTCGATTACGCGGGTACTCAAGCGTGTCTGGCCTTAAGAGAAGAAGGTTACGAAGTCGTATTGGTCAACTCCAATCCCGCTACGATCATGACGGATAAAGAAATTGCGGATAAAGTTTACATCGAACCGATCACCTTAGAGTTTGTCTCTCGTATCTTACGAAAGGAACGTCCAGATGCTATCGTTCCGACCCTAGGCGGACAAACGGGACTCAACATGGCTATGGAATTAGCCAATTCTGGGATCCTTGAGGAATTAAGTATTGAATTGCTTGGAACCAAATTAAGCGCGATCGACCAAGCAGAAGACAGAGATTTATTCCGTAAATTGATGCATGAGTTAAACGAACCTGTACCAGAAAGTGATATTGTCCATACGGTTGCAGCCGCTTTGTTATTTGCTGAAAAAGTCGGCTTTCCAGTCATCGTCCGCCCAGCCTTTACACTAGGCGGAACAGGTGGGGGGATTTGTGATAACGAGGAAGAGTTGAAAGAGACCGTTACGAATGGATTAAAATTATCGCCTGTTAGTCAGTGTTTAGTCGAAATCAGTATAGCCGGGTATAAAGAAATCGAGTACGAAGTGATGCGAGACAAAAAGGATAATGCAATCGTTGTCTGTAACATGGAAAATTTCGATCCAGTTGGGATCCATACCGGAGATTCAATCGTTTTTGCTCCCACACAAACCTTAACGGACAGAGAGCATCAAATGCTGCGTGATGCATCCTTAAAAATTATTCGCGCTTTAGAGATTGAAGGAGGATGCAATGTTCAATTAGCTCTTGACCCAGCTAGTTCAAATTATTACATCATTGAAGTGAACCCGCGTGTCAGTCGCTCTTCAGCTTTAGCAAGTAAAGCAACGGGTTACCCAATCGCTAAATTAGCCGCAAAAATTGCAGTCGGCTTAACGCTTGATGAGATGAAGAACCCAGTGACCGGGACAACGTACGCTGAGTTTGAACCAGCGCTCGATTATGTCGTTGCGAAAATCCCCCGTTGGCCATTTGATAAATTTGAACACGGCGACCGCCAACTTGGGACACAGATGAAAGCTACGGGTGAAGTTATGGCGATTGGTCGGACACTAGAAGAAGCCTTATTAAAAGCGGTACGTTCGCTAGAGATAGGGGCATCTCATGTCTTATTAGAGGAAGCTTCCCAAGCCGAAGACGAAGCACTAATTGGAAAAATGATCAATGCCGAAGATGATCGCTTATTCTACTTAGTAGAAGGTATAAGGCGTGGCTATCCGATCGAAGACTTGGCAAACTTAACAAAAATCGATTTGTTTTTCTTAGATAAGTTACTGCATATCGTGGAATTAGAAGAGGAACTGAAACAAAGTGTTAAAGATATTGATGCCTTAACTACCGCAAAAGAATACGGCTTCTCAGATAAAGCGATCGCTCAGTTATGGGATACCTCTGAACGAGCCGTATCAGAATTGCGTTATAAGAATGATATTGTTCCAGTCTACAAGACAGTCGATACGTGTGCAGCAGAGTTTGAGTCCAACACGCCTTATTTTTATAGTACGTATGAAGAAGAGAATGAGAGCATTGTTTCAGCTAAGCAATCGGTTTTAGTTTTAGGATCCGGTCCCATACGAATCGGACAAGGGGTAGAATTTGATTACGCCACGGTCCACTCGGTTAAAGCCATTCAACAAGCAGGCTATGAAGCGATCATCATGAACAGCAATCCAGAAACCGTTTCAACTGACTTTTCTATTTCAGATAAACTGTATTTTGAACCTTTGACTTTAGAAGACGTGATGCATGTCATTCGGCTGGAGCAGCCAGTTGGGGTGATCGTTCAATTTGGAGGGCAAACAGCCATCAACTTGGCAGAACCGTTAACGGAAATGGGTGTGACCCTATTAGGAACCAGTGTAGAAGATTTGGATCGAGCTGAAAACCGGGATCTATTCGAACAAGCTTTGAATGAACTTAAAGTTCCTCAACCCTTAGGAGCGACAGCGACAACTGAACAAGAAGCAGTCGCTATTGCAGATCGAATCAGCTATCCCGTTTTAGTTCGTCCAAGTTATGTTTTAGGCGGGCGCGGGATGCAGATCGTAGACACACAACCGGATTTAGAAAATTATATGCGAAATGCGGTCAAAGCTTCACCTGAACACCCGGTCTTGATCGACCGGTATTTAGTCGGAAAAGAAGTTGAATTGGATGCAATCTGTGATGGTGAATCAGTCCTTATTCCGGGCATTATGGAGCACATTGAACGCTCGGGTGTCCATTCAGGAGATTCGATGGCCGTTTATCCGCCTCAATCCTTATCCAAAGAAATCCAAAATACGATCGTCGACTACACTACTCGCTTAGCTCTTGGCCTGAATTGTTTGGGCATGATGAATGTTCAGTTTGTGATCCATGACAACACCGTCTATGTTATCGAGGTTAACCCTCGTGCCAGTCGTACAGTTCCCTTTTTAAGTAAAGTGACCGGGATCCCAATGGCTCAAGTAGCAACTAAAGTGATTTTAGGCCAATCTTTAAAAGAACAAGGATATACCAACGGCTTGTATAAAGAGTCTGAACTCATTCATGTGAAAGCTCCTGTATTCTCCTTTACTAAATTGAACAAGGTAGACGCTTTATTAGGCCCTGAAATGAAATCAACAGGAGAAGTCATGGGAAGCGATACAACACTGGAGAAAGCTCTTTACAAAGCTTTTGAAGGAAGTTACATGCATTTGCAAGATCACGGAACGGTATTGTTTACGATCTCTGATGAAGACAAAGAAGAATCGCTAGCTTTAGCCAAACGCTTTTATAACATTGGCTACACGATCGTTACGACTGAGGGGACCGGACAGTACTTTGCAAAGAATCAGCTGCAGGTAAAAATAGCAGCGAAAATCCATCAAGAAGTTGATGAAACGGTATTGGATCTTATTCAAGGGAATGGTATTCAACTAGTTATCAATACGCTGACGACCGGAATGGGCGTAATAAATGATGGCAAAGTGATACGAAAAGCAGCTATTGAGCAAGGCATACCTTTACTGACGTCACTTGATACGGTCGCAGCTATTCTGAACGTGCTTGAATCGCGTAACCTCATGATAAGTCCGTTATAGCATGCGAAAAAGGTGCAAGAATCGATTTGATTAAAAGAAAACTAAATGGAGGTCAACAAATGAATCGTTTAGCAGTAAAACTACCAGGACTAGCTTTAAAAAATCCCATTATGCCTGCCAGTGGAACATTTGGCTTTGGTGAACTTCATCTGGACAAGTATGACTACGATCTATTAGGGGCCATTATCATTAAATCAACGACTATTGATGCACGAGCAGGAAATGCGAATCCACGCTACCATCATTTAGAAACGGGAGTTTTGAATGCGGTAGGCTTGAAAAATCCAGGTGTTGACGTGATCGTAGCCGAAAAGCTGCCTGCATTAGCTCGATTCAATACACCAGTGATCGCGAGCGTAGCCGGAACAACAATTGAGGATTACTGTGAAGTCACAAAAAAATTGTGCCGATCTTCAGTAGTCCGTGCACTTGAAATCAATGTTTCTTGTCCAAATGTGAAAGAAGGTGGGTTAACTTTTGGTTCCAGCCCTGAATCGGTTTATGAAATCACTAAAGCAGTAAAAGCGGTCGCGACGGTTCCAATTTATATTAAGTTGACCCCAAATGTAACCAACATAGTAGAAATAGCTCAGGCTGCTGAAAAAGGCGGAGCAGATGGGATCAGTATGATCAATACTGTAGTAGGAATGAGTATTGATTTAGCGACCAAAAAACCGATCTTAGCGAATAAGACAGGCGGACTTTCTGGTGCGGCAATCAAACCAATTGCTATCCGAATGGTTTATCAAGTCTCACGGGCAGTTTCAATTCCCATCATTGGAATGGGCGGACTTTCAACTGTTGACGATGTGCTCGAAATGCTGATGGCTGGAGCCAGTGCAGTCGCGGTCGGTACCGCGAATTATGCTAATCCACTGATTTGCAAAGAACTGATCGAAGCGTTACCTAAGCGAATGGATGAACTGGGCATCGAATCCATTGAGTCGTTGATAGAAGAAGTAAAGGCAGGTCAAAAAGATGACAAATAGACCCATTATTGCGTTAGATTTCGCAACGTTGCCTCAAGTAAAGCAGTTTTTAGCTCAGTTTAATGATGAATCGCTATTTGTTAAAGTAGGTATGGAATTGTTTTATCAAAATGGGCCAGAGATCGTAACAACACTTAAACAATTAGGTCATGATGTTTTTTTAGATTTAAAACTGCATGATATTCCAAATACGGTCCAACGTTCACTGAAAGGAATAGCTGCACTTGAGGTCGACATGATCACTGTTCATGCTGCGGGTGGACGAGAAATGATGGAAGCCGCGATGGAAGGCATCATTTCAGGGACATCGATTGGCAGAAAACGGCCTAAAGTGATCGCGGTCACGCAATTGACTTCGACCACACAAGAAACCATGCAACACGAACAGCTGATTCCAGTTTCTTTACTGGAGAGCGTGATCCATTATGCAAAACTAACGCAGTCAGCAGGTTTAGACGGTGTCGTTTGTTCTGCTTTAGAAGCACGTCAAATAAAAGAAAATACAGCAAAAGATTTTTTATGTGTTACTCCGGGAATACGTCTAGAAGGAATGGCTGTTGGAGATCAAAAACGAATCGCTACACCTTTTACAGCTAGAAAAGAAGGAGCTTCATACATTGTTGTCGGTCGGCCTATCATACAAGCTGAGGACCCTGTTGCTGCTTATTATGCTATCAAAGAGCAGTGGAATGGAGTGGATAAGAAAAATGAGCAATGAAAAAAGAATTGCTGAAAAATTATTAGCGATAGAAGCTGTAAGTTTAAACCCAACAGACCCGTTTACATGGGCCAGCGGAATGAAAAGTCCGATTTATTGTGATAATCGGATCACCATGAGTTACCCCGCAGTTCGCCGAGACATTGCAAAAAGCTTAGCAGAATTGATCAAAAAGCATTACCCAGAAGTAGAAGTCATTGCGGGCACAGCGACGGCCGGTATTCCTCATGCTGCATGGGTAGCGGAATTGCTGGACTTACCGATGGTTTACATCCGAAGTAAAGCGAAAGATCACGGCAAAGGAAATCAAATCGAAGGGCGGATAACGCATGATCAGAAAATGGTCGTGATCGAGGATTTGATTTCCACCGGTGGAAGTGTCATCGAAGCAGTGCAAGCAGCCTCCAATGAAGGTGCTCAAGTCTTAGGGGTCGCAGCAATCTTTACTTATGAGTTGCCACAAGGAATAGCAAATTTCTCGAAAAACAAGATCCAATTAAATACATTGACGAATTATTCTGCTTTGATTGAAGGAGCATTAGAAAAAGGGCTGATTGATGCATCCGAAATCACTCTTTTAAAAGAGTGGAAAAAAGATCCAATCAATTGGCTAAATAAATAAAAAGGCTGAATAATTTTTGGCGTGGATAAATAAATGAAAGAAATGACTCATCAAAAATTTATGAAGGAATAGGGTTGCTTGTAGCCGTGTATTGGATTCAATGAGAATTACAAAACGTTGGCGCTTTAGCGCGATTATGGTTTGTTTGAAGCTTGAAATGAAGCACTGTGGGCATAATGCCCAAGTATATCATGTTTGTAAGCTACTAAAGTAGCAACAACTATGACAACCACAGGCTTATAGACGGTGCCACGGCTCCACAAGCAAACCTGTATATTCCAGAATAAATTTTATTTTGAGTATCCACACCAGTTGACGAAGAGCCCATAAAAAAAGTAACGCACACCTCTTTTTAAAAGGTATGCGTTACTTTTAGTTCTTACTCTTTCAAGCGGTTGACCAAATCTTTATCCGGTGTTACGAATAAGGTGCGTTGTCCCTCATAGATGACGAAACCTGGTTTTGCACCATTTGGTTTTTTTATTTTTTTCACTTCAACATAATCTACTGGAACGGATGCAGATAACTGCGATTTTGAGAAGTAAGCAGCAATATTAGCAGCTTCTAAAAGCGTTTCTTCACTAGGATCAGCAGATTGAATGATAACATGTGACCCTGGAATATTCTTTGTGTGCAGCCAAATATCTGATTTCCGTGCTGTCTTAAGGGTCAATTGATCATTTTGCAGATTATTTTTCCCAACTAAAATCGTTGTCCCATCGGAAGAGCGGTACTGATCTGGCTTACTTAATTTAGCTTGTTTTTGTTTTTTCTTAGTCTTCTTTTTCTTCATGTACCCTTGTTGGATCAATTCTTCCTTAATATCCGCAATATCTTTTGGAGTAGCTAATTCCACTTGGGTCGAAACGGATTCTAGGTAATCGATTTCTTCTTGAGTTAAGCGCATTTGTTCGTTTACAAACGCGATTGCATTTTTTAATTTTTGATATTTCGAAAAATATTTTTGTGCATTTTGAGAAGGTGTTTTTCTTGGATCAAGAGGAATAGTCATTGGTTTTTCTTCATCATAAAAATTTGTTAAGGAAACTTCTTTTTGTCCTTTAGTCATTTTATAAAGATAAGCCGTCAACAATTCGCCTCGTACTCGGTAATCATCGGCTAGTTCGGTTTCATTTAACGTATTTTGCAATTTTTTCATCTTCTTCTTATTGCGTTGAAGTTCAGTTTGAATCAAATGGATCAGATCTGAGCCTTGTTGCTTAACGCGGTCTCTGTCTGCTTTACTTTCATAGTACTTATCTAATAATTCACTCAAAGTAGTGTAACCCACATGTTCTCCTTCAATACTTAAATAAGGAAGGGGAGTGAAAAATTCTTTTTTAGGACCAATTGTCAGCGTCGGTGAGATATTTCCTTTACGAATATTAGTCATAAACGAATCAAATAAAATCGGTAAATTTTGAATATTATTTTCACTGCGGTGCAATAGTTCTTTAGCCGTATCAGCACCGATCCCTTGATAGACATGCTGCAATCTTTTTTCATACGGTAAATCTTGATCTTCAAAAGAAGTCATCAATTCCGTGAGTTCAGAACTGCTTGTTTCAAAAGGATTCAATTTATCTTGGTGAGGTGGAGATTGATAGGTAGCACCGGGCATGATAAACCGATACGAGTTTTGGCTAGTCGGTACATGTTTGATCGTGTCTAAAATACGTTGTGTATCTTGTTCGATAAGTAAAATATTACTGTGACGGCCCATCAACTCTACGATCATGATAACATTTTGGACATCCCCGATTTCATCTCGGCTTTTAAATCTAAAATGGATGACACGATCATTTCCGACTTGTTGGATATCTTCTAAGATAGCTCCTTCAAGATGTTTTCGCATGATCATACAAAAATTTGGCGGCGAACTTGGATTTTCATATGGAATTTCGGTCAATTGAATACGTGCATAACTTGGATGAGCAGATAATAGCAGTTTATGATTTTTGCCATTTGCCCGCATAACAATAATTATTTCATTCGGGTAAGGCTGATGGATTTTTGATACTCGTCCATTTTTTAGTGCGTTGCTTAATTCATTTACCATCGCATGGGTAAAAATACCATCAAATGACATATATTCCCCTTCTTTCATGATCAATTATTTTAATCGATCCTATCTGACTAATCGAATTAGTAGTCCTATTAGTGCTGTATTTTTAATTATACCACTTTTTGTAAGAAAATTGTCATTAGAAAATCAGAGTGAAATAGTTGCAGCTTTATTGCTAAAAAAGTTATAATAAATTCTTGGAAACTTTAGGAGGGGAATTAAATGGAATGGAATTACCAAGGGGATAGAGGACCGGAAAATTGGAACACGATCTGTTCAGCTTTTCATCAAGCAGAATCAGAAAGCTTGCAATCACCGATCGCATTAGATGATGATCAAATAACGGCAACGATCTCACAGCAATCGCTGATATTTGACTACAATAAAACCTTGTTTGAATCATCTTTTTTTAATCACACCGTACATTTATCGCCAAAAACAAATGAGAAACTGAATACCGTTATATTTGATCACAAAAGATATTTTTTAGAAGATATGCATTTTCATTTACCGAGCGAGCATGAGATCAATCATGAATCCTTTCCTTTAGAATTTCATCTTGTCCATCGTTCTGTAAAAAATGAGCTTCTTGTCGTAGGCGTTACAGTACTGCCTTCTGAACGGCCAATGAATACGGTATTTGCTGCCGTAGATGAAAGAGCTCTGCATCCGCGTGTAGCAGGAAGAGGACTGACTGTTCCGATTGAATTAACAAGGCTTTTGCCGGAAAATAAACAATTCTATCATTACACAGGCTCATTGACTACACCTCCGACTTCAGGACCAGTCGAGTGGATCGTATTCAGCCAGCAAACATTTATGCGTCAAGGTTTGCTTCAAGCCTTTAAAAAGACTATCGGCAAAACAAATAGACCTTTGCAACCTATAATGAATAGACCTATTTACTTATCAAACAACTAAATTATAATTAAATTCTCATTTAAAGCTTGACACACAAACGAACAACTAGTAAGATCACTGTAATAGAAAAATAACAAAGGAGTTCTTATGATGCTAATTAACTTTTCTTATAATGTACAATTGAATAGCAGTTGGCAAAGCCAAGATAGATAGGTTGATCCATGAGAACGCTCATAGATGCAACCTTCAGTATACTGAATGTCTGTATCTATGTTGGTTTATTTGAAGACAAAATAGACTTCTGATCCACATAGAGAGAATATTTAATTCTATTTCTATGTGGATTTTGTTTTGCAAAAAACAGCTCCCACGTATCTTTTGTGGCAGCTGTTTTTTTATTGATCTAATTTAAGAGGTGAGGGAAATGGAAAAGAAGCGATGGCGATTTTGTTGAAAAAATCTAACAAAAATCAAGAATTACTGGGGGATAAAAAGAAATGAAAAAAATGATTGGGTTCATTATTGGTTTGACGGCAATTTTAATGGTTGCTTTTTTTACTTCTTCAAATGAAATAGAAACGATGAAAAAAGCTAAACCAATGGTTGGTATTTTACAACTCACTAGTCATCCAGCATTAGATCTTATTTATCAAGGAACGGTAGATGCATTAAATGACGCCGGATATATTGACGGAGAAACAATGACGTTAGATTTTCAAAATGCTCAAGGAGATCAAAGTAATCTAAACTCGATGAGTACTCGCTTCGTCAGCAGAGGGGCAGCTGTTATGGTTGGTATTGCTACTCCTTCCGCACAAGCACTAGCTAATAGCTCGCAAGAAATACCGATTGTGTTAGGCGCAGTCACTGACCCTGAAGGATCAGGATTAGTTGAAAACAATGAAGCCCCTGGGGGAAACATAACTGGTGTGAGTGATTTAACACCGATAAAAGAACAATTTTCATTGATCAAAGAGATTCTTCCAGAAGCTCAAACAATTGGTATTTTGTATTCATCTAGTGAAGATAATTCAATTGTTCAAGCGGATCAAGCTATTGAGATCGCGAAAGAAATGGGACTAGATATTGAAGTGATGACTATTTCATCTACAAATGATGTTTCACAAGTTGGAGCTACATTAGCTTCACAAGTAGATGCTATCTGGGTACCTACGGATAATACAGTAGCCAGCGCGATGACGACACTGGTTTCTGCTGCTGATTCAAACGGAATACCTATTTTTCCAGCTGTAGATACGATGGTTGAAGAAGGTGGATTAGCTACTGTTGGATTAGATCAATATGAATTAGGTCGGTTAACAGGAGAAATGGTTGCGGCTATTTTAAATGGCGAGTCAGATCCAGCAACGACACCTATTCGTTATTTAGATGAAGGGGAAATCATTATAAATCAAGAGAAAGCCAAACAACTTGGTATTACTATCCCGACACAACTATTAGAACAAGCGAAACAAGCAGAATAAACAAATCAATTAGCAAGAGTGGAGGAAGTCAAATGGATTTAATTGTTACCGCTACAGCACAAGGGTTATTGTGGGGAATGATGGCTTTAGGCATTTTTATTACTTATCGTATTTTAGATTTACCGGATATGACTGCAGAAGGTTCTTTTCCTTTAGGAGCTGCTGTATGTGCTCAACTCATTATTTCAGGGGTTCATCCTTTAACTGCAACAGCTATTGCTTTTGTAATAGGAGCTTTGGCTGGAGCAGTTACTGGATTCTTGATCACAAAAGCACATATTCCAGGTTTATTAGCTGGAATATTGACCATGACCGGACTGTATTCAATAAATTTAAGGGTCATGAGTCGAGCTAATTTAAGTTTACTCGGAGAAGCAAAGTTAACAGATTTTTTCACTCAATTTAACTTGCCAAGCCAATTCGATACCATTTTTATGGGAATCGTGCTTGTGTCTAGTCTGATTGTGTTACTTGTTTTATTCTTTAAAACCGAACTTGGTCAAGCTGTTATCGCTACTGGAGATAATGAAAAAATGGCACGTTCATTAGGAATCTCTACAAATCAAACAAAAATACTAGGTCTGATGCTTTCAAATGGTTTGATTTCTGCTGCGGGCGCTTTGATTGCTCAAGACAATGGTTATGCTGATATCAGTATGGGTATAGGTACGATCGTTATCGGCTTAGCATCAGTTATTATTGGAGAAGTTATTTTTGGAAACCTATCTTTTGTTAATCGACTTATATGTGTTATCTTAGGAGCCATCATATACCGGTTGATCATCATGTTTGTATTATTAATGGGATTACAACCGAATGACTTGAAACTTATCTCAGCTGTCATTTTAGCGGTATTTCTTGCATTACCTAGTATCCGTACTCGATTTAATTTGAATTTCTTCCAAAAAAAGGAGTTGTTGTAATATGAGTTCTACACCCGTTCTGATTTTAAAAGGAATCACTAAACAATTTAATAAAGGGACCGCCAATCAAAATACGGTCTTAAACCAGTTAAGCTTAGAAGTAGAAAAAGGGGACTTCCTTACTATTATTGGAGGTAATGGAGCTGGTAAGTCGACTTTACTGAATAGTATTGCAGGAAATTTCATGATCGATCAAGGAACTATCATGCTTGAAAATAGAGATTTGACTACCTTGAAAGAAGAAAAACGAGCCGGATTTATCGGACGCGTTTTTCAAGATCCAGTAATGGGAACAGCGCCTCGAATGACTGTAGGTGAAAACTTGGCTATTGCTTATCGCAGGGGGAAAAAACGTTCTCTACGAAAAGGGACGACCGATAAAGAACGTGAATATTTCAAAAATAGTTTACTTGAATTAGGCTTAGGATTAGAAAATCGCTTAGACAGTGAAATGGGATTGTTATCTGGTGGACAACGACAATCTATCGCTCTTTTAATGGCTACTATGAATAAACCAGAACTCTTATTGTTAGATGAGCATACCGCAGCCCTAGATCCTAAAACAGCTAAAATTGTTTTAGAAATCACTCAAAAACGAATCGAACAAGAAGAATTGACTGCTTTAATGATTACTCATAATATGAATGATGCATTAAAATACGGCAATCGATTGATCATGCTAGATGCCGGACAAGTTATTGTAGATATATCTGGCGAGGAGAAAAAGAACTTAACAGTTGCAGATGTATTGGTTCTTTTTCAAACAGCTACGGATGAAGAAAATGGAGCTGGCCAATTACCAGATGAACTTTTATTAAGTCGCTAAATAAGAAGTTTTACAAATCCAAAACCTAGGAGAAATCCTTGGTTTTTTTTGTTTAATAGACATTCCAGGGTAATAGTTGTATAATACATGTATATTGATTGCAATATACAACTATACTGATATAGGAGGGTTTCGATGGATAATCAAGTGGAAATGTCAATACACTCATTGATTCAGCGGTTTAGTGAATTTAATCATCATTTTTTGAAATTAGAAAAACAAATACTTGCTAAATATGGGATCACTAAATCAGGTTTTTCTATCATGTCATTTATTAACGATAAAAAAATAACGCTTAATGAATTGGCAAATGAGTCCGATTTAGATAAATCTACTTTAAGCAGACAAGTTAAACAATTGGAAAAAAAAGGCTTTATAACGAAGGAACCTGGAACGGATAAACGGTATATGTATCTTTCTCTAACTCCTGAATCACGACAGCTCATACTCGCTTTTTCATTTGAATTTGAAAAATCCTTTAGCTTGATTTTTAAAAGCTGGCCAGCAGATGAAAAACAACTTTTACTTGTACTAATGGGAAGAGTGAACAGGAGTATCCAATCCTTTCAATTGGTGAAGTAGCAAAATTTTACAATTAACTAAAAAGACCTTACAATCATAGTGAATTAAGTAAACAAAGGAGTTGATTAAATGGATCCCAAAACGCTTAATGATTTATCAAAAGAAGATTTAATAGAGCTCATCATTAGTCAGAGTGAAGAGTTAAAAGAACAAGACATTCAGTTAGAAGCTGAAGTAGAAGAAAATCGATTTATAAAAAGTCTTGGTTTTGTAGATGGTTATAAAAATTATCAGAATTACTTTATTCGTTTCTTTGAAGATGAGAGTGATGGAACAGCTAAAAAAGGCAGTATTTTTTTAGGGATTTTAGAGGATTTTATCACAGATTACGGCAGCGAACCGGTTCATGAGCTAATAGAAGAGTTTACTGAAGAGCACATTTAAGGTGCGCGATATTTGCGCTTCCTATGTAGAATTGATAAACTACATTTAGGAATAAACTGAAATTTTTAAGGAGGAATAGCTATGTCATTAGAAAATAAGAAAATTATTGCTTTAGTCAGTGATGATTTTGAAGATTTAGAACTATGGTATCCTGTTTTGCGCTTAAGAGAAGCTGGAGCGACTGTACATCTAGTAGCCGAAAAGAAAGACACTGTTTATCACGGGAAATACGGTGTACCTGTAACTTCTGATTACAGTTTTGAAGAAATAATTAAAGAAGATTATGATGGTATTGTAGTTCCTGGAGGTTGGTCACCTGACAAATTAAGACGCTTCCCTAAGGTTATTGAATTTGTTCAATATTTTGATCAACAGAAGAAGCCGATCGGACAAATCTGTCATGCCGGATGGGTATTGATTTCAGCAGGTATCCTTAACGGTGTAAACGTTACGAGTACTCCCGGGATAAAAGATGATATGACGAATGCAGGTGCAATTTGGCACGATGTTCCGGCTATAACAGACGGGCACATTATTTCTAGCCGCAGACCTCCTGATCTTCCTGAATATATGAAACAATACATTGCTTCATTTGAATAAATGAGTTGCTCATAACAGATTAAAAAGACTAGGAATTGTTCCTAGTCTTTTTTTTGCAGAAAAGCTTCATAAACATAGAGGATATTATGGACAAAATAAGCAATAAAAACAATATTGTTTTTATTAAAAAAGATTTAATAATTAAAAAACCTTGTTAGTACAATGTTTTGATTTTTTTTTTATCAGTAGAATTTTTCAAATCACTCTAGAATCTCACGTTTCATTGCTTCTATTTTTTTAAAAATCTATACTTGCATTTGTGTGAAAGAAGACGATTTTGCGAAGTCTTATGGTTTAGCAGATAGTAATCATTTCTTTTATCGTTTTCTATCTTAATGACCATAAAAAAAGCTTATAACGAGAGGATGGTGCCCTTAATTGATTGAACTAAAAAGTGTTTCCAAAAAATTCAATGGACAACACGGTGTATTAAAGGCTGTAGATGATATTAGTTTATCTATTGAAAAAAATGAATTGTTTGGGGTGATTGGGGAAAGCGGTGCAGGAAAATCAACCTTGTTACGCTTTATCAACGCTTTAGAAAAACCGGATGACGGGCAAGTACTAGTTGATGGTGTAGATGTTCAACAATTGACAAAAAAGGAATTGCGACTACATCAAAAAAAGATCAGCATGATTTTCCAACAATTTAATTTGATTAGCAACAAGACAGTTGAAGAAAATATCCATTTGCCTTTAGAAATGTATGATTACAAACATTTTCTGCCAATGGAAACTGTATTGGACTTTGTAGGTTTAAAAGATAAGCGGCACAGTTATCCTGCTGAATTATCTGGTGGGCAAAAGCAGCGTGTTGGTATTGCTCGTGCACTGATTACACGTCCAACTATTTTATTGTGTGATGAACCAACTTCAGCTTTAGATCAAAGCACTACAAAAGAAATCGTAGATGTTTTGAAAAAAGCTCATCAACAATTTGGGATGACCGTAGTGATCGTGACTCATGAGTTAGAAGTCATTAAAGAATTATGTACTCGTGCTGCAGTGATAGAAGAGGGGAAACTGATCGATACTATTCAAGTGAACCGTAAAAAGGAACAGAAAGAATTTCAATCGTATCACCAGCGAGCCTTGGAGGTGTTAGGAGATGTCTAATGCTCTAGAAATCTATCTTGAGAGCATCATTGATTATGCTCCAAGTTTGATTGAAAGTCTCTATGAGACGGGGATAATGATGGGTTTTGCAATGGTTGCAGCTATCCTACTTGGTCTGCCATTAGGAACCTTGCTTTTTTTAACAGCCAGAGGAAGGCCGATGGAAAATAAATTTCTGTACCGAACAGCAAATATCTTTGTTAACATCATTCGTTCTTTTCCTTTCTTGTTATTGGTGATAGCTATGCAGCCTGTTATTCGGTACTTTTATGGAAGAGCAACAGGTGATCCAATTGCTGCATCATTTCCAATGATGCTTATTGCAATTGTCTTGTATGCACGTTTTGTTGAGCAGTCGTTGCTTGACGTACCCAAAGGTGTGATAGAAACGGCTCATTCAATGGGAGCAACTATGCCTCAACTAGTATGGAAATTTTTATACGTCGAAGCGAGAAGTTCATTACTGATTGGATTTACAACGGCATTTGTCAGTTTCATTTCCTATTCAACAATTATGGGAGTGATCGGTGGTGGAGGGATTGGCGATTTTGCGATTCGCTATGGTTATCAGCGTTATGAAACAGCTATTATGTATACGGCAATTGTTATTATTATTATTTTTGTAGTCCTTATGCAGTGGTTAGGACTACAAATCGCTCGGAAACTAGATAAACGATAATAAATTTTATATTCTAAAGGAGAGAGTTAGTTATGTTGAAAAAAGGATTGGTTTTAAGTAGTTTAGCATTGCTGCTAGCAGCATGTGGTACAGGAAATTCAGATTCAGACAGTTCAGGTGAAGTCGCTACAAGTGAAGGATCAACCGAGCAAGAAGAAATTGTGATCAAAGTTGCTTCACATTTGCCGCCGATGACAGATATCGTTGAGATTGCTGGAGATGTTATTGAAGAACCGTATAAAGTAGAGTTGGTAGAAGTATCGGATAATATCCAATACAATGAGGCATTGTTGAATGATGAAGTAGATGCCAATTTTGCTCAGCATGAACCCTTCATGGAAAAATTCAACGAAGAACGTGATGGTAATTTAGTGGCACTTCAAACTATTTATAACCCGGTTGTTGGGTTTTATTCACCCGTTTATGACTCAATCGATGAAATTGAAGATGGTTCAGAAGTAGCTCTTCCAAGTGACTCTACTAATGAAGCGCGTGCTTTAGCAATACTAGAGCATTATGAATTACTTACGTTAGACCCTGAAGTGAACAAATATGAAGTAACTGTAGAAAATGTAACAGAAAATCCACATGATTTTACTTTTACGCACATCGACCTATTGAATTTGACAAGTGCTTATGAAGACGGAGTAGAATTAGTTTTTAACTATCCTACCTACATTGAAAGTATCGGATTGACAACAGAAGATGCATTGCTATTAGAAGACGAAGAAGATCTTACTTTTGCTTTGCAATTGATTGCACGCGAAGATAACCAAAAATCAGCTGAGATCCAGGCCCTACTTAAAGCTTTTACTTCACAAGAAGTACATGACTATCTAAATGAACTGTCAGAAAAGGGCCACTTAGAGCCAGCTTTTGACCCTGGTGAGTAAATTTTAGGATAGCGTACCTGACAATGTTGAAGTAATAAAATAAATAGAAAATTCTTAAGGTTGAACTTCAAAATTTTGAGTGAAATCTAATTTTTGAAGTTCGAAGCCTTGAGTCTTTTTCTTTTTTTATGTCTAAACAAGTTGGAGTATGGAGCGACTATTTTATTGGAATGATAAAAAACAGATATGATTCCAAAAATTGATAGGATATTCAATACTTAAAGGTACTAAAAAGCAAAGAAATTTATAATGATATTCTCAACAAAATAATGTAAAATAACAGTGAATACAAGAGAAGTGCATTTTTTTATAGAAAGAAGGGGTTACGGTGTACCAAAAAAATAGGAGTGCTTATAGAACCGCTATTTTAGGTATTCTTACGGCTATCATTATTATTCAAAATTTCGTTCCATTACTGGGATATATTCCAATCCCTCCTTTAAATCCTACGATCATTCATATTACAGTTATTGTAGTATCTATTACACTTGGAACAAAAGATGGTATGATCATTGGCTCTGTTTGGGGAATAACTCGAATGATAAAGGCCTTTACGATGCCTGCTTCGCCTTTTGATTATTTTTTATGGAGGAATCCAATTATTGCAATCATTCCTCGAATTCTGGTAGGTTTTGTGGCTGGATATGCGTATAACGTGTGTAAAAAAAGATTCTCTAAAGATTCAACAGCCATGATCGTCTCCTCGGTCTTAGCGTCATTAACAAATACAGTTATGGTTTTAAGCTTGATTTATGTAATATATGGTGAAGCTTATGCCTCACTTATAGAAGTTGATTATTCGAATCTTTTAGGAGTATTGGCAACCGTTGTTTTGACAAATGGAGTCGGTGAAGCAATAGCCGCTGCCATTATCGCGCCTATTATCGCACGCTCGTTGAAGAAATTCAGTACCAATAAATAAAAAAAAATTCTACATCAAATGGTGTGGCTGCTTCAAAAAATTTCTTCTGGAATGGACGGGTTTGCTTGTGGAGAGCTAAGGAAACGTCTGAAGCCTAAACCCAAAAGTTGTCATGTTTGTTGCTGCTTTAGCAGCTTGCAAACATGATACACTTGGGCCTTATTTGACCACAGTGCTTCATTTTAGGATACAAGCAGCCTTATTCCTCCAGAATTTGGGTAAGTAATGCAACTAGATTGAATTTATCAACACTAAAAATTATAGATCCTATAAAAATAAGACCCTTTAGAATAAACTCTTCTAAAGGGTCTTATTTTTATAGCAGTTCTTTTCTTAGTTGTTCAGGTGATTTATCTGACAAGTAGGACATAGGAACATCTAGTACGCTGAAAGCACCGGTTTTTCCTTCTTTTTTAAACTTAACTGCGGCTCTTACATAGGCAACTAAAACAGATGAGGTGAATTCAGGATTGCTTTCTAAATCAAGTTGGAATTCAGCTTTTTGTTTGCTTCCAGTTCCAGATTCACCGGTGCGGATAACAAATCCACCGTGAGGCATCTGCTGATGGTCTTTTTCAAATTGTTCTTCGTCAATAAAATGAACAACTGTCTCGTAAGGTTCAAAGTAATTTGGCATCGTTTTGATCGTTTGTTCAATTTTTGATTGATCTGCTCCTTCATCAGAAACAACGTAACAAATACGCATATGTTTCTCACGTGTAGAGAGGGAAGGGTTCAGTCCTTTACGAACTTTTTCTAAAGCTTGATCTAATGGGACGGTATATTGAACCCCTTTTTTGACACCAGTTATGTGATGAATCGCATCAGAATGACCTTGGCTTAAACCTTTACCCCAGAAAGTATAAGTCCGTCCAACGGGTAGAACGGCTTCAAATAATGCACGGTTGATTGAAAATAAACCTGGATCCCAACCGACAGAAATAATACTGACATTTTGCCCTTCTTTAGCAGAATTATCCATATCTTCAAAATAGGCAGGTATTTTTGCATGATTATCATAACTATCAATAGTTGAAAAATATTTTGCTAATTCTGGCCCTTGCTGTGGTAAGTCAGTAGCTGATCCACCACATAAAATCAATACATCGATATCATTTTTATAATTTAAAATATCATCGATTTTTATTGCAGGAAGTACGGAATGTACCTCTGCTGGATTCCGTCTCGTAAAGACAGCGATTCCTTCCATATCAGGAAATTGATTGATTGCTAGTTCAACCCCTCTGCCAATATTACCGTAGCCGACTAAGCCTATACGAATTTTTTGATTCATTTTTTTATCCCCAATCTGTATTTGAAATTATATCGTTCGCTTTTAGTATAATAGATAATGAAAAATAAACCAATAAGGTGAGTGAAAAAACGAACATTCGTTCTTTTTTACATCTGTTTATGGTACAATTTATAAAGTAGAAAAGTTTAAGACGGTGGCTAACTCTTTTAAAATAGGGTGATGCCGATGTTTTTTGTTTGGGCTTTCCCTAGAAAGGAAACTCCATGGGTGTTTATGAAACTCTGATGTTTGCATTAGCTTTTGCAACTCTTGTTTTAAAAATCTCATCAGACAAAAAAAGTAACCGTCTAAGCTTTAGCGAGTAGGACGATTACTTTTTGTATTATGTTCTATAGTAGCTGCCGTCTTTAACGGTTCTATCCTAAAGAGGGGTATGTTGACGCATATCTCTCTTTTCATTCGTATTCTAGCATTTATAGCGATCTTTTTCAAATAAAAACAATCTTTAAGGATTGTTTTTTGAGCGTAAATAACAGTTAGAAATAAAGTAACTTAAAAACGAAATAGAATGGTAATACTAGCTTAACGTATTTAATCCATTTCAATGGTATACTAAATCAGTAGTTTTTTGAAATACTGAAAACAGCGTAAAAATCACTTAAAAAGATTGGAGAATCAACATGAAGAATTCTAAGAATAATAAAAAGAGTACTCGTTCAAATAAATACGATAAAGAAAGAAAAACGGTAAAAATATTGACGTTTGCAGTAGTGATTGCAGCTTTGATCGTAATCATATTATTGATAATGTCTCTTTTCAGTGGAGGAGATAAGCCACAAGAAAGTACAACTGATAATTCTAGCATGATCATAAAAAATAGTGATGATTCAACCCAAAGTGATGGACAAAGCTCTAAGGATAGTTCTGAATCAGTAGAGAGCGAATCAGTAGAATCTGAAAGTAAAGAAAGTGAAAGTAAAGAAAGCGAAGAATCTGAAAGCGAGAAAGCTGAGTCTGTTGAGAAAAAAGAAGTTGAACCGACTGATGAAAATGTAGAAGAAGTTTATACTGAGGATTGGGAACCAGTAGAAACGGAGCAAGAGGGAGAACATAAAACTAATTTCAGCGATGGTTCTCAAGACCGTATCGAAATCAAAAAAGCTGCTGCAGTTGCAACAGGTTTGAGTGAAGCAAATATGATCGAATGGTGGGTTGAAAATAGTGGGGAAGGTCAGGTAGTAGCAACTGTCTCAGATAAGGACCAAACTAAAACGTATCGAGTCTATCTAAACTGGGTAGACGGTCAAGGATGGCAGCCAACGAAAGTAGAACAATTAGAAGAAAATGATAAACAATAAGAAATCAAAAAAAGAACCTAACTGTGAATCCATTTGCAGTTAGGTTTTTTGATCGATAACGATTGGTAGACGCGTATTCATTTCTTCAAGATAAAGATAATGGTAAAATAAGATATAAAGATATAGATATAGAAGACTACGTTAAACAGTTGGAAAATAAAAGGAGGGTCGCTATGAAAAATTTGGATAAGAATTTTAATATGGTTCAAGATATTTTAAACAAAACTGAAGAAGAACTAAAAAAAATGAACCCTGTCAATGTGCTGGTAATCGGTAAAACTGGCGTGGGAAAGAGTACGCTGATCAATAACGTCTTTAGAGAAAATCTAGCTTTAACAGGCATCGGCAGGCCCATAACAAAACATCTAAGACGGATTTCTAAAGATGGAGTCCCAATGGTTTTATATGATACTAGAGGATTGGAATTGAGTCTAGAAGTACAAAATGAAATTAAAAATGAAATTTTTGATACTATTAAAGAAAACAAGAAATTAGGCGTTAAGGAAGAGATCCATATTGCTTATTACTGTATCAATGCCAATTCTTCTCGTATAGAGCTTACAGAACTTGAACTGATCAGTGAATTGAGTGAGAAAGTTCCTGTTGTTATTGTTTTAACTCAGTCTATTGGTGAGCCTGCGACCATATTTAAAGAGTACATTGAAAATTTGAATTTGCCAATTTATGGTGTTGTATCTATTATGGCTGAAGATTTCAAAGTAACGGAAGATTATTCAGTTTTATCATTTGGCTTAAAAGAATTGCTTGAATTAAGTTTTGAGATCATACCGGAAGAGGCAAAAAAAGCTTTTAATAATGCCCAACAAGTGGATATAGCTCGAAAAGCTAATTCTGCACGCAGTTGGGCATTAAGATATATTGGGACATCCTTTGGGGTGGGCTTTTTGCCGATACCTTTTTCTGACGCATCCGTTCTGGTACCTATGCAAGTAACTTTATTGGCTCATATTACGGCTATTTTTGGTATCTCGATGGATAAAGCTACTATTGCAAGTCTCGTAGCAGCAATAGGTGGGACCGGGGGAGCAACTTTTGCAGGAAGGTACATCGTTTCTAATGTTATAAAATTGATACCTGGTGCGGGCACACTCGTTGGAGGATTCATCAGCGGCTCAACAGCTGCAATCATCACAACTGCTCTTTCTATGAGCTATATCGAGGTATTGGCAATTATAGCTGCAGGAGAAAAAGATGGAAAATACCCGGATCTTAAAAATATTGAAGTCTTAATGAGAGAAAAATTTCAAGAACGGTTAAAAAAGGGTTCTAAAATCGATAAAAAAATTGATATAACAACTGACTTACCAAAAGAAAAATTAGAATTAGACGATTCAAAAAAAGATTATTTTTTAGGTAAATTTAAAAGGTTGATCAAGCGAAAAAATTCTAAAAATGGTTCATAAATACAGTTTGTTCTAAATTAAAAAAATAGCAAAAAATACTTTAAAACCAAAATAATTATTTTGGTTTTTTCATTAATTATAATAATTCTGCAGTACATTTTAGTTAACCATAATTTATTTATGTTAACTACATAGAACGATTTAGCGCTAATGAATATTGTTCCCTTTAAAGATTCAGTCTTAGATGAATTTTATATAAAGATTCACTTTAAGGTGAATCTTATGGTACAATCAAAGAAAGAGGTGATCAGATGACCAGACAAACTGTAGGGACTCCATATGCAGCCATTATAGGGGATATTAAAGACTCTCGTAAAATTGCGGATCGAAAAGAAGTGCAAGAACAATTTTATTCTATTTTGAAAATAATAAATGAGAAATATGCAGAAGATATTGCTTCTAATTTCATTATTACTTTAGGAGACAGCTTCCAAGGATTACTAAAAAATAAACAAGTGATTTTAAGCATTATTTTTGAAATCGAATTGGCCATGGCTCCCATTGAATTACGATTTGGCATTGGCTTAGGCAGTATCAGTACACCGATCCAACGAGATAATTCTATGGAGATAGATGGCACAGCCTACCACCGCGCAAGGCAAATGATTGAAACTATTGAAGGAAATGAAAATAAATATACCACAAGCGAGACCAATATGATGATTTGTTCCGGAGAAGGCTACCAACGAACAGATCAGCTATTGAATACTATTCTGTCACTAGCCACAGCATTGAAATCAAAGTGGTCTGCTAGACAAAAAGAAGTTATGTATGCTTATTTCACGCATGGAGAAAATCAATATAAGACAGCTAAAAAATTAGGGATTGGCCAATCTAGCGTTAACAAAGCTCTGAATACAGCGAAATATTATACCTATAAAACAGCTTTGATAGACACTAGCCACTTTCTAATTCAGAATATTGAGGAGGATGAATAGTTGAATCAAGTCTTATGGATAGTATTATTTATCGGACATATATTGGGAGACTTTTATTTCCAATCGTCTGCGTTAGCGAGAGAAAAGGAAGTATCTGGTAAGAAATTAGTGCTCCATTGTTTTATTCATTTGATCACTATGGTAGGCGTGATTATTCCTATTTTTAGTTGGTCTTTATTAAAAGTGGTCATAGGGATTTCAGTGCTGCATTTCATGATAGATGGTCTAAAATTTTTGCTTACGAATCGCTTTTTCATTCGTAATGAGAAAGATACGGCTATCTTTCTAGTAGACCAAGGGTTACACATCCTTGTATTACTTGCGGCAGTTGTCTATATCACAGTATCTTATATAGAGATTGAATATATGCCAGGATTAGAAACCTTGTCAAGCAGTTTAGGTTTGGATATGAAAAATAGTTTGTCATGGATACTGATTCTATTGGTGATGATCCGGCCATGCAGTGTAACGATAAAAAAAGTATTGAATCACTATCGCCCAACCAATGAAAATCAAGTAGATGAGGGTATCCCAAGTGCTGGGGCGTTGATTGGTGTTTTTGAACGTTTCTTTATTTTGCTGATGCTGTATGCTAATCAATTTACTGCTATTGGATTTGTTCTGACAGCGAAGTCCATTGCTCGGTACAATAAAATTTCAGAAAATCCTCAGTTTGCAGAATACTATTTACTGGGAACCTTATTGAGCACTTTGTTGATTATCGTCAGTTACTTCTTTATTTTCTGATGATGCAGCTTTAAAGGAATCAATTGTTGAGATTCGCTTATTGTTGAATCATTGGTCTTTTGAATTGGTAGTTAAATAATCAAAGTAACATTTGTTCCCTTATGTATTATAAACTATAAGGACAAGGTATAGAATAAAGTCATTACGCATAAGAAAAAGGAGAATTATATGGTATTTAAGCAAATTGAGACACAAGAATTACCGGATATTCAATCCGTGGGAACCGTTTATGAACACGTTGAGACAGGAGCCAAGGTTCTTTATCTAGCAAATGACGATTCCAATAAGGCGTTTACGATTGGGTTTAAGACACCTCCGTATAACGATAACGGAATTGCTCATATCATAGAGCATTCAGTTTTAAATGGATCTGAAAAATACCCTTCAAAAGAACCCTTTGTTGAATTAGTCAAAGGGTCATTGAATACGTTCGTCAATGCAATGACTTTTTCAGATAAGACAATTTATCCAGTTGCTTCTACTAATAAAAAAGACTTTATGCATTTAATGAGTGTTTATTTAGATGCTGTGTTTAAGCCGAACTTTTACGGTAATGCACAAATATTAGCGCAAGAAGGTTGGCATCATCATTTAGAGTCATCAGAAGATGATCTGATTTATAAAGGCGTTGTTTACAATGAAATGAAAGGGGCGACAGCCTCTCCTGAAAGACAAGTTCAACAGCATTTGACTCATCAGTTGTACCCCAACAGTATTTACCGTCACGAATCTGGTGGAAATCCAAAAGCCATCCCTAGTTTAACGCAAGAAGAATTTGTTGCTTTCCATCAAACTTATTACCACCCAAGTAATTCTCTGACTGTCTTATATGGAAACATTGATAAAAAAGAAACTTTTGCTGCATTAGAGGACTATTTCAGTGGCGCAGGCAAACAGAGTGAAAAAGTCGACTTATCTTTTGAACCAGCTGTTCCTGATGATGCTGTATTTGAAGATACTTACTCAATAACTGCAGGAGATAACCCTGAAGGAAAAGATTATTTGGCTTTAGGGTGGCATGTATCTGAACCGAACGATGTACTGGATATGTATGGACTAGAAGTTTTGGAAGAGATTTTATTTGGCAATAATCAATCACCGCTTAAAAAAGCTTTATTGGATGCGGATATAGCTGGGGACATAATAGGTGGCGTTGCTGATTTTGGCTATCCAACGGGATTTATGATCACTGCTAAATATTCTGATGCTTCTAAGATGACTCGATTTAAAGAAGTTGTTCAAGAGACTTTAAAACAGTTAATGACTGAAGGGATCGACGAAGGGCTGATTGATTCAGCGTTGAATAAAATTACTTTTCAAACGAAAGAAGCGGCTATTTCGGAAGACAACCCACGTGGAGTCATTTATGCCATCAATGCTTATCAATCTTGGTTGTATGACAAGAGTCCTTATGTGAACTTGCAATTTTCGGGCTATTTGAAAGAACTAGGAGAATTGGCAGGTAGGGGGTATTTTGAGCAACTGATCAAAGAAAAACTATTAAACAATCCTTTGCGTACTGCAGTGATTTTAAAAGCTGAATCGGGTAAAAGCGATCAATTTGAAGCGAAATCTCATCAGCAATTGCAAGAATATAAAGCTAATCTATCAAAAGAAGAAATCGACAAAATGATAACTCAAACACAAGAGTTGATCAAGCGTCAAGAAGCGCCGGATAAACCGGAAGATCTAGCGAAGATTCCAACACTGACGAAAGAAGATTTAAGCACACAGGTAGAAGAGTATCCACTAACCGAAATTCCTTTTAATGAAGGAACTTATTTTTATCAGGCTGAACAATTCACTTCCGGCATTGACTACCTTAGTTTGTATATTGGTTTGAAAGATGTTACAGCTGAAGAATATCAGTGGTTGGGTTTATTGAGTCATCTTTTTGGTAAGCTAGCCACTGAGAAATATGATGTCGCAACTTTGCAGCGTCAAAAAGATCTGTACACAGGCGGTATTTACGGAAAGATTGATATTTATGAAGATAAAGCAGGACAGCTGCAGCCTTATTTTGTTTTACGCGGAAAATCTTTGGAATCTTCTTTTGAGGAACTGGTCTCATTAATGCAAGAAATCCTGTGTCACACCCAATTTGAAAATAAAGATGAGATTTTGAAAATCACTCAACAGCTGATTTCTAATTTCGAACGACGCATTAATTCCAGTTCCCATGTTCTAGCTGCAAACCGGGCCTTGAGTCAAGTGAAATCTTCAGCCAAATTAAATGAACTGATCAGTGGAATGGATCAATTCCTTTTTTTGAAAGACATTCGTGCTGATTTACAATCCGATAAGTCAAAAGAGGCAACAGAGCGTATCAAGCAGACAGTAAAGGGTTTGCTAAATAAAAATCGCTTGAACATTTTATACGTCGGTGAGAAAGATCGAGGAGTACTGGTCAAAGAAAAATTACAAGCAGCATTTTCTGAGTTGCCTAGTGTTGAATTAGGTGAACCAGCCGTCATTAATCCGGGTGCGAAGCAGCATGAAGCTTATGTCACTGCTCAAGACGTGAACTATGTAGCTGTTGCTTCAAATGCCAGTGATAAATTTGACTACACTGGCGCAGCGAAAGTATTGGCAACAACTATTCGTTACAGTTACTTGTGGAATGAGATCCGTGTCAAAGGTGGTGCTTATGGTTCGCTTTATAACCATCAACGAACTGGTGAATTTGCCTTGAGTTCTTATCGTGACCCCAATATCCGTAAAACACTAGAAACCTATAAAGGTTTGCCTAACTATGTAGCACAAATGGAGTTGTCTGACAGCGAATTATTAAAATACATTATTGGCACGATCAGTCCCATGGAACAGCCAAAATCAGCTTTCAGCAAAGGTTTAACCGCATTCAAGCGTCTAAAAACAGGCGTGACTCGTGAAGAGTTGGTTCATTTGAAGGAAGAGATTCTAGCGGTTGATTCAAATGCTTTACAGATGCTTAATAAGATCCTAGACAGTGTATTGGAAGAGAGCACGGTGGTCGTAATAGGGAATAAGGGCCAAATCGAAACCGAAAAAGACTTGTTTGATAAAGTATACGAACTGTATTAATAAAAGAGGTCATGAAGTCACGGCTTTAGTGCAATAAGCCTCAAAAGCGCATGAGAGTTGCTAGAAGATAACATTAACAAGCATAAAAGTTAGATAAAAGTAGGGGGAGAGAGGAGAAATAACCTTCTCTCCTCTCTTTTTATGTCGAATAGTAGGAGAGAGCATCGCAGGTGTAAAATAGTTCTCGAGAGGATATTATCTTTTTACTAGCAAAAATAAAGGAATCAAGCGATTTAATCGCTACAGAAGAATCCATTCAGCTTTATATGTATGAAGTATTTACGGAATTATTAGGAGATATATTTATATATCGCTGATTGTAAAATTAATGGATAAAAAAGCTCTATTAGAAGTGATTGAATATATTTTTGTTAAGTGAGCAACGATTAAAACCTTGTTAAGCAGCTAACAAAAATAAATAATATAACTCCTCAGCAGTTATATTATTTATACGGTTTAGAAAAAATATTTAATAAAATTAGTCATACCGAATACCAAAAGAGCTAAACACTATTAAATTAATTAAATGACTAGTCCCAAAATTCTGGCGGAATAGGGTTGCTTGTAGCCGTGCATGGGATTCAATGCGAATAACAAAACGTTAACGCTTCAGCGATTATGGACTGTTGAGGCTTGAAAACATTAAGACTGTGGTTTTCAGGCTTCAGGTGGTCCTCATGGCTTCAAAAGCAAACCCGTACATTCCAAAAGAAATTTTTATCTTTAAGCAGCTTTAACAGTTGATTTAGAGTCAAAATAGAAAATATATTAAATTGAAAATTGATTAAATTATTTGATAAAATTGATACATTTTGTAAAAATAAATTTTTCGGATAAAAATTAAGAAAATTAGTAGAAATAAATCTATAAGCATGTTGGCTTAGAAAACAAATTATATTAAAATGTAGTTTAACAGTATGTTGATAACTATATATATTACAAGCTGTGGCTTAAAAATATCAGTAATATTTATGCAAAGAACATTACAAAAAAATAAATATTAATCAAGTTATTGAGTTTGAATTGAGATCATAATTCAATTAGTAATAATAGTTAAATTAACAACTAAAGAGAAGGAGTAGTATGTGTTACAGATCTATGCCTTTTTCATCTTTTTCCTAGTTTACATAATATATATTATACAAAGTAGATGTAAAGTAGTGTTTTAGCGTTTTTGTTCATTTCGTGTCGATTTTGGACACTTTTAAGCTCATGTAGCATTTCTTTGTGGTTCATTGTCTGTTAATTGCTTTTAAATGATTTTTAGTTCTTATCTAATTCATTCAAATAGATTGTTAACGTTGTTTTTTTATTTCAGTACAAAAAAACCTAATTCGTGACTAGATCGTCATGAATTAGGTTTTGCTATCTTATTTTGTTAATGCTGCTGTTAATTGCGGTACAATTTGTTTCTTACGTGAAACAACACCTTTTAATAAAGCACGGTTATTTTCTAAAGTTATATTAAAAGCTTCTTCTACTGCATTGATTGGATCTCCTAATGCTAAGATCACTGAATCGCTATCTAAAATATTAGTAACGACCAATACGAACAAATCATAATTGCTAGAATGATTTTCATCTAACATCGCTTGTTCTAACTCAGACTGAATAGAAAGAACATCATCCACATCTACAACATTGATTTGTGCGATCCGAACATTTTTATCAGCCATTGGAAAACTTTTAGCATCCATGTCTAATAATTCAGCAGCTGACTTATTGCTTAAGTCTGTTCCGGCTTTTAACATTTCAAGACCATATGAATCAATATCAACTTCAGCAATTGCTGCAAGTTCTTTTGCGATTTTGATATCTTCATCTGTACAAGTTGGTGACTTAAATAATAATGTATCTGCGATAATTGCGGATACCATCAAGCCGGCAATTTCTTTCGGAATAGCTACTTCTTTTTCTTTAAATAATTTAGCGATGATCGTATTGGTACATCCTACAGGTTCTGCACGATAATACAATGGATTAGCTGTTTCGAAATTAGAAATACGGTGATGATCAACGACAGATAACACTTCAACATCTGCGATATCCGCTACACTCTGTTGGAATTCATTGTGGTCTACCAGCATCACTTTAGCTGTTTCGTTTGCTGCTGTTTCTATGACACGCGGTGCGTCAACTTTAAAGTGATTTAAAGCGTACTGTGTCTCCTCACCTACTTCGCCTAATGCAACGGCTTCTGCTTCAAAACCTAGTTGATTTTGAAGATAAGCAAATGAAATAGCAGATGTGATTGCATCTGTATCGGGATTTTTATGACCAAAAACTAATACTTTACTCATATTATTATCTCTCCTTTTAAACTATAGCTTTCCCTAAAATTTTAGCTTAAATAAGCCTGTTTAGCTAGTGTTATCTTCTTTTTTAAAGAAATTCAGTTAAAAAGAAGCAATAATCCGGAAAGGTATCTGTTTACCCCTCCAGCTTATCGCTTCTTTTTGAGTTAAATCGTTTGGTAACCTTTGTATTCTTTTACGCGTAATAGTTGATTAGCATTGTTGACTCGTTCAAGCGTAGGCGGTTCTATATCCTTTAATTTATAAGGAATATTTAGAGCTGCATACTTGTAGACACCTAATTTATGATAAGGCAATATTTCTACTTTATAAACATTTCCCAGTGATTGGATAAACTCACTCAAGCGCATCAAGTCATTATCGTCGTCAGAACGTTCAGGAACTAATACATGACGAATCCAAACAGGTTTATCGATTTTTGATAAATAAGTGGCCATATTTAAAATATTTTCATTGCCATGCATAGTTAATCGCTTATGTTTTTCATTATCAATGTGTTTGATATCAAACAAAAGCAGATCCGTATACGTCATGAGCTCTTCAAAGCGGCTAAAAAATGGTTCTTCGTAAGTAAAAGGTTGACCACAAGTATCCAAAGCTGTGTGTACGCCCTCTTCCTTTGCCTTTTTAAAGTACTCGATCAGAAAGTCGATATGCAATAGTGGCTCTCCTCCACTTACAGTGATCCCACCCTTACTTCCCCAATAATCTTGGTAAGATAAGGCTTCTTCAAGTAATTGATCCGCTGTATAAGGAGTTCCGCCACCCATATTCCACGTATCAGGATTATGGCAGAACTCGCAACGCATACGGCATCCTTGCATAAAAGTTACAAAACGAATACCTGGTCCATCTACTGATCCAAAACTTTCAGTGGAATGCACGTATCCAATTGCTGGTTCAGTCATATTAGCAACTCCTCTATGGTTTATTTAGTGGTTACATGCTTTCGTGCATGGTACGATTAATAACTTCTAACTGTTGTTCACGTGTTAATTTAATAAAGTTAACGGCATAACCAGATACACGAATGGTTAATTGAGGATAGTTTTCAGGATGATCCATTGCGTCAACTAACGTTTCACGATTAAAGACGTTAACATTTAAATGGTGACCACCTTTTTTTACATATCCGTCTAGCAAGCTAGACAAGTTTTCTTGTTGGATCTCATCTTCTTTACCTAAAGCTTTAGGTATGATAGAAAATGTATTTGATATTCCATCTAATGAATATTTATATGGAATTTTAGCTACTGAAGTCAAGCTAGCTAAAGCGCCATGAGTATCTCTGCCGTGCATTGGGTTAGCACCAGGTGCAAATGGTTCTCCAGAACGTCGTCCATCAGGAGTATTCCCTGTCTTTTTACCATACACTACGTTAGATGTGATTGTTAAAATTGAAGTAGTATGAATAGCGTTACGATAAGTTGGGTGTTTTTTAACTTTTGATATAAAGGTTTTTAGTAACCAAATTCCAATATCATCCGCACGATCATCGTTATTTCCAAATTTAGGGTAATCGCCTTCTATTTCATAATCGACAACTAATCCAGTTTCATCACGAATCGTTTTAACTTTTGCATATTTAATAGCAGATAATGAATCAATTGCTACTGAGAATCCAGCAATTCCAGTTGCCATTGTTCTAACAATTTCGCTATCATGTAGAGCCATTTCAACGCGTTCATAAGAATATTTATCGTGCATATAATGGATGATGTTTAATGTATTTAGATACATGCCAGCAACCCATTCCATCATGACATCATATTTTTCCATTACTTCATCATAATCCAAATACTCAGAAGTAATTGGTTGGTATTTTGGAGCAACTTGATCTTTTGTTTTTTCGTCAATACCGCCATTGATGGCGTATAGAAGCGTTTTAGCTAGGTTAGCTCGTGCACCGAAAAATTGCATTTGCTTACCTATTTGCATAGCTGAAACACAGCAAGCTATTCCATAGTCATCGCCCCACTCTAAGCGCATGATATCATCATTTTCATATTGAATTGCACTTGAAACGATAGAAACTTTTGCACAGAATTTCTTGAAGGCTTCTGGTAATCTGACTGACCACAATACCGTTAAGTTAGGCTCTGGAGCTGGTCCGAGATTTGATAATGTGTGTAAGAAACGATAGCTGTTTTTAGTGACCATGTGGCGGCCGTCATGCCCTACACCGGCAATAGCTTCCGTTACCCAAGTTGGGTCGCCTGAGAATAAATCATTGTATTCAGGTGTACGTGCAAATTTTACTAAACGTAATTTCATAATAAAGTGGTCCGTAATTTCTTGTGCTTCAACTTCAGTAAGGGCACCACTAGCTAGGTCACGTTCAATATAGATATCTAAAAAGGTAGATGTACGTCCTAATGACATTGCCGCTCCATTTTGTTCTTTAACAGCAGCTAGATAACCTAGATATAACCATTGGAAAGCTTCTTGAGTTGTTTGAGCTGGTTGTGAAATATCAAAGCCGTAAATTCGTCCTAATTCATTTAAATCATTTAGAGCTTGGATTTGCTCACTTATTTCTTCACGGTCACGAATGATTGTGTCACTCATAGTACCGTATCCTTTATCAGCTAAATCATGTTTCTTTTCTTGGATCAAACGATCTACACCATATAAAGCTACTCTTCTGTAATCTCCGATGATACGGCCACGACCATAAGCATCTGGCAAACCTGTGATGATCCCGCTACGTCTGGCAGACCGGATCTCAGGTGTATATGCATCAAAAACACCTTGATTATGGGTCTTACGGTAGTCTCTAAAAATATGAGAAACTTCAGCGTCAATTTCATAACCATAGGCTTCAGCAGCTAGTTCACTCATTCGAATTCCACCAAATGGTTGCAATCCGCGTTTGAAAGGTTTTTCCGTTTGGAAACCGGCAATGCGTTCTAATTCTTTGTTTAAGTAACCGGCTTTATGGGATACGATAGTTGATACTACTTTTGTATCCATGTCTAGTATTCCGCCAGCATCACGTTCTTTTGCATCTAAATCCATCACTTGTTCCCATAATGATTCAGTTGCTTCTGTGGGTCCTTCTAAAAATTCATCTGTTCCATCATAAGGTTTATAATTTTGTTGAATAAAGTCTCGAACATTAATTTCTTCTTGCCACGTTTTCCCTTTAAAGCCCTTCCATTCTTCCATAATCAAAATTCCTCCTTTTAGTTGTTCAGTTAATCTAACAGATTCTTCATGCTCATTATAACACGAAGTTAATAAAAATCAATTAGTTTGTAACAATAAAATAAGAAAAAAACTTTGTAAGTGTTGATTTAGATGCGTTTTTTATTTTCCAAGTGTTATTTTACTGTCTGCGTAACTTTTCACAAAAAAACTGTATCACTAAATGATTGAAACAGACAAAAAAAAGTGTAGCTGATGTACTACACTTTTTTTGTCTGTTAATTATTTTTAGTTATTAAATTTTTCTTCACTTCGATAGGTGCGCCATCGGCAACCTCATCTAAAATAAAGGATCCATTTGAATAGCGGTCACTTATTGAATATGAATGACTAGATAGTTTGATCTCTTTTCCCTTGGACGTTAGGATCGTATACAAGTCTTCCTTTGACGCCTCAAAAGCAAATGCTACACGATGAGGATTCTTCTTCAATTCTCTTAAGAGCAATAACCCTCTCTTAGCTCTTCCAAGCGATTCAAAATCAAGAATATTCATTTTCTTGACCGAACCACGTTGAGTTAAGATCATTAGCTCTGCTTTTGAAGCTTCAACATCGAGCAATACACCGTTCACGACATAGTCACCTTCTTTAAGATTGATCGATTTCACGCCTGCTGCTTTTGAACCAACAACGGGAACTTCATCTAAAGAATAGCGCAATCCAAAGCCTCTATTAGTGACTAAGAAAACGTCTTTTAACAATGGTTTCTCTGTATAGATAATATTTATCAGTTCATCAGCCTTTGTTTTAAGTTTTATTGCTGAAAAAGATTTATTTTTATAATTGCGTCCAATAACATATTCTGAAACGGCTGTCTGCTTAATATACCCTTCTTTTGTGATAAAGGTAAACGTTGCAGGAGGCATATTTTTTTCTAAGCCAAAAACTTTCACAACTGTTTCGTCTGCTTCGAAAGCAATATTTTGAGATAAGTGTTCCCCCATATCCTTCCATCTCAAATCAGAAATTTCATGAATTGGGCGGTAGATGATATTCCCTTTACTGGTAAATATCAAAAGGTGATTCAACGTATTCAGCTGTTGAATGTAGATTGGGTAATCTCCTTCTTTTATGCCTATTTCGTTCGGCTTTGAAGCCCCATATGAACGCAAACTTGTTCGTTTGATGTATCCTTCTTTAGTAACAGAAACCATAACTTCTTCAGAAGCGATCAGAACTTCTGTATCGATTTTCAATTCTTCGATCTCAGCCTCTATAACAGTCAGTCGCGGAGAAGCATACTTTTTCTTCACTTCGATCAATTCTTTTTTCATGACCTTATCTAATTCTTTAGGACTAGCTAAAATACGGTTGTAAGATGAGATGTCTTTATCTAAAGAAGCAGCTTCGTTTTCTAATGCTGTTATATCGGTGTTGGTTAATCGATACAGTTGCAACGAAACGATAGCTTCAGCTTGGATCTCAGTAAACGCAAAACGTTCGATCAAATTCTCTTTGGCATTTTTCTTATCTTTGCTGCTGCGGATAGCGTCAATGACTTGGTCTAAAATAGATAAAGCTTTGATCAACCCAGAAACAATGTGTTGTCTGCTTTCAGCTTTACGAAGATTATAGTTTGTTCTTCTAGTCAGCACTTCTCGTTTATGCTCTATATAAGCCTCGATCATTCTAACGATGCCTACTTGTTTAGGTCTCTTTTTATCAATAGCGACCATATTAAAATTATAAGCGACTTGTAGATCGGTATTTTTTAATAAATAGTTTAAGATACCACCTGCATTAGCCTCTTTTTTCAACTCAACAACAATTTGGAGGCCATTACGGTCAGACTCGTCACGGACTTCGGAAATGCCGTCGACCCGTTTATTTAAACGGATTTCATCCATTTTACGAACTAAAACAGCCTTGTTTACTTCATAAGGTATCTCGTTGATGACGATTTGTTCCTTACCTCCTCTTACTTCCTCGATTCTTGTCTTAGAGCGGACAACGATTTTGCCTTTTCCAGTTTCATACGCTTTTTTGATGCCATCTACTCCTTGTAAAATAGCGCCAGTTGGAAAATCAGGTCCTTTAATATAGTGCATTAAATCGTCCACAGACGCATCAGGAGCATCGATCAAATGAACGGTTGCATCAATGACCTCTCCTAAATTATGCGAAGGGATATCCGTTGCGTAACCCGCTGAGATCCCAGTTGCTCCATTTACCAGTAAGTTAGGATAACTAGCAGGAAAGACTGTCGGTTCTTCATCTGTATCATCAAAGTTCAAGATGAAATCAACCGTTTCTTTATCGATATCTCTTACCAGTTCGGCCGAAATTTTTGCTAAACGCGCTTCAGTATAACGCATAGCTGCGGGAGGATCTCCATCCATACTCCCGTTATTTCCATGCATCTCAATTAGGACTTCACGTTGCTTCCAATCTTGACTTAAGCGAACCATGGCTTCATAGACACTACTATCTCCATGTGGATGATAATTCCCGATAACGTTTCCGACTGTTTTAGCTGATTTTCTAAAGCCTTTATCTGACGTATTGCCTTCTACGTTCATTGCGTATAAGATTCGGCGTTGAACGGGTTTTAAACCATCCCGAATATCGGGTAATGCACGTTCTTGAATAATATATTTTGAATAGCGCCCAAAACGATCTCCCATGACTTCTTCCAGGGTTAATTCCTGAATTTCCGCTCTATTCTCCATCTTCGACACTTCCTTCATCTACTGATTCTATTTGATCCATGAGTTGGCTATTTTCTAAAAGACTGCCGCCTTCTTCAAAAGTAAATTCTACATGGGACTCGATCCATTTACGTCTAGGTTCTACTTTATCACCCATTAAGATAGATATTCGTTTTTCAGCTTGAGCCGCATCATCAATTTTCACGCGAATCAATGTACGCGTTTCTGGGTTCATCGTTGTATCCCATAGCTGGTCTGCATTCATTTCACCCAAACCTTTGTAGCGCTGTAAGATATAATTTTTGCCGAAGTCTTTTGTTACTTGGATCAACTCATCATCTGTCCAAGCATAGGCAATTTTTTCTTTCTTACTGGTTCCTTTCGATAATTTATATAATGGCGGCATTGCCAAATAAACTTTTCCTGCTTCAAAAAGAGGTTTCATGTACCGATAAAAAAAGGTTAGTAAGAGCGTTTGGATATGTGCACCATCGGTATCTGCATCGGTCATGATGATGATCTTATCATAATTGCAGTCTGCGATATCAAATTCAGGCCCGACACCTGCACCGATCGTATAGATCATTGTGCTGATTTCTTCATTTTTCATAACATCTTGTAATTTAGCTTTTTCGGTATTGATCACTTTTCCACGAAGTGGCAAGATAGCCTGAAACTTACGGTCTCGACCTTGTTTTGCAGAGCCACCAGCTGAATCTCCCTCAACCAAATACAATTCATTCCGTTTAGCATTTTTACTTTGAGCGGGAGTTAATTTTCCAGACAAAAGGGTGTCATTTTTTTTGCGTTTCTTACCATTACGGCTTTCTTCACGTGCTTTTCTTGCTGCATCACGCGCTTCACGTGCTTTTAGAGCTTTACGGATCAATTGCTGGCTTAAATCGCCATTTTCAATCAGATAATAACTCAATTGTTCACTGATTACAGTTTCTACAGCTGATCTGGCTTGAGGACTACCCAATTTACTTTTGGTTTGTCCTTCAAATTGCAACAGATTTTCAGGGATACGTATAGAAATGACGGCTGCTAAACCTTCTCTAAAGTCTGTACCTTCTAAATTTTTATCTTTTTCTTTTAATAAGTTCACTTTACGGGCATATTCATTGAATGTTTTCGTAATGGCCGTTTTCATCCCTGCTTCATGTGTACCGCCATCTTTGGTCCGCACGTTGTTAACAAAAGATAAAAGCGTTTCAGAGTAGCCATCATTGTATTGGAAAGAAAATTCAACCTCGATTTCGTTGTTTTCACCTTCAAAATAAGCTACGGGTGTTAAATGATCTTTATCTTCGTTTAAGTAGTTTACGAACTCCTTGATGCCTTCTTCATAATAAAAAACTTCTGATTGCTCATTTCGTTCATCGTTTAACGTTATACGTAGACCCTTTAATAGAAAAGCAGATTCTCTTAAACGCTCTGCTAACACATCATACGATAGATTGATTGTCGTAAAGATGGTCGTATCCGGTTTGAAGTGAACAATAGTCCCATTCTTTTCATTATTGGTCTTTATTTTCTTTAAAGATCCTTTGGCTTTACCGCCATTTACAAATTTTTGTTGGTAATGAACACCATCGCGAATGATCGTAACAGTGAGCCACTCGGAAAGTGCATTGACCACACTTGCTCCAACGCCGTGAAGTCCGCCTGAAGTCTTATATCCTCCCTGGCCAAACTTACCACCGGCATGCAGTACAGTAAAGATAACTTGTACAGTAGGGATACCGGATGAATGAATTCCGATTGGCATCCCACGTCCGTTATCTTTAACACTGATACTATTATCTTTATGCAAAGTCACATTGATTTCAGTTCCGAAACCAGACAAAGCTTCATCGACTGAATTATCTACTATTTCGTAGACTAAATGGTGTAAGCCGCGCGTATCGGTAGATCCAATATACATACCAGGTCTTTTTCGTACAGCTTCTAAACCTTCTAATACTTGGATCGATTCGTCATTATATTCCTTATTTAACTCTTTTGGCATACTAAAACTCCTTAAGGCTTTAAAATAAAGTGATCTATCCTTGGCTAGCTAAAAAATAATGACAGTCATTTGTTAGCTGAATATAAGAAAGTTCTTTCTTCATTTTTAAAGTTTTCCCTGGTCTCTTATTTTATTTGGCTACTCGGGTCAATCCCATGATAGCATCGATACATTGCTTCGTTCATTGAAACACATTTTTAATCATACTCTATATTTCAAATAATTTAAAGCATAAAACGGCAACTCATACTAGGAAGCCGAAAATACGTTCCCCTTTTCAGGTCAAAAATCCATTTTTACTAGGCCATTTATTTTTTTGAAGTGCAAGCCGGGAAGAAAATACCTCTTTTAACCGCCTTTAAACAACGTGACGAATGTGCTTTTTCTAGCCTTCCAATACGATAAGTGGTAAAATATTTAGATATGATAATTCATCTATGTATACTGTAACCCAAGGAGAGAAGTTTGTTGGCTAAAATCATATTAATGTTTATTATTGCTTATTTATTAGGTTCAATCCCCTCAGGAGTTTGGATTGGAACTAAATTTTACGGAAAAGATATTCGTCAGTTTGGCAGCGGCAATTCTGGAACAACTAACACGTTTAGAGTATTAGGGAAAACAGCAGGCATTTTTGTATTGCTGGCTGACGTATTAAAAGGAACACTAGCTGCAAGTTTACCATTGCTGTTCGATCTGCCTATTAATCCTATGGTTGTCGGTCTAGGGGCAGTACTTGGTCATACGTATCCTATTTTTGCTCAATTTAAGGGCGGTAAAGCAGTTGCTACAAGTGCAGGAGCTCTTTTAGCTTATAATCCTCCCTTTTTTATCTATTGCGTGGGTGTGTTCATAATATTATTATTTCTAACCAGGATGGTAAGTCTTTCGAGTATGATAGCATTGCCAATCATTGTTCTTTCTAGTTTATTCATAGGAGATTGGATCTTGACCCTTATTGCATCGATCTTAGCTCTTTTCATTCTCTACAGACATCGAGACAATATTAAACGTATCCGCAATGGTACCGAGAACAAAGTTCCGTTTGGACTAGGCTATAAAAAAGATACACTATAACAGAATGATCAACACAATAAAAGGATCTGAGGCAAATCTCAGATCCTTTTTCTATGCACTAATGCTGTTGGAGCAAATCAACTTAATGAGATAGTGTAGTTAGCAGAAAAAGCTTCTTTGCCTTTTAAATGTTGGATACCGAGCTTTTCATTTAATTCACCGGTAAAATCAGTTGTATCTGCTATCCCAAACCATGGTTCGATACAAACAAATGGGGCTTCTTTTTTAGGAGGAGACCAAATGCCCGTAAAAGGAAAATCTTCAAATGTTAACGAAACAGAATGAGTCGTTTTTTCCGAATGGATCGAAAAAGTATTTTTTCCTTTTGTTTCATAAATCAGAGCGTCATTGTTGAATAACGTTCTTTTTAAGGCGATTTCTGTATTGGTTTGACCCAATGTCTTATTCTCTAAATCTAAATATGAACCGTCTAAAGGAATTTGTCCACGAGTTCTTCTAGGTAAAAAGCTTAAATAATAATCTTCAAATGTAGTATCACTTGTCATCGGAACATTGAACCCAGGATGACCGCCAATTGAAAAATACAACTCTTCTGATGCATGGGTGTTCTTTACTAAGTAACTGACGTTAACGGTATTCGCTTCTAAGGTATAAATCAGAGTCAATTGAAAATCAAATGGATAGTATTTTTTTGTATCAGGAGTAGAATACGTCGTTAAGCGGACCATTGTTGCGGTTTGTTCTTCAACGTGAAATTCACTATCCCTTGCAAAACCATGTTGATTTAATGGATAGGTTTTCCCTTTATAGCGATATTGATCATTTTGTAAACGTCCTACGATTGGAAATAATACTGGTGCTTTTCTACCCCAAAAAGTGGGATCTCCTTGCCACAAATATTCTATCCCCTCAGTAGGATGTTTAATACTTTGAAGTTCAGCGCCTTTTGTAGAAATGGATACTGTCAATAAGCTGTTTTCGAGTGAAATCATTTTCATTGCCCCCTTATCTACGGTTGATCATGCTAACATTATTAAAAATGATCCTTTAATCAAAACAAACTAAAGGATCACTCTCTATGGCTGGACGATCATTAATAAATGGATTCTTTTTCTAGCGCCTCAATAAATTTTGTGTTCTGTACTTTGATATACGTTCCTTTCATCCCTAGCGATCTTGATTCAATAATACCGCCAGATTCTAACTTGCGTAATGCATTTACAATGACAGAACGAGTGATTCCCACTTTATCTGCTACATTAGAAGCTGTTATACGTCCTTCAGTACCATCTAATTCTTCAAAAATAGCCTTAATAGCCTTAAGTTCACTATAAGACAGCGTCTTGATAGCCATTTGAACAGTTGCTGTATTACGGGCTGATTCTGCGATTTGGGTAGACTTTTTATACAATATCTCGATCCCAACAACGGTAGCTGCATGTTCGCTTAAGATTAAATCAGTAGCATCAAAATTCGGTTGTAAACGTGCAAGTAAAAGCGTTCCTAATCGTTCCCCTGCAACAAAAACAGGGATTATGGTCGTTAAACCTCCAACAAACATATCCCGTGCTTCGATTGGGAACATGGTATAGTCACTTTCGATGCCTATATTCGATCTTGTTTCATAAATTTCTAACATACTGCGCGTATATTTTGCTGGAAATTTTCCATCAAGTAGTATCTGTTTGACACGCTCATTATTAATTTCATGTTTTTCATGATAACCCAATAGATTTCCGGCATCATCAATTAAATAAGTGTTTGCATCAAGAACATCACCTAATACAATAGCCATATCAGTAAAAGCTAATTCTCCGTCTGTCGAAGCATCCGATTTTACGACTCCGCCCTTTGTTTGCAATAGGTGGTTGATCTTACGCATTTTTTGCAGTAAATCATTCATGAGAAGCCTCCATCATTCTTTTATAAAATGTAGCGACTTAAATCTTTGTCTTCTACAATATGTTCAATTTTTTCATTCACGTAATTTTCAGTGATGGTAATATCGGCCATTTGCATATCGGGCGCTTCAAAAAGCAAGTCTTCTAAAAGTTTTTCTAAAATCGTATGCAACCTTCTAGCTCCAATATTATCGGTTTCTTGATTGACTTTATATGCAATCTCAGCTAAACGTTCAATAGACTCATACGTAAAAGTGATTTTAACATTTTCAGTTTCTAACATGGCGATATATTGTTTTAATAATGCATTATTCGGTTCAGTTAAGATCTTGACAAAATCTTCTTTGGTCAAGTCATCTAATTCTACACGGATCGGAAATCTTCCTTGTAATTCAGGGATCAAATCGCTTGGTTTAGAAACATGGAAGGCACCTGAAGCAATAAATAAGATATGATCGGTTTGGACAGGACCATATTTGGTGCTGACTTGTGAGCCTTCGACGATCGGTAGAATATCGCGTTGGACACCTTCTCTAGATACGGTACCACTATTTTGGTTTTTAGATGTGATTTTATCAAATTCATCGATGAAAATAATACCTGCATTTTGCGCTAAATCAACCGCCATTGAATGAATATCCTCTGAGTTGACCAATTTTGCCGATTCTTCTTGAATAAAAAGATCGATCGCTTTTTTTACGGTAACGGTCCGTTTAATTTTTGATTTGGGACGCAATGCCCCTAAAGTTTCATTTAAATCGATGCCCATTTGTTCTAAACCAGCACCCATAGGCGAATTCATCGCTTTTTTCTGACTTTCTACTTGTATGGTTATTTCTCTTTCATCTAAAACACCATTGCGAATCTGCTGTTTCATTTTTTCACGGTCTGTCGAAATCGCTTCCGTTACTTCTTCTTCTACTTCTTCATCTTGTGGAGCTAATTGATTAGGATCTACGCCCATATTCTTAAACATAGACTCAAAAGGGTTCGCAGTAGTACTTTGTTTTTTTTCTTTTTTGATACCCGGTATCAAAAGTTTAACGATCCGTTCAATGGCATTTCTTTCTGCCTGAGTATAAACATTTGAATATTGTTGTTTTTCTACAATTTGAATAGAAGCTTCTACTAAATCACGTACCATGGATTCAACATCTCGTCCAATATACCCAACTTCGGTAAATTTCGTTGCTTCAACTTTTATAAAAGGTGCTTGAACGATCGTTGCTAATCGGCGAGCAATTTCGGTTTTTCCAACTCCTGTTGCACCGATCATCAATAAATTTTTAGGTGTGATTTCTTTTTGCATATCTTCTGTTACTTTTAGACGTCTTTGACGATTACGCAAAGCTACAGCAACTGATTTTTTGGCCATCGTTTGACCAACAATGTATTTATCTAATTCAGCAACGATCTCTCTTGGAGTCATATCTTCTTTAGTCATCATTTTACTCACTCCTTATAATTCTTCAACGATAATATTGTGATTCGTAAAGACACAGATATCCGCAGCAGTATTTAAGCTTTCTTTTGCAATTTCGGCTGCTGTTAAATCTTTGCCAAGTTTTTTTAAGGCTCTACCCGCTGCGAGTGCAAAGTTACCGCCTGAACCAATAGCCAAAATTCCGTCATCTGGTTGGATCACTTCGCCTCCACCAGACACCATCAACATTTCTTCTTTATTCATGACGATCAGCAATGCTTCTAGTTTCTGCATCGCGCGATCCGAACGCCATTCTTGAGCCAATTCTACAGCTGCGCGTGTTAGATTCCCTTTATACTCGTGTAACTTAGCTTCAAACTTTTCTTCTAACGTAAAGGCATCAGCGACACTTCCGGCAAAACCAACCAGCACTTCATCATTATAGATTCGACGAACTTTTCGAGCTGTGCCTTTCATGATCACTTGTTCACCCATTGTTACTTGACCATCACCAGCCATTGCACTTTTTCCGTCGTGCTGAATAGCAAAGATCGTTGTTGCATGAAATTCTGTCATTGTTTTTTCCTCCAGTCAATTAGCCGATTCTTAGGCTCTTGGGTGAAATTGTCGGTAATTCTTTTGCAAATGCTCTTTAGTTACATGAGCGTATATTTGAGTCGAAGATAAACTGGCATGTCCCAGTAATTCTTGAACTGTCCGCATATCCGCCCCATTATTTAATAAATGTGTTGCAAATGAATGACGCAGCATATGCGGATGGATATCAGATGTTAAACTGCTTTTTTTGATTACTTGGTTCAATACATACTCGATTCCTGTTGCTGTAATAGGATCGCCATGATGGTTAACGAATAAAAATTCATGACTTTTTTTATATTTGGACATCAATGGAGTACGACTCTGCTCCATATACTCGCGCATAGCAACCGCAGCGTAGTGACCAAAAGGAACATACCGTTCTTTATTCCCCTTACCGTGGACCAATAAGACACTTAAATCAAAATCGATATCTTTCAACTTGATCCCACTGCATTCGCTTACTCGAGTACCTGTCCCATAAAGAACTTCAAGGATCGCTTCGTTTCTAAAATCTAACGGTCCATCTCCTTTGACAGCTTCAAAAAGAGCATCCATCTCTTTTTCATAAAAGAATTTAGGTAAACGAAGCGTTTTCTTTTTTAAATGAATGTAAGAAAACGGATTATCTTTAACTAATTGATTTTTTAACAGAAATTGGTAGAATGCTCGTAAACTTGAAATTTTTCTTGAAACGCTATTCCGACTTAAGCCTTTTTCATTTAACTCACCTAAATAGATTCGCACATCTTGAAGAGTCACACTGCTAAAATCTGTGTCACCTGTTTGATCTAAAAATAATTCAAAATGCGTGATATCTTCTTCATAAGCTTTTTTCGTCAGCTCAGAATAATGCCTTTCGGTAATCAAATACTGCAAAAAAGTCGCTTTAGCTGTTTGATTCACCAAAAATCATCCCTCCAATCTTACAACAAAATTACTTTATCACACAAATAATTGGATTACAATCGAATAAGATTTAAATTAATTGAATTTTAAAACAATTTAGTTATTTTTAGATAGTGGTTAACATATACGCGTCAATTCGAGTATAACGATTGATTTTTAACTAGAAAAAAAAGCTAAGTAAGAGCTGTTTCTCCTCATACTTAACTTTTTTGTTTTTTAGGTCAGTTTGATTTATTTTTGGACTTCTTCTTTGTAATCACAATGGCTGCATACAACTTGTTTGCTGCCTTTTGCTTTTTTCTCAACTAAATAATGATCACATTTCGGACAATTGCGTCCAACAGGTTTGTCCCATGAAACAAATTCGCATGTAGGGTAACGATCACACCCATAAAAAAGACGATTTTTCTTGGATTTTCGCTCGATTACATGACCTTCGCCACAGACTGGGCAAGAGACGCCTATTTCTTTGACAATTGGTTTTGTGTTGCGACAATCAGGGAAATTACTACAAGCATAAAATTTTCCATACCGTCCCAATTTGATCACCATCGGATGACCACACAGTTCGCAATCAAAGCCAGCCGGTTCATCTTTGATTTGAACTTTTTCCATATTTTCTTCTGCTTTCTCAACTTCGATAGCAAATGGTTTGTAGAATTGATCAATAACTTTTTCCCATTCTTTATTGCCTTCTTCCACCTCATCCAAATCTTTTTCCATATCTGCGGTAAAGTGGACATCCACAATATGAGGGAAAAATTCATTGATCAGGCCATTAACGATATCACCTAATTCGGTCACTTCAAATCGTTTATTTTGTAATTTAACGTAATACCTGCGTTGAATAGTTTCCAACGTTGGTGCATAAGTCGAAGGACGTCCTACACCATTTTCTTCTAAAATACGAATCAATGTTGATTCAGAGAAGCGAGCAGGAGGTTGCGTGAAATGTTGTTTTGGTTCAATATCGATCGACTTGACTTTGTCGCCTTGTTCCATAGCAGGTAAAAGATTCTCTTTCTCTTCTTTCCCTTCATCATTGCCTTCAATATACACTTTTTGGTAACCTGGAAATTTTATTTTAGAACCATTTGCTCTAAAATAAACTTCATTCTGAGCAATATCTACTTTCATGGTATCAAATACAGCTGGTGTCATTTGGCTGGCTACCAATCTTGACCAAATAAGATTATACAGTTTGTATTGATCTTTTGTCAGATACTTTTCAATGTCCTTAGGTGTCCGCAAGATGCTAGATGGTCGGATACCTTCATGAGCATCTTGATCGCTTTCAGCTTTTTTTCCTGTTCGCGGTTTAGAAGCCGCATATTCAGGTCCAAATTCTTTAATAATGTATTCTGCTACATCGTTTTTAGCCGAAAGAGCGATCCGAGTAGAATCTGTCCGCATATAAGTGATCAGACCGATAGCCCCGCCACGACCCATTGAGATTCCTTCATAAAGCTGCTGAGCGACCATCATTGTTTTACGTGTTCTAAAATTTAATTTTCTAGCGGCTTCTTGTTGTAGACTACTTGTCTTGAATGGAAGAGCGGGATTTCTTAACCGTTCTTTTTTCGTAACAGACATGACTTCGAATTGATCGCCATCTAGTTCTTTGATAATTTTTTGTACTTCTTCTGCATTGCTCAAGCTTTGTTTTTTACCTTTTAGTCCATAAAAATTCGCTTTGAATTTCTTTTTGTCTTTTTTAAAATTGGCTCCGATCGACCAATATTCTTCAGGCTTAAATTGATTGATCTCCTCTTCACGCTGACAAATCAATTTCAGTGCTACTGATTGGACTCTTCCTGCACTTAATCCTTTTTTTACTTTTTTCCATAAAATAGGACTGATAGTATATCCTACAAGGCGATCCAATATTCTTCGAGCTTGTTGTGAATTTACTAAGTCCATATTAATCGAACGTGGTTCTTTGAACGCATTTTTGACAGCCTCTTTGGTAATTTCATTAAAAACGACACGATTTTTATCTTCTACATCTAATCCTAGTAAAAAACTCAAATGCCAAGCAATAGCTTCCCCTTCTCTATCCGGGTCAGCTGCGAGAAAAACTTTTTCAGCTTTTTTTGCATGCTTTTTTAATTCCTTGATCAAAGGACCTTTTCCTCGAATAGAAATGTATTCAGGTTGGTAATTATTTTCAACATCAACAGCCATACGACTTTTAGGAAGATCGCGAATATGTCCAAGGCTGGCTACTACTTTATAATTTCGACCTAAATATTTTTCAATTGTCTTTGCCTTAGCTGGTGATTCAACAATCACTAGGTATTTATATGCCAATGAAATGCTCCTCTCAAATGAGCGTAATTTTTAATGATACAGTCGTTCTCTAATCTATAATTGAAATCGTTTATCATCTTATGCTATCTTTAGGCACTTTGTCAACCATCCTTATTTATTTTGGGATAGAAAAATAGCATATAAATAGAAGAAAAAAAACGAAATTCTCCCTTGGAACCCTTTACTTTCCCATTTTTTAGCTTTTTATAGTTTCATACGAAAAAAAACTTCAAAAGAACAGTTCGACTGTTTCCTCGAAGTTGCTTTTTTAAGCTTTTAACGATTCAATTCTTCTAAGATATGCTCAGCAGTCAAGACACTTTTTGCGCCATGTAAAATTAGATCATTCGTTCCTTCTGAATAAGGATTCGTAATATTTCCAGGTACTGCAAAAACTTCACGTCCTTCTTGAAGCGCTAGATTAGCTGTAATCAAACTGCCGCTGCGATACTTAGCCTCAATGACTAATGTGCCTAAGGAAAGACCTGCAATAATACGATTTCTCATAGGAAAATGCTGTTTTAACGGTTTGGTCCCTAGAGGGTATTCTGAAATAAGCAAATGATTCTTAGCAATATCTCTTTGCAGCTTTTCATTTTCAAAAGGATAAAACTGATCTAGTCCTGTCCCTATAACAGCTATTGTTCGGCCGCCTAATTCAATTGTTTTTTTGTGGGCCTTCTGATCGATCCCTTTAGCTAAACCACTAACAGTGATGATATTGTTAGTAATCAATTCTGGTAACAAAAGTGCTAAGGCTTCTTCGCCGTATGTGCTGTTTAAGCGGGATCCTACGATTGCTAGCAAATTACCAGTTAGGAGGGTGAGATTTCCTTGATAAAACAATAATGCCGGCGGATTATAAATATGTTTTAAATACTCTGGATAAGACTTATCCAGAATCGATACCCATTTGATTTGTTTCTTTTGGTACTCATCCAGGCTTTCTTCTATTCTAATAGCCGCAAAACTATCTAAAAATAGTTTTTTATTTGCCGAATTTAATTGGGCACATTTTGCTAAATCGTGAGCCGTTAAGCGAGGATCATCTATCAGTGATGAGAGCATACGAATACGACTGGTGGCCCCAATTCCTTTACATAATGTTAAGTGAAATAATAGTTGATCAAGATTTGTTGTTTGCATTTTACACTCTCCTTTATCATTGCAAAATCAGTTAGTATGCTAAAGTTAAAGTCCGCAAATTAAACAAAAAGATATTAAAAAAGGCTCTAGAAGATTAATCTTCCAGAGCCTTAAATTATTTTTTCAATCATTGATCGATTAGATATAGAATTTTTATTAGAACTCCATTAAAGCTAAAACGTCATAGCCCTTAATTCTGTCACGACCGTATAAATCCTTTAGTTCAACTAGAAAAGCAGTACCAACGACTTCTCCGCCTAGTTTTTCGATCAATTCGATTGTTGCAGCGATCGTTCCGCCTGTTGCTAATAAATCATCACAAACAAGAACTTTTTGCCCAGGTTTGATAGCATCTTGATGGATCTGTAACGTATCTTCACCATATTCTAAACCATAAGTCACTTCGATTGTTTTACGAGGCAATTTTCCTTTTTTACGTGCAGGTGCAAATCCGATCCCTAATTCATAGGCAACAGGACAGCCCACAATAAATCCGCGTGCTTCAGGTCCAACGATCATTTCAACGCCTTTGTCTTTTGCATATTTTACTATTTCATTCGTAGCAAAGCTGTAAGCCGCTCCATCCGCCATTAAAGGCGAAATGTCACGAAAGACGATCCCCTTTTCTGGATAATCTGGGACATCAGCGATATATTTTTTTAAATCCATTGAAAATTTTCCTCCATTCAATTTTAAGATGTTGCAATTGCTTGTTGTTTCATCCAATCTTCTAACTCAGAAAAATGACTGTAAACAAAAAAATTTTCAGCTTGAATTTGTTTTAGTCGTTTTTGATAGGTTGTCGCTTGGGTCAACTCTCTTTTTTCAACATCCTTAGTAACATTCATCACACCATCTGTCATTGTAACAAATCCTATCTCTAAAAACACTGAAATAATAAAAATCAAATTATTTTTTTTTATTTTTAAATGCGTTGCCAATAAATTCAATTTATTTCGAACATCAATATCGACATGTGCAGCTGTATATTTAAAAACTTGGCCAAATTGGTTTCGACTCGGCATCCCATTTAAATAAAGCTCTTCACGACTATAAAAACAAGCAATGATTTTTTCTGGATTTGCTCCATTTAATAAAATTTTGACCCATTCACTATCAGAAGGACAGTCTATAAAAATCAGTTGCGTTGTTTTCATTGCAAACTGAGCTAGAGCTTCATCATCCAGTAAGTGATGACTATAACTGGTATCTGGTAAAAGATGATTGTATTTTTCAAAATTCAATTGGTCAAAAAAGATGAAATCAGCGTGAGCTGTGTTCCACAATGCTGCAGGAATATTAGTGCTTCTAGAATCAAAAACTTGAACTCCTTCAATCGCTAAATCTTCTAGCATCAACTGCGTCTTACGTGACCCATTCCACTCATTTATGGCTAATTTTCCAACGACAGAAACCTCTGAATGTGACCCTATTTCATCCGCAATAGAACCAAATTGAAAACCGATGACATCTAAAAAGGCTTTTTCTTCAACAAGTTTCATCTTTAAGTGGGTTTGATCGCCACCAATCTGGCGAATATCTTGAGCTGTCATATTTTTGAAGAGAAAAGTTGGTTTACGATTCGCTGTACCAAAAGGAGCTAATCGATTTAGTTCCTCAACGACCTCAACAGTGGCTTCTGTTAGCTTAAGTTGTCCATCTACTGGTGTTTCTTCGCTCAGCTCTTCTGAAAGACCCGTTGCAGCAGCATAGTGATTCAGTTCATTTTGGATACTTTCGATATTTTCTAAAGGAATGGTTAAACCAGCAGCCATGTGGTGTCCGCCGAATGTAGTTGTGAGTTGACGAGCACTATCCAAAGCATTATATAAATGGAATGCTGGTATGCTTCTTCCAGAGCCTTTTGCCAGACCTTTAGCTTTATCGATCGTCATGACAAGAGTCGGTTTTCCAGTCTTGCCCACGATTTTACTCGCAACGATGCCTAGTACACCTTCATGCCAATCTTCTTTTGCTAAAACATACACGTCTGAGTCGGCATCTAAATCCTCGATCATCTGAAAAGCTTCATTTGTTATGGCAGAAACATAAGCTTGTCGTTCGGTGTTCTTTTCTTGAACGAACTGTGCTAAGGAAAGGGCTTTATCATCATCAAAAGTAGTCAATAATTCTACAGCCGGAGCTGCGTCACCTAAACGTCCCACGGCATTCAGACGCGGTCCTATGATAAACCCGATTGTTTCTTCATCGATCTCTTCTCGTTTGATTTTTGCTAATTTAAATAAAGCCGTTAAGCCAATGCGTTGCGTATTTTTCAAAACGACTAACCCCTGCATGACTAATGCTCTATTTTCATCCGTTAACGAGACCAGATCGGCAACAGTACCTAATGCAACCAGATCCAATAATTCAACGGGTACTTCTCCTAATAAAGCCGTTGCCAACTTAAATGCGACACCAACTCCAGCTAATTCTCCAAACGGATACGAACCTTTTGGATGTCTGGGATGGATCACAGCATATGCAGCAGGTAATGTTTTTGGCAATTCATGATGATCGGTTACAATAACATCTATTCCTAGAACTTTTGCTCGTTCTATCGCAGCATGTCCAGCGACACCGTTATCACACGTTACAATAAGTTGTGTCCCTTGTTCAATCAAACGCTCAAAGGCTTTTGTATTCGGTCCATATCCATCTGTGAAACGATTAGGGATATAGTAGTTGACTTCTCCCCCTATCATTTCAATCGTTTCTTTTAAAACGGCCGTACTTGTAACACCATATAGTGATAGGTAACCTTTTGAAGTCATCTTCAGGTTTTCCCCCACTCCACACCGTGCGTGAGACTTTCACCTCACACGGCGTTCCATCGTTTTAGAATGTCCGCTATAAATAATCTGCAATAAAGAAAGTATAATTGCTGGGAAATTAGCGTAAATAACCATTCATAAACCGACTTGAGCCCCTCCCTCGACTGCTTGTTATCACAGTTTCATTGGTACTATGGCTCTACTTTCACTTAGATAAATTAGCTTATTATACTCTCACGAGCTTTTCGTCTAAACTGTTTCATCTGCCGGTAAAAGCATCCGCATTCTAAGCTTCATACGTTCCAATTAAATTATCTTGTTCTATAGATCCTTAGGTTTCTTCTATGGGCCGTTGCACTTGATCATCCCTATAAGATAATATGGTATTTCATAACGTCAGATTTTTACTCTACCACATGCAAAGAGGATCGACTTTTGGCGCAATCCTGGCGCTGCATTTCTACACCGCTTACGTATCGACTCGTACATTCGAAGATTCGTCAGTTCCTAGTTAAGGAACATTCTAACCATAGATCATTTATAAGACCCCCAGCCTATAGGAAGCAACATCCACCTCTGGACTTTTTTCGTATAAGAATCTATCTTATCTACGGCTTCTTTCAGCTGACTTCACCGAGCTTTATACTGTTGATTATTTACCTTTCAAAAGCATATCGGAGGATTAGGGAAACCGTTTCAAGACGTTACGCTCTCATTCCAGCTTTCATTTAATCAGTTCTCCCTGTCTTTGTTAAACCAAAGACAGGTGCACAAGCTTTTCACTTATGAACGTATCGCACCTGCATCATAATCGCCGTAAATAGTGATTTGTTCATCCTGCTCAACTGCTTCAGTGATACGAGATACCGCACTTTCCATATCGTACATCAAATAAGGATCATGGATCCATGTTTCATCAGGCTGCATAAAACGTTCTATTTTTTCTTTGGAATCAAGTCCTCTTTGTAGACACAGCTCAATAAACAAAGGAGATAAACTTAAAGTATTACTTAAGTCTATTACTTTTTCCTGATCAGCTATGCGTTCATTTAATTTCCATTTTGTACGTGATTTCAACAAATTTCATCACTCCTAACTGAATCATTATAGCAAAATTATACTTGTAGTTATAGTTATATTCTAATTAAGATACTCCATAAAAAGAATCAGATAAACAGCAGCATTTGCCCTTAGCGTTACAAGAACCTATTTAAACAGCAAAAAGAGATTGAAACATAAAAGTTTCAATCTCTTGATCCACTTATAAAGTCAATTTTTAATCTTCAATAATTTGAATACCGATCCCAATTAAGCCTGGGCCCGTATGAACTCCTAAAGCTGGGCTGACTTGATCTTCAAAAATTTCAACAAAATTTGGCAATGCCTTTTTAAGGTCTGCTCGTATATCATCTAATTGTGCTTCAGCTGTTTTACCACCAAATGCAATCGCTAAGTGGTATTTTTTGGCATCCCCAGCAAATTCAGTTGCTAAATCGATTGCTTTTTGAATACTCTTTTTGTTTCCGCGTACTTTTGCAGCCGTATAATAGATGCCGTTTTCGTTACAAGAAATGACCGGTTTTAAATTCAAAACATTTCCTAGGATAGATGACACTAATCCGATACGGCCGCCTTTTTGTAAATATTCTAAAGTTGGAACATGAAAAAACATTTTTGATTTTTTTACATCATCTTGTAATTTTTCTTTGATGACTTCCCAATCCAGCTCTTTTTCAACATAATCAGCCGCTTTTACAGCTAAAAGACCACTGCCGACTCCAATATTTTTAGTATCTAAAGTAAAGACATCTAACTCTTTAACATTTTCAGCCATTAAACGTACCATGTTATTCGTACCGCTTAGTCCACTCGAAATAGTGATCGCGATTACTTTTTCATAACCTTCATTTTTAAATTCTTGCAAAAGTTCACTAATGATTTCTCCACTTGGTAAGGATGTTTTAGGGATTTCTTCATCTAGACGATCATAAACATCTTGAGCATGGATATCCACTTTATCGGTATATTCTTTATCTTTATAAATGATTTTTAAAGGGATCACTTTCATATTTGCTTTTTCAAGGATCTCTAAGGGAACATCTGATCCAGAATCAACTAAAAAGCCTATCTTTTGTTTGTTCATATTTATTCCTCCAACTTTTTGGTTTTATTTTTTTTCTTTTCTTTTTCTATTTCTTCTTTTTGTTTTTGAGCTATAGAAATCACTTTTTCAGTGACAATTTTTGTAGCTACTGCTATCGTAGCTGTTCGAACGATGAAGGTAGTATTATTTGTATTATCTGGCAACAAGGGTTTTCTATCTTCCTGTTTTATATGAGAAGCAATTGCTCTTAACGCGTATTCTTGCTCAGTACAAAACAAGTCATAGGCCTCTCTAATACCGCTTATTGAAGCCTGATAAAGAATGCCTTCTTTTACTTCAGAGATCGTCACAACTTGTTTTAAAATGGAAATCGCGATCAAATACGCTAAATGCTTCTTAGTGTATTTTTTCTTTATGGGTGGAGGGATCAATCCCAATTTAACATAATTGTTGATCATAGAAGAAGTAATGATCTGTTTTTGATCACCAACTTTAAAAATAGCCAAATAGCGTTCAATTAAATTTAAAACTTGATCCATATAAAGATCAAAGTCTGGTAATTCTTCCCATCTGGGGAAAGTATATTCGCTTATCTCATTTGACCAATCTAATAAATCTTCCTTGATTTTATGCATATAATCACCTTTTTTATCTATTTTCTATCGTATATAGTTTAACACAATTATATTCACTAGACAATCTAGTTTTATAAACTAGATTGTCTAACCCATAAAATAAACGTCTCAAAAAAGAGAACGAATACATTTTGAAAGAAAAAAGAATAAACCCTGAAGTTTATTCTTTTTTCTTTCAGTCTTTTATAAGTAAAGTGACTGATAGTTATCAGTTGATTTGTTTTTATTTTAAAGAATCATTCGGCTGATTTGCAGCGTTGACCGTTGGTTGAGTCATTCGATTGACTAATTCTTTTTCTAGACTACTGATTTTATCTGTTTGTTCACGGATGATAAGGTCTTTTTGAGTTAGCTTTTCATCATATTCGGTTCTGATTTGTGCTAATGCTTCTTCTTTTTTATTTTCAGCATTTTCTAACTCTTTTTTTGTATTCTTTAGTTCTTTTTTATTTTTATAAGTAGTACCCATAGAAATTAAAACTGTCGCTAAAGCTCCGACTAATAGTGACCCTAAAATGATCATGATCAAAGGCCAAGCTACTACTCCAAAACCAAAATTAACTGGAACTGAATCAACATTGATAACAGCAAAAAAAGCTACAACTGCAATAAGAATAATTGCTAATATCGTTCCCCATTGTCTTTTCATAACTTATGAATCTCCTTTCGATATTTTTATAACTCTATTTTAACATATTGCCACTTGTAAAAACTATGAAAGATACTCGACCCTATTATTTATTGTTAAATAGATTTCCAGCTAAGTAATCTCCGATTCGAGGGAAAAGCATATAAAATTTTCCAGCGACTTCTAGAAGTGCAGGCATATTCAATTCTCTTCTAGCTGTACCCATTAATGCAACGATACGATCAGCTACAATTTCAGCATCCAATACATAATTACCCACTTTTTCTAAATAAGTTCCGCTTTCGTCAGCGATACCAAAAAAGTTTGTCTCAATAGGACCTGGATTTACAGTTGTTACAAAAATGTTCAAAGGTTTTAATTCCAAACGCAAAGCATTTGAATAACCAATCACTGCAAATTTACTTGCAGAGTAAATAGATGATTTTGGCGTTGCCATCTTTCCTGCTTGAGAAGCGATATTGATAATATGACCTTGGTGTCGCTCAGCCATTTCAACAGCTACTAATTGTGTCACGTACATCAAGCCTAAAACATTCACGCGAAACATTCTTTCAGCTATATCCATATCAAATGTCAACGCTTCTTCAAAATGTCCAAAACCGGCATTATTGACAAGGACATCGACTACACCAACTGTTTGATAAATCTCTGTGATCACTTGCTTGACTTGTTCAGGATCTGAAACGTCCATAGGGAAAGCGTAGGCTTTTTTACCTGAATACTTTTCGCATGTTGCTTTGACATGCAAAAGTAAATCTGCTCTTCTAGCACTTAGTATCACAACAGCACCTTTTTTTGCAGCTTCATAGGCTATTTGTTCTCCTAATCCTGTTGAAGCACCTGTAATAAAAACAACTTTATCGGTAAGTGTAACTAAATTTTTTTTCATACTGAACTCCTTTTATTTGTTTTATTTATCCGTTCTAATAAGTGGGATATCGATTTCATCAAAGTCATTCACGACTTTAGTATTAGGGAATATTTTTTTAGCTTCTTTTTCTAATAAATAAATATCTCTGCCTAAATAACGAGCGCTGATATGAGTTAGCAACAGCCTGCCGACATTGGCTTCTTTAGCCACTTCAGCCGCATCTAGATTTGTGGAATGATTATAGTCTCTTGCCATCTTACGATTCGTTCCATCAAATGTACTTTCATGAACCAAAACAGAAGCATTCTCGGCAAGTAGTATGCAATTTTTTGTTTTCTTAGTGTCGCCCAAAATTGTCACAATACGGCCTTTTTGAGTTTCTCCAATAAAATCGTTGCCATTGAATACTCGGCCATCTTCCAAAGTGATTGTTTTTCCTTGTTTTAATTTTCCGAATAACGGGCCAAATGGTATTCCCGCCTCTTTTAACTTGTCGGCTTGCAGTGTTCCTTGATGATCGGCTTCTTCGATTCGGTAACCAAAGGATTGGATACCATGTTTTAATTTGCGACAAATCACTTTGAAGTGCTCATCTTCAAATAAAATGCCCTCTTCTTGTATTTCATGAAAACGCAAAGAGTATTTTAAAACGGTTCCTGATATTTTTAGAGAAGTCATTACGTAGTTTTTGATCCCCACAGGACCATAAATCGTTAAAGGGCCATCTCCTCCTTGGAAAGATCGACTACTTAAAAAACCAGGTAATCCAAAAATATGATCCCCGTGTAAATGAGTAATAAAAATTTTATCTACCTTACGCGGCTTTAAAGTCGTGTGGAGTATTTGTTGTTGCGTAGCTTCACCACAATCAAAAAGCCAGATCGTATTTCGTTCTTCTAATAATTTTAAAGCAATGCTGGTTACGTTTCGTTGTTTAGCTGGGACACCTGAACCTGTCCCTAAAAATAATAATTCCATTTTATCCTGTCCTAACCATTTAAGTATCATTCATACGAGCAAAACCCCGTATTCATCTAATCTATTTATTTTAACAAATATTCACTGAATAAGCGATAATGAGTTAAAAAAACGTCCAAGCAATCTATTTGGTGATTGCTTGGACGTTTTGATTACGTTCTATTCGACAAATTCGAATTCATATTTCATGATACGGACTAAGTCTCCATCTTTAGCTCCGCGCTCACGCATTTCTTCATCTATTCCCATCGTTCTTAACTGACGAGCAAATCTTAATACTGAAGCATCATGATCAAAATTCGTCATCTTGAATAATTTCTCAAGTTTTTCTCCACTCAATACCCATGTAGCATCAGAATCTCTGGTAATTTCGTACCCTTTTTCTTCAGCAGTATGTTTATACATAACGGTTTCCTCTTCTTGATCCAATTCATATAATGGAAATTCTGAGGTCACGTCTAATACATCGGCTGTAGCGTTCAATAAGTTTTGCGTTCCTTGATGTGTTACAGCTGAGATAGCGAAAATTTGAAGATCTTCTTCATATTCATCTTTTTTAAGAGCTTTTATTTTTTCTTTGAAAGCAATCAAATTTTCTTCTGCGTCAGGCATATCCATTTTATTTGCAACAATAATTTGTGGACGCTCCATTAAACGAAGATTGTGTGTTTCCAACTCGTTATTGATAGCCATATAATCATCAAACGGATCACGGCCTTCACTACCACTCATGTCTATCACATGTAATATGACACGAGTACGTTCAATATGGCGCAAGAATTGCGTTCCTAAACCAATTCCTTGCGAAGCTCCTTCAATTAATCCTGGTAAATCAGCCATAACAAAACTACGTCCATCTGGTGATTGAACCATACCTAAATTAGGGACTAACGTTGTAAAATGGTAGGCTCCAATTTTAGGACGAGCTGCAGATACAACTGAAAGCAAAGTAGATTTTCCTACAGAGGGAAATCCAACTAATCCTACATCAGCTAAAACTTTTAATTCCATATCGATTTTATATTCTTCTCCTGGTTCACCATTTTCGGCAATTTCTGGAGCTGGATTTCTAGGCGTAGCAAAACGGCTATTTCCACGTCCGCCACGTCCACCTTTAGCAACAACAAGTCTGTGGCCATGATGAACTAAATCACCTAAAAGCTTTCCTGTTTCTGCTTCTTTGATCGTTGTACCAGGAGGCACTTTAATAATATTGTCCCCTGCTCCTCTTCCATGCATGTTTTTACTCATACCATTTTCACCGTGTTCTGCTTTAAAATGACGATTAAAACGGAAATCCATTAATGTACGTAAACCTTCGTCTACGATAAAAACGACATCTCCACCTCTGCCACCATCTCCACCAGCAGGACCACCATCTGGTACGAATTTTTCACGACGGAAAGCGACCATTCCGTTACCGCCATCGCCGGCCTTTACATTAATTGTTACTTGATCTAAGAACATTGACATTTTTATTTTCCTCCTCATTTTTTAAATGTATGAGATTTAGTTATTTTCTAGGTTACACAATGGATCTGGCGCTTCATCTCAATATTACATTTGTTCCAATGATGTAAATAAGAAAGCCAATTATCACATATCCTCTAAAAATGAAATACATATCAGTGTAATCAAATTTAGTCCATTATCTATTGTACGTTTATTTTATTCGTTTGTCCATTTTTAATGAGGATATTATCACAATAATGGTCAATAAAGCAAAAAAAAAAATATCTGTACTCATTATCCCATCATTTCATTTTAACTATTTAATTCATCTCTCATTTGTAGTAAGATTTAAAAGGAACTTTTTCTATATCATTCGACTTTTATATAGAAGAGTTAATTTTTATTATTAAGCTAGTCAGTTTAACCAATATAAGGATGTGTATCATGAAGAGGAATAAAGGTTATATAATTGGGGCTACATTATTTATCATCGTAATAGGTTTAATGGTTTTTGGAGTCCACACACTGTCAAAAAGTACCGGAGCAAGTTTCACAACGATGTTTTCTCCTGAAAGTTCGCTGACTCAAACGCCTTCGCTTGATGAAGACCAAATAGATTTGCCCCAACTCACTAAAGAAGTGAATGAAAATGAAATAGAAATTAAAATCATTACAACTTTAGGGACTATTCGAGCCAAGGTATTCCCTGATTTGGCTCCAAAGGCAGTAGAAAATTTTCTTACCCATAGTGATGAAGGCTATTATGATGAGACAACTTTCCACCGCATCTTAACTAATTTTATGATCCAAGGCGGTGATCCTACCGGAGATGGCACTGGTGGTGAAAGTATCTGGGGGGAACCATTCGAAACAGAAATCTCTTCTCAACTATTCCATATACGTGGCGCTTTAGCTATGGCTAAAACGAATGCCCCTGTTTCGATAGGGAGCCAATTCTATATCGTTCAAAATCCATCAGATGTCAGTGCATTAGCTGATCCTTCTAAGACGCCAGATAAAATAATCAATGCTTATACTACAGGTGGCTACCCTTCACTAGATCAACTCTATACCGTTTTTGGTCAAGTGATCGAAGGCATGGACGTCGTTGATGCAATAAGCGAAGTTGAAACGGATTCGCTCGACAAACCAGTACAAAAAGTCAAAATTGAATCTATTGAAGTAATAGATTGAGCTTTCTTAAAAAACAATTGAAAGCAGCTCACACTAGAAAAGAAATCGAAATGATTTCTTTTCTTTTTTTGTCATTAGTTAACTGTTCAAACATAATTTACTCTGATGTGAATTGGTATACATCAATTATCTGCTCATTGCAATTGTTTTTTTAAAAAAAACGTTAAAAAACAATGAAATCGGTTTATATTTGATTGCTTTTGACTGGTTTTGGTGGTAAAGTAACGCTATTGGAGGGATGACATGCTTACCGAAGAACGTTACAACTTCATAACAGAAAAATTGGATCATTATGGAGTGATTAAGTCTCAAGAACTCATGTTAGAAATGGATTGTTCAGAGTCCACGATCCGACGCGATCTGGCTTCGCTGGAAGAACAAGGAAAACTTATACGTGTGCACGGCGGCGCTAAAAGAGTTTATACTGTGGAACAAGAACAAACGCTTAATGAGAAATCAATCAAAAACATCCAAAACAAGAAAAAAATTGCGGAATTGGCAGCCTCTTTTGTTGAAGATGGGGATACTATTTTTTTGGATGCCGGATCAACAACTTTTTTTATGGTACCTTTTTTAAAGGAAAAAAAGATACGCATTGTAACGAATGCAGTTCAGCATGCTCTTCTGCTTTCAGATCAAAACAATGACGTTTCATTAATTGGTGGAAAGTTAAAAAATACTACCCAAGCCATTATTGGAGCTGCAAGTATCGAACAATTAGCTCGCTACCGCTTTACGAAATCTTTTTTAGGTATGAATGGCGTGGATAGAGATTTTGGGTTTACCACTCCTGATCCAGAAGAAGCTTCAGTTAAACAGCAAGCTGTGATGAACAGCTCAAAAGTGTATGTTTTAGCTGACAAAACAAAATTTGATAAAGTTACTTTTGTAAAGGTTTGTAATATCGAAGATGCTTTGATTATTACAGATCATCTAACAGATAAAAATCATCAAAGTTATTTTAATAATACAACCATATTGGAGGCAAAATCATGATATATACCGTAACACTAAATCCATCGATCGACTACATTGTTCATGTCTCTTCTGTGCAATTAGGCGCATTGAATCGGATGGATAAAGATTTAAAACTTCCCGGAGGCAAAGGAATCAATGTTTCTCGCGTCTTAAACCACATCAACCAACCGTCAACAGCTTTAGGCTTTCTAGGCGGCTTCACTGGAAATTTCATTTCTGACTGGTTAGAAAAAGAAGGCGTCCATACACAATTCGTTTCTATTGAAGGCGATACACGTATCAATGTTAAATTAAAGTCGGATACTGAGACTGAATTAAACGCTCAAGGTCCGGTCATTACAAAATCGGAAGCAGATCAATTAATGGATCAAATAGAGTTAATGACAGCTGAGGATATTATTATTTTTTCCGGAAACAAACCCCCTTCTTTACCTGAAGATTTTTATCAAAAAATGATTGCGAAAATTGTTTCAAAAAAAGCAAATTTTGTGATCGATACTGCAGGTACAGAATTATTGAATGCATTAGCACATAAACCGTTGTTAGTGAAACCAAACCACCATGAGTTAGCTGATCTTTTTGGTGTTGCGATTGGATCAGTTGAGGAATCTATTCCTTATGGGAAAAAACTTCTTGCTTTAGGTGCCCAACATGCACTTGTTTCAATGGCTGGTGATGGAGCTTTATTCTTCACCGGGGAAAAAGTTTACCGAGCAACTGTTCCTAAAGGGATCGTGAAAAATTCAGTGGGAGCTGGAGATTCTATGGTCGCTGGTTTTATTGGAGCGTTAGTTGACACTAAAGATCCGCTAAAAGCTTTCAAAAAAAGTGTTGCTACTGGAAGTGCCACCGCTTTTTCTGATGATCTAGCAACTCGTTCTGAAATAGAAAACTTATTAAAAGAAGTTATAGTAACAGAAATCACTTGATAAAATAGGAGGAAAAACAATGAATATTATTGACTTATTAGTTAAAGACGCTATGATATTGAATCTAAGAGCAACAACAAAAGAAGGCGTTATTGATGAAATGATTGCCAGCTTACAGGCGAATAACCGTATCAATGATGCTACTAAATTTAAAGAAGGCATCATGCATCGCGAATCACTTACTTCTACTGGTTTAGGAGACGGAATTGCTATGCCGCATGCTAAAACAACTGCTGTAAATGAGGCGACCGTTTTATTTGCTAAAAGTACGAATGGCATTGACTATAATTCATTAGATGGCCAACCTGCTCATTTATTCTTTATGATCGCAGCTCCTGAAGGTGCAAATGATACTCATTTACAAGCACTGGCTAATCTTTCTCGCTTACTGATTCATCCTGAGTTTGTTTCATCTTTAAAAGAAGCAAAAACAGCTGAAGAAGTCGTTTCACTCTTTGCAGCTGCTCAAGAAGTCCAAGAAAAAGAAGCTACCGCTGAAATCAAAGCAGCTAAAGCTCCAAAATCAGAGCAAGATACAAAAAAACCGTTTGTTATCGCAGTAACAGCTTGCCCAACAGGCATTGCACATACGTATATGGCTGAAGATTCTTTAAAGAAAAAAGCAGCTGAAATGGGTGTTGAGATCAAGGTTGAAACAAATGGTTCTGATGGAATTCAAAATCGTTTGACAGCTGAGGATATTAAAAGAGCTGACGGTGTGATCATTGCAGCAGACAAAAAAGTAGAATTAGCTCGTTTTGATGGAAAACCTATGCTGCAGCGTCCAGTCAGTGATGGAATTCGTAAATCAGAAGAATTGATTACAAAAGCTATGAACAAACAAGCTCCTATTTACTCATCAGATGGTCAGAAAGATGAATCAAATGAAGAAGTATCTGGTTCATGGGCCAATAAGATTTATAAAGATTTAATGAATGGTATTTCTACCATGCTTCCTTTTGTTGTAGGTGGAGGAATATTGTTGGCTATTTCTTTCTTAGTTGAAAGAACGTTGGGTGACACGAGTTCACTATTCTTGTTCTTAAACAGTGTTGGAGGCAATGCCTTTAACTTCTTGATCCCTATCTTAGCTGGTTATATTGCATTAAGCATTGCAGATCGTCCTGGTTTAATGCCTGGTATGGTTGGTGGATTGATTGCTGTAAACAGTAATGCTGGTTTCCTTGGTGGACTTGCAGCAGGTTTCCTAGCAGGTTACACGATCCTAGCCTTGAAAAAAGGACTAAAAGGATTACCACAGTCTCTTAATGGATTAAAATCAATCCTCTTCTACCCTATTCTTGGTTTATTGATCGCTGGTGGGCTAATGTTCTTTATCGTTGGGCCAATCTTCGCAACTATCAATGTTGCAATGATCTCTTTCTTAGAAAATCTTGGGACAGGTAATGCAGTACTCTTAGGGGCTTTACTTGGTGGCATGATGGCCATTGATATGGGTGGTCCTTTCAATAAAGCCGCTTATGCTTTTTCAATTGGTATTTTTACCGATACTGGTGATGGAAGTTTAATGGCTGCAGTAATGGCTGGTGGAATGATTCCACCATTAGCGATCGCTTTATCAAGTACATTCTTTAGAAATAAATTTAATGAAGATGAAAAAAAATCTGCATTGGCAAACTACGTGATGGGATTATCATTTATTACAGAAGGTGCAATTCCTTTCGCAGCTGCTGATCCTATGCGTACGATTGGTTCTTCAATTGTTGGAGCCGCTATTGCTGGTGGATTGACACAATTTTGGGACATTACGATCCCTGCTCCACATGGAGGAATTTTTGTTGTAGCACTTTCAAATCATTGGTTCTTATTCTTAGTAGCCTTAGCTATTGGATCTGCTATCTCAGCAATCATTCTTGGCCTTTGGAGAAAACCAGTTACGACTAATTAATAAACGATCTACTGAAACCCATGAATTTTTTCATGGGTTTTTTTGTACCCTACTATAAATAAATTGCTAAAAAAATTCACGTTAGGTATACTAGTTGTTATTGTTTCATTTTTATTTTGAAAGGAAGAAACTAGTATGACGATGATAAATGATCGTTATGAAGAATTAAAACATGCTGAACGCGGTGCTTTGCTCAGCATTGTAACTTATCTATTTATTGCTACCTTAAAACTGATTGTTGCCAACTATTCAGGTTCGAGCGCTTTACGAGCTGATGGATTGAATAATACAACAGATACTATTGCTTCAATAGCTGTTCTTATTGGTCTAAGACTGGCTAGAAGACCGCCAGATGACAACCATCCTTATGGTCACTGGAAAGCTGAAACAGTTGCCAGCATGGTTACTTCTTTCATTATGCTAGCTGTTGGACTAGAGGTTCTTATTTCTGCAGTACAGCATTTTTTAAATCCTGAAAGAACCTCTCCTGATTTAATTGCAGGCTATGTGGGACTATTCTCTAGCGTTGTTTTGATGTCTGTTTATCTATACAATAACAAATTAGCCAGAAAACAAAAAAGTCAGGCCTTAAAAGCTGCTTCAAAAGATACTTTTAACGATAGTTTGATCAGTTTATCAACAGCGATGGCTATTTTTGCTTCTAATTTCAATATGGCCTGGTTAGACAGTATAATGGCTATTTTTGTTTCACTTATTATACTAAAGACTGCCATTGAAATATTTAGAGGAAGTGCTTTTGAATTATCTGATGGATTTAATGAAGATAGCCTAATAAAATTTCAGCAAACTATCCTAACGTTGCATGAAGTTTTAGAAGTTGAATCCATTAAAGGAAGAACTTATGGAACCATTATCTATGTCGAAGTCATTATAAAAACTAATCCAGAAATGACGGTTAAAAGAAGTCACGAATTAACAGAACAAGTTGAAAATCTTTTAGCAGCTGATTTTGGTGTCTTTGATACAAAGGTCCATGTTGAACCAAGCGACCTAAATGATAATTAATTTGCTCCAGAATGGTGCTTTTATGGAGCAGCAAAAGACCTGCAATGTTTTATTGCAGGTCTCTTTTATACGATTTTAGTTCATAAAATAGGCCATTACTGACTCGTCATAATATTTTAGCTAAAAAATCTTGCGTTCTTTCGTGTTGGGGATCATTAAAAATCTCTTCGGGTCTCCCCTGCTCAACAATATAACCGTCATCCATAAAAACCACACGATCAGCCACTTCTTTTGCAAATCCCATTTCATGAGTCACAACGACCATAGTCATGCCGGAATCAGCTAATTCTTGCATAACTTTCAACACTTCTCCAACCATTTCAGGATCTAACGCTGAAGTGGGTTCGTCAAAAAGCATTACATCTGGATTCATAGCTAATGCACGTGCGATCGCGACCCGTTGTTGTTGTCCACCGGATAGACTTGCAGGATAAGCATCAGCTTTATCTGATAAGCCAACTTGTTCTAATAGTTTGATGGCTGTTGATTGTGCTTCTTCACTAGCCATTCCTTTGACTTTTATAGGTGCTACTTTTAAATTTTCTAAAACAGTCATATGGGGAAATAAATTAAAACCTTGAAATACCATGCCCATTTTTTCACGTAATTGATTCATTTTTGTTTCATTTAAACCGGTTAAAGCAGTCCCTTCAAAGATGATCTCTCCACTCGTTGGTATTTCTAACAAATTCAAGCAACGAAGCAATGTGCTTTTTCCTGATCCTGACGGGCCTATGATCACCACTACTTCTCCTTTTTTTACTTCTTGGTTGATGTCTGTTAATACTTCATTAGCACCAAAAGCCTTTTTTAAATGATTTATTTTAATCATGATCCATCTTCCCTTCGTAATGATTTAATAGCTTAGTCAAACTGAATGTTAAAATAAAGTAAATGATCATTGTAATAACTAAAGGAGCGATCCCTCTATATGAAATAGATGTTACAACTTTCGTCTGGAAAATTAGATCACTTACACCAATAATAGAGACGATAGAGCTTTCTTTAATAACGGTAATAAATTCATTTCCTAATGCCGGCCAAATATTTTTAAGTGCTTGTGGGAAAATGATTTGACGCATCGAAATCTTTTGACTCATGCCTAAACTTCTTGCTGCTTCAGCTTGTCCTTTAGGTACCGAATTTAAACCAGAACGGATAATTTCACAAATATACGCTGCACTATTTAATGAAACAGCGATGATACCTGATGCTAAAGCCGGAATATTTATCAGGTAACCTACTGCGAAATAGATAAACATAACTTGGATCATCATAGGTGTTCCACGAACAAATTCGACATAAGCTGTTGCTAAAAATTTTATGATTTTGTTCTTACTCGTTCTCATAAAGGATAAAATGACTCCTAATATTGAACCGAAAAAGACACTCACAACTGAAATAAGAATGGTATATCCTGTACCATTTAAAAAGTACCGCCAATAGTTGAAAATACTATTGCTGCTATCCGATTCTTCATCTGTTCCTTGTGATGCAGCTTGTAAATGAGATCCAGCTTCTTCCAGATAACTAGCAATCAATTTTTCTTCCTCGATTGCTTTTAAGGAAGTATTCACAGCAGCTACTAAAGATTGCGTATCTTTTTTGAAAGCAATCGCCGATCCTTGTTCTCCTTCTTCTAAAATAAATTCTCCATCAAACGTTACTAACTGACTATCATTTTCAATGTAAGCTTCTGCACTGGGTTTTTCCATCAAGATGGCTTCAATTTTATTTGTTTTTAAAGCTAAAATCAAATCTGTCATTTTTGATAAACTCAATAGCTCGGAATCGAGCATTTGTTCTTGAGCAATCGTTTCTTGGAGAGAAGCTGTTTGAACACCCACTTTCATTCCTTTTAAATCACTCGTACTTGTGTGGACATCTTTATCGGTCTCTCTGACAACGATATTTTGTCCACCCGTATAGTAAACGTTGGAGAAATCAACACTTTTCTTACGTTCATTGGTTGGGCTCATACCCGAAATGACCATATCGATTTTTTCTGATTCTAAAGCTGGTAAGAGGCTGTCAAAACCGATATCATCAATTTTTAATTCTACACCCAAATCTGCTGCAATCTTTTGCGCAATCGAGATATCCATCCCAACTATTGTATCTTTCCCATCTACCGCAGCATGGAATTCGTACGGTGGAAAATCAGCACTAGTACCGATAACCAGCGTCCCTTTCTTTTGAATGTCCTCTAATGCTGTATCAGCGGCGGATACTGTTTCGACTGGTACAAATAACCCGAAAACAGTCATCAAACTAAGTATAATTAAATATAATGATTTCTTTTTCATCTGTTTTCCTCTTTTCTGATTTTAGTTGCTCTTGAACTTATAAATCATAATAACAGAATAAGAATATTTATACAATATTTTTTAACAATATTTACTTATTTGCGCTATAATCAGCTATATATGCATATTATTATGTATATATTAGGTTTAAGTAAATTTTGTGCGGAAAGTATTGTTTTAATTGAAATTTGACGCTACTATAAGACTATACGAAAAAGGAGGCAGCATATGGGACTAATTCATAAATCAGAAACAAGCTTAGATGATTTGTTTAGTAAATTCGCTATTGATCCTGAGGAAGAGATTATTGTTCCTCAACCTGAAAAAGACGCTCTTTTCGATGAAAATAAAAAAACGATTTCTTTAGAAAAAAATGACAAAAAAAGAAACAATGGATGATGATCATCATCCATTGTTTCTTTTTTTGGTTATTCGACCCGATGCCGGCTTCTTTCTTCAGAAAACCCATCCGGATAACGTTGTCTCAATTTTTCAATATTTTGTACTGCTGCTTCTTCAAAAGGAATGTCAGCCCATTCTGCAATTTGAGATAAGTACCATAAAACGTCCCCAAGTTCTTTGGTTAGTTCTTTTTTATCTAGATCATGACCATGAAAAGTATACTTTTTAACTAAATCGACTAATTCACCAGCTTCACTAGCTACTCCTAAAGCGCAATTGGTTAATACTTGTTCATTTCCATATAAAGTACGATTGGCTAATTTTTGATATTCATTAAATTCCATTTTGAAATAACTCCTTTAGTCTTTCTATTCTACATTTTTCAATAATCTAAAACTTGCTTCCATAGCATCCAAAGTTTGTTCAATGTCTTCTATAGTATGAGTAGTGGATAAAAAGATTCCTTCAAATTGAGAAGGAGGCAACAATACACCATGATTGATCATTTCTTTATAATAGTCAGCAAAAAATTGTGCATCACTTGCTTTACTTTGCGCATAATTGGTTACTGGACCTTCATTAAAAAATAATCCAATCATACTTCCTGCACGGTTGACCGTAATAGGAACATCATATAGAGCGCTTAAGGAAAGGATTCCTTTTTCTAAGACATTTCCTAGATCCTCAAAGTAAGTATAATTTTCTTCAGTTAATTGAGAAAGTGTAGCAATCCCTGCAGACATCGCAATTGGATTGCCTGATAGTGTACCTGCTTGATAAACGCTGCCCGCTGGTGCAATATGTTCCATGATATCTTTTCTTCCGCCATAAGCTCCTACAGGAACGCCTCCACCAATAACTTTTCCTAAACAAGTTAAATCCGGCAGTACATTATAGTACCCTTGAGCACTGTGGTAGCCTACTCTAAAGCCAGACATTACTTCGTCAAATATCAATAAAGCACCGTCTTTTTCGGTTAATGACCGCAAGCCTTCTAAAAAACCTTTCAATGGTGGTATAACGCCCATATTGCCCGCTACAGGTTCTATGATGACAGCTGCAATGTCACCGGGATAAGTTTGAAAAAGCTCCTTGATCGCTTCTAGATCATTATAAGGGGCAACCAGTGTATTTGATGTTGTACTTTTTGGGACCCCAGGTGAATCGGGTAAGCCTAGTGTCGCAACACCAGAGCCAACTTTTACCAATAAAGCATCATCATGACCATGATAGCTTCCTTCTAACTTAACGATTTTATCTCGATTTGTAAAACCTCTTGCCAAACGTAACGCGCTCATTGTTGCTTCTGTTCCGGAGTTTACAAAACGAACCATTTCTACAGAGGGAACGCGTTGGATGACCAATTCAGCTAATTGGTTTTCTAAAAGAGTTGGCATCCCAAAACTTGTTCCAAGACTTGCTGTACGTTGAATTTCCTTGATAACTTGATCATTTGCATGACCTAAGATCAATGGACCCCAACCTAGAACATAATCAATGTAGTCATTTCCATCTATATCAACAACATGGCTTCCTTTACCTTTTTGAATAAATACAGGAGGCACATCTACTGATTTAAATGCTCTTACCGGACTGTTTACTCCCCCAGGCATTAAATTTAACGCCTTTTCAAAAGCTTGTTCAGATTGTTTTGTTTGTCGTCTCAACGCTGATCCCCTGACTTTCTGCCACAAGTACTTCAGCGGGCTGTTCTGTTTCTTCTGACCCGACTGAGATCCCTAATGCTTTGGCGAATAATTCTAGCTCATTTTTTGATTCTTTTGATGTATTTTTCCTGGCATACTCTTTCAATGATTCGATTGGTTTCCGTTTCATTTGATTGATCATACTGTGCATATGCTTGTTGATCAAAAGGATTTGATGTGCCGTTAATTCTGGCAATTTTCGCTCTAAACTAGTTAACGTCTTTTCTTTTAATTCTAGCATGTGCTCATTTAGTTCGTCTAAATAAGGAACAGCATTTCGTTCTTGGTACCATTGTTTAAAGGCTACTACTTCTTCATTCAGATCCGTTGTAATTTTTCTAACGATTTTTTCTTTATCGGAATCGACTTCCTCTAAACGAAAACTAATTTGATCCATATCAAAAACTTGGATCCCTTCAATATATTGGATGCTGGGTTCAATATTTCTTGGGACAGCAAAATCCATAAATAGTTGCTTTTTCATCGTTAAACGAATAGCCGCCATCTCTTCAATTGTCTTTTCTGTTATTAAGTGATAGGGTGCTTTTGTAGCAGCGATCACACCGTCTGCAACAGCTATAGACATCGGCAAATGGTCAAAGTCAGCTGTAAAAAAATAACGGTTCAACACATCCGAATGACGTGTTGTTTGTGCCCATAAATTTAGTTCGTGTGCTAAATCATTAACTTTCTGTTCATTACGACCAGTTAGTGTTATATGAGTAGACCCTTGATAGAATAACGTTTTTGCCGTTAATCGAACCATCTTTCCTGATCCAATCAAAAGAAATCGTTTATCTACAATACTTTCCCACTCTTCTTTATATAGTTTGACCGCAGCTGTTCCAGGGTTATAAGATAATTGATCTAAGTTCGTTTTAGTATGCATTTTTTTAGAAAAAGAAATGGCTTTATTAAATAAAGAATTTAGAATGGGGCCAGATGTCTTTTGTTCGATAGCGACAGCAAAAGCTTGTTTTACTTGGCTTAGAATTTGAGTTTCGCCAATGATCAACGAATCAAGTCCTGTAGCAACCTTAAAAAGATGTTCAGCAGCTTCATAATTAGACTTCCCATAACTTGTTGATATAACTTCAGAAATTTCATACCCTGTATGATCTGAAAGATAACGCAACATCTCTCCATGCATAAATTTAGTTTGATCAATATAAAGATAGTATTCTATCCGATTGCACGTTGACAGAATCACCGCCTCTTCAACTCCTAAAAATGATTTGATTTCAGCAAGTTGTTCAGGCAATTTTTTCTCTTCAATTGTATAGTTTTCTCTAATTTCTATTGGCGTCGTTTTATGACTGACCCCGTATAATAAGATTTTCAATAGTACCATCCTCTTATTTTTCATCATTCTAATGGATAACGCTAGAAAAGATAGAATTCTACCTTCTATCTTTTCTAGCGCTATCCTATCAATTGTTTTTGACTTATTTACGTTACTTAGAGAAGTAATCAGCTTTTAATGTATGATTCGATTAGACTCCATGCTTGCTCTTTTCCTTCTCCTGTTTCAGAAGAAAAAAGAACGAAATCGTCTTCTTCTCTTAAATTCAACTTATCTTTAACGATTTTTATGTGTTTGTTCCATTTCCCTCTGGGGATCTTATCTGCTTTTGTAGCGACTACGATAACCGGAATAGAATGGTACTTTAAAAACTCATACATTTGCACATCATCTTCTGTTGGTGGGTGTCTTAGATCTACTATCGAAAGAGCTGCTTTTAAAGGCTCTCTTTGAGTAAAGTAAGTTTCAAGCATTTGTCCCCATTTTGCACGTTCCGTTTTAGATACTTTAGCATACCCGTATCCTGGAACATCTACGAAATAAAAACTATCTTCTATTATATAATAATTTAATGTTTGAGTTTTTCCTGGTTTTCCTGAAGTTCTAGCTAACCCTTTTCGGTTGATCAATGTATTAATGAATGACGATTTTCCAACATTTGAACGTCCGGCTAAAGCTATTTCAGGTAACCCTGTTTTTGGATATTGGGCAGGCGAAACCGCACTGATGACAATATCAGCTTTATTTACTTTCATTTTCTAATCTCCATCTCTAAATATAAATTCTTTTATCATTTTAACATATTAATGCAATCAATGACATTTTAAATTTAAATCAATCTTGACTTTGTGCATAGAATCTCACAATTTAATGAACAAATAAACAGAGCCGAGACAAAATAACTTGTCTCAGCTCTGTTTATGGTTCTTTTTGATTAGTAAAATCAGTTGATCTTTTTGCCTTCAATGTCAAAGAAATCAGGAAGACCTGAACCACTAACTGTATCTTTTGTGATCACACATTTAACGATTTCTGGGCGACTAGGTAAGTCAAACATGATTTCTAACATGATTGATTCAATAATAGACCGTAAACCACGTGCACCAGTATTGCGCTCGATAGCTTTTTTAGCGATCTCTGTTAAGGAATCCTCTTCAAATTCTAGCTCAACTTCATCCAAACTTAATAATTTTTTGTATTGTTTGACAAGAGCATTTTTAGGTTTTGTTAAAATATGGACTAAATCATCTTCAGTTAATTTTTCTAACGCAGCCATTACTGGTAAACGTCCGATAAATTCTGGGATCAATCCAAATTTCAATAGATCTTCTGGGATAATTTGTTGCATAACGCTTTGGCCTTCTTCTATTTTTTTCTTAGCAGAACCAAAACCAATTACTTTTTCTCCCATACGATTTTTAACGATCGTTTCGATCCCGTCAAAAGCACCACCTACAATAAATAATATATTGCTTGTGTCTAATTGAATAAACTCTTGATGAGGGTGTTTTCTGCCGCCTTGTGGCGGAACATTTGCAACAGTACCTTCTAAAATTTTAAGCAAGGCTTGTTGCACACCTTCTCCACTTACATCACGTGTAATCGATACATTTTCACCTTTACGCGCAATTTTATCGATTTCATCAATATAAATGATCCCTTTTTGAGCTCGTTCTACATCATAATCGGCTGCTTGCATTAGTTTTAAAAGAATGTTTTCAACATCTTCACCAACATAACCGGCTTCTGTTAAACTAGTAGCATCTGCAATTGCAAATGGAACATTTAAAATACGAGCCAAACTTTGAGCAAGGAAAGTTTTTCCTGATCCCGTTGGACCAATCAAACAAATATTGCTTTTTTGTAATTCTATGTCATCTTTTTCGTCTCCACCAATTTGATTTACGCGTTTATAATGGTTGTAGACTGCTACAGATAATGATTTTTTAGCTTGTTCTTGTCCGATAACATAATCATTTAATATTGCTCTGATTTCATGAGGTTTAGGCACTTCTAAAAATTCCCCATATCCTGCATCACCAAATTCTTCGTCAATGATTTCTTTGCACAAATCAATGCATTCATTACAAATGTATACACCTGGACCAGCAACAATTTTTTTTACTTGATCTTGTGATTTGCCACAAAATGAGCAGCTCACAGGACCTTTTATTTCTTCATCATTAAACATTCATGTCCACCTCTATTCTCATTCATCCCACTTATAATAGTAGCAGATTTGTCACCCATAATACAATGAGATTCGTTCAAATCTTAAATAGCATAGCATAATAATTTCCTTAATGCTATGATTTAACCTGCTTCTCTTTCAATCAAAAGGAAAGAACTCCAAAAGGTATTCCTTTTTGAAGTCCTTTCCTTTTAGTATTTTTGTTTATCAGTAGTGAATAAGCATTTATTTTTCTTTAGCTGTTTCAGTAATTAGATCGATAGCTTTTTTCATTGAGATGTCATGTTTCAACATTTCTGGAGTCAATGCAGCACGGACAGCTTTTTCATCCATACCATATTGTTCGCCTAAGTTGTTGATTTCTGCATTTACTTCTTCTTCAGAAGTTTCAAATTTCTCTGCTTCAACAATAGCTTCTAGAACTAAGTTTGTACGAGTTCTTAAGTCAGCGTCAGCTTCCATTTGTTTGTGCAGATCTTTTTCTGTAGTACCTGTAATTTGGTAGTACATTTCAGGTTCAACACCTTGGCGCTTCATATCATTTAAGAATACATCCATTTGACGGTGAACTTCGTCGTGAACCATTGCCCATGGAAGATCTTCAATTTTTGCATTGTCAACTGCTTGACGGATAGCTGCTTCTTCGATTGCTTCATCTGCAGCAGTCGTTTTAGCTTCTGTTAATTCAGTTTTAATTTTTTCTTTTAATTCTGCTAATGTTTCAACTTCTTCATCAACATCTTTAGCGAATTCATCATCTAGCTTTGGTAATTCTTTAGCTTTAACTTCGTGCACTTTTACTTTAAATGTTACAGCAGCGCCTTTTAAATCTTCAGCATGGTAATCTTCAGGGAAAGTTAAATCAACATCTAATTCATCTCCAGCTTTAACGCCAACAAGTTTTTCTTCAAAACCTGGAATGAATGAGTTTGAACCTAATTCTAATGAATGATTTTCGCCTTTGCCGCCTTCAAAAACAACGCCGTCTTTAAATCCTTCATAATCAATAACGACTGTATCGCCATTAACTGCAGCATCTTCTTTCAATACTAATTCAGCTTGTGCAGCACGTTTTTCTTCAATATTTTTTTCAACGTCTTCATCTGTTACTTCACGATCTTGTTTTTCAACTGTTAAGCCTTTGTATTCACCTAATTCAACTTCAGGTTTCACAGTAACTTCAGCTTCAATAACCCAAGGCTCGCCTTTTTCCATAGATTTAACGTCTATTTTTGGTTGTGAAACTGGATCAAGACCAGCTTCTACTACTGCAGCATCATATGCTTCTGGTAATACAGCATTCAATGCATCTTCATATAAAGCTTCTTCACCATATTGTTTGTTAAAAATTGTACGAGGAACTTTTCCTTTACGGAATCCTGGTACGCTGATTGTAGATTTTACTTTGTTAAAAGCAGTATCTAAACCTTCTTTAATTTTTTCTTCTGAAATTTCAAATGTTAAGACACCATCATTAGTGCCCTTTTTTTCCCAATTTACAGTCATATTATATTTCCCTCCGAAACACTCTATTTTTCGCAATAAAAAAGCAATTGCATACTCATTAATAGTACACTAAAGGCAGAAATTTGTAAATAAAAACAACGAATTAAGGGTAAAACAGATCTACTTATCGTTCTTATTTTAAGCTGACTACTTGAAAAATAATCAACCTAAATCTATTAATTCTTGATCGACCCTATGCATCCATTCTTCCATCTTTTTAGTATCGGAATGAGATCCACTGGCTACTAGGTAAAAATTATCATAGCGTTTTTGATACAATTCGACCCATTTTAGCGGAGAAGTGATAACTTCCTCAATGAAGGGATAAAGCATGAAGAGATGAAGAGAAGCTTCTTGAACCATAGCTTGGTACAACGAAGGGTCATCTTGTTCGACACGTTCAGATAGCAAAGACATCACTTCTTGAAAAATCACATTATTTTCAATTGATGTTAATACTGAGGGCTGGATCGTTCTTTTTTCTTTCATCCAATAAATATCAAAATGGCCCTCTACATGTTCCATAGCTAGACGTTCAATGGCAGTCGCTTTAATGATGCCATTGACGAAAGGATTTGACAATATCGGTTCTGCAGCTTCGATAAAAGAGCCTATTGGAATCTTTTCTAATTCTTTCATAATGGTGGACTGTTCCGCAAAAGATTTATTTCCCAAAGAATAAGCTTCTTTTATTAAATGTTCAATTTTCTTCTGCTTTTCAAGCTCAATTTTAGTCCGTTCTTCCTCTAACATCTCTTGAACGGCCATCCAATTTTCCTCCGTAGTGTCTTTTGAAGGATACTTTTTTTTGCGGAATAGCAGAGCCTGTTCCGCTTGAAGAAATAGGTGGCACTTTATTAAAATGGCTGTATAGAAAATAGCTAATGATTCTTCCTTTTCATAAAAAGAACATTTATCATCTGCTATTTCTTTCGCTTTTTGGTAATCTCCAACTTGGTATAATGCAGTTGTATAATTTGTATTTAACAATTCATCCTGTTCCAATTGATATGCCCTCTCGAAGAATGGAATAGCTTCTTCCATTCTTCCTGTTAAGAAACAATCCATTGCTTCTTTTTTATACCATGCATAATTTTTTGGAAAAGGTACCGTTTCTCCCATGTTGTCACGCTCCTGCATTTGTGTCATTTGATTGTACTTGTTGCTCTTCTTTTTTTACTTAGTTTCATTTTAGCATACTAATGTTTGATTAAGTCATAGAAACTGGATCCTCTAAAATTTTTAGTTTTTATAGATCAGCTGCTTAAATTTTGTTGGAGAACACTATGTGTTAAATGAGGCTGTCTAATTTTTGGTTTGGATGAATAAATTAATCAAAAGACTCACCCAAAATTGCTGGAGGAATAGGGTTGCTTGTAGCCATGTAAAGGATTCAATGAGAATTACAAACCGTTGGCGCTTTAGCGCGATCACGGTTTGTTTGAAGCTTGAAAGGAAGCACTGTGGGCAAATAATGCCCAAGTATATCATGTTTGTAAGCTGCTAAAGCAGCAACAACCATGACAACTACAGGCTTACAGGCGGTACCATGGCTCCACAAGCAAACCCGTCCATTCCAGAAGAAATTTTATCTTGAAGCATCCACACCATTTGACATACAGCCTTAAATGACTTAAAGGAATCACAAATTTATTTGCAACTATAAAAAGGACCGAAAAGCATTTTTCCTGCTTTTTGGTCCTTTTTATGATCGAATAAAAATCAATATTTTCTAAACCTTTGGTAACGTTCTTCAACCAGTTGTTCCGGCGTTTTTGTAGAAAGTTCCTTTAAAGTTGAACTGATTTGCTCGCGCATATCTTTAAGGATATGCTCTTGAGACAGCAACTCTTCCTTATTGGTTTCTGGCAGTATAAAATCAATTACATCAAGACCTAATAAATCTTGGGCAGTTAATTTCATCAATTCAGCTGCTTCTTTCGATCTTGATGCATTTTTCCATAGTATAGAAGAAAAACCTTCAGGGGAAAGAACGGAATACATCGTATGTTCCATCATCCATACCTGATTTCCCATAGCTAAAGCTAAAGCTCCTCCACTACCACCTTCACCAATTATAATGGAAAGAATAGGTACTTTTAATTTACTCATCTCAATCAGATTACGTGCAATAGCTTCTCCTTGCCCACGTTCTTCGGCTTCAACTCCACAGTAAGCACCAGAAGTATTGACAAAGGTTATGACAGGTCGATTAAATTTTTCGGCTTGTTTCATCAAACGCAACGCTTTTCGATAACCTTCAGGATGAGGAGATCCAAAATTACGCAAGATGTTTTCTTTTATCTCATGCCCTTTTTGATTCCCTATGACGGTTACTGGTTGTCCATTCAATGTAGCTATTCCACCGACAATTGCTTTATCATCATGAAAAGAACGATCGCCATGGAATTCAATAAAATCGTTAAAGACGGATTCCATTATTTCTAAAGCTGTTAATCGCGATGTTTTTCTTGATAGAGCAACGATTTCCATAGCTTCTTTCAACTCGTTCACCTTCTTTATAAAAATACGTACAAGAAAAATCTATTGATGGATCCGTAAAATTTGACTCAAAGTTTCTTTTAAGTCTTTTCTTAATACGATTTTATCAATAAATCCATTTTCTAAAACAGACTCTGCAAGCTGAAAATCATCAGGCAGTTCTTCGTTTATGGTTTGTTCAATAACACGTCTTCCCGCAAAACCAACTAATGCTTGAGGTTCAGATAAAATAATATCTCCCTGCATAGCAAAACTAGCCGTTACACCACCTGTTGTCGGATCAGTTAATACAGTAACATATAAAAGCCCAGCATCACTATGACGTGCAACAGATCCGCTGATTTTTGCCATTTGCATCAACGATAAGATACTTTCTTGCATCCTAGCTCCGCCAGAGGCCGTAAAGATGATCATTGGCAACTTTTCATTAGTTGCTCTTTCAAATGTCCTGGTAATTTTTTCACCAACTACTTTTCCCATACTTCCCATTATAAAATGGGAATCCATCACACAAATAGCTGTTTCCAATCCATCGATCGATCCTTTTCCGGTCAAAACAGCTTCATGAAGATCTGTGTTCATTTGAGCTTGTTTGATTTTTTTATCATAATTCGGAAAATCCAGTGGGTTTTCGAACGGAATATCTTGATTCCATTCTTCAAAACTGCCTTCATCGAGAGTCAAATGGATCCGTTTTTGAGCCCGGATCCTAAAAGTATACCCGCATTCTGGACAGATTTTCTGCGTCCCTAAATCTTTTGTATAAATAGCTTTTTTACAACTAGGACATTGTGCAAACATACCATCCGGTACCATTGGAGCATCAATTTCTTCATCCTTTTGTATATGTTTAGTAATTGGTATATACGCTCTTTTTTTAAATAACTGCATATTGTCACCTCTTTTATTTGCTGCTTTTTGAATGAGATGTTCTTGTTAATCCAAAACAAGTTTATTCAACACGAGGTTCCCATTCTTTCAGAAAGACATCTTGTAAAAAGCTTGTATCGTATTCTCCATTGACAAATCGTTTATCCATTAATAAATCTTCTTGGAAAAATTGATTGCTGATAATACCATCAATAACCATTTCGCCTAAAGCTCGCTGCATTTTAGCAATTGCTTCAGTACGATCCGCACCTTTTGTAATGATTTTAGCAATCATGGCATCGTAATAAGGCGGGATATCGGCGCCAGCAAACATTGCACTGTCGACCCTTAATCCATTTCCTCCGCTAGGCATCATTAAGTACTGTATCGTACCAGGTGAAGGCGCAAAATTAAAAGCAGGATTTTCAGCGTTGATTCGACATTCGATCGTGTGTCCGGTCAAACGGACATCACTTTGTTTGATCGATAATTCTGCCCCACTTGCAATCAATAATTGTTCTTTTACAATATCGATTTCAGTAGCCATTTCCGTTACCGGGTGTTCAACTTGGATCCGCGTATTCATTTCCATAAAATAGAACTCGCCGTTTTGATCTAGTAAAAATTCAATCGTCCCAGCATTTTTATAGCCTACCGACTTTGCAGCACGAACAGCCGTTTCTCCAAGCTTCTTTCGTTGTTCTTCATTAATAGCAACAGAAGGTGACTCTTCGATCACTTTTTGATTGTTGCGTTGCAAAGAACAATCGCGTTCACCCAGATGGATCACATTTCCATAATGGTCACCTAGCAATTGTACTTCAATGTGGCGTGCATGTTCAATGATTTTTTCCATATACATCTGGTCATCGCCAAAAGCTGCTTTAGCTTCGTTTTTGGCATTATTGAAGGCTGTTACTAACTCTTCGCTTCTAAGCACTTTTCGCATGCCTTTTCCGCCACCACCAGCTGCGGCTTTTACCATTACTGGATAACCTAATCGATCTGCCAGTTGTTTAGCTTCATTAGTATCGGTAATGAAACCTTCACTTCCTGGAATAACTGGTACGTTTGCTTCAATCATAAGAGCCCGCGCGTTTGCTTTATTTCCCATTTGATCAATAGTGACCGCATCTGGTCCGATGAATGTAACATTCATCTCTTTACACATGGTCGCAAAGGTACTGTTTTCAGATAAAAAACCAAAACCTGGATGAATAGCTTGAGCGTTTGTCACAACAGCAGCACTTAAAATGCTTTGCATATTCAAATAAGAATCAGTCGCTTTGGCTGGGCCGATACAAATGGCTTCGTCTGCTAACTGCATATGCAAGGCATCGCGGTCTGCTTCAGAATAAACAGCAACTGTTTGGATTCCCATCTCACGGCAAGCACGAATAATACGAACGGCGATTTCTCCTCGATTGGCGATCAATATTTTTTTAAACATGGGCTTATCTTCCAATAATGAACGTTAATTCAGCTTCACAAACTTTTTTTCCATCTACGTACGCTACAGCTTTTCCGATACCAGCGTAATCTTTCAATTTGATAATGTCGACTTGCAACATCAGTTGGTCACCAGGAACAACTTTTTTACGGAATTTAACTTTGTTCATTCCACCTAAGTAAGCTGTTTGACCCTTGAATCGGTCTAACGTCAATAATGGAATCGATCCTGCTTGAGCAAGTGATTCTAAAATGTAAACTCCTGGCAATACAGGTTCGCCGGGAAAATGTCCTTGGAATATTTCTTCATTGATAGTCACATTTTTAAGAGCTAAAACATGTTCACCGGGGATCATTTCGTCAACACGGTCAATAAAGTAGATTGGGTAACGATTCGGGATCAAATCTTGGATTTCTTTAATATTCATTTTTGTCATTAGTGTTTTCCTCCTAGGCAATTCTGAACAATGGTTGATTGAATTCAACAACTTGTTCATCTTCTATTAGTATTTCAGTAATTGTTCCATCTACTTCACTTTTGATTTCATTCATCAACTTCATTGCTTCAATAATGCAAAGAGTTTCTCCTATCGTCACCTTATCGCCAACTTTTTTAAAGGCAGGCTGATCTGGTGAAGGTGCCATATAAACGATACCTACGATCGGAGAATGAATCATTGCTCCCTCGGCAACTATTTCAGCAAGGGGTTCTGAAATAGGCATTTCCTCAAAGGCGGGAGAGGTGTGTTGAATATTTTCTTTACGTACTGGTTCATTAAACCGAGTTTCTTGATCAGTAAGAACTGTTTGATTGCTTAATGGATGAGCAATTGTATTTTTACTCATGCGTAACGTTACATTATCCATTTGCAAATCAAATTCAGTTAATTCTGATTTATCAACTAATTCAAGAATTTCCTTAACTTGATCAAAATCCATGCTTACTGCCCCTCCCATTTCTTAAAGCAAGTTACAGCGTTGTGTCCGCCAAAGCCTAAAGAATTGTTTAATGTGTATTGAATAGCCGTTTTGCGTCCAATGTTAGGAATGTAATCTAAATCGCAAGCTTCATCGGGTACTTGGAATCCGATTGTCGGTGGTAAAAAGCTTTCTTGAAGAGCTTTTATACATGCGATAGCCTCAATAGCTCCAGCAGCACCTAATAAATGACCGGTCATACTCTTTGTACTTGAAATAGCAACATTTTTTGCTTCTTCACCAAAAGCGTATTTGATCGCCATAGTTTCGGCTGAATCGTTAGCTCCTGTACTCGTTCCGTGTGCATTGATGTAACCAACGTCTGCTGGTGTAATACTGGCTTCAGCCATTGCATCTTGCATCGCACGTCCAGCTCCGCTTCCGTCTGGTGTTGGAGTAGTCATATGGTACCCGTCTCCAGTTGAACCATACCCTACGATCTCAGCATAAATGGTTGCACCGCGTTCTAACGCATGATCTAACCGTTCCAGCATCAATACGCCAGCACCTTCGCCCATTACAAAGCCATTCCGTTCTTTATCAAAAGGGATCGAAGCGCGATCTGGATCAGTACTTGTTGATAGAGCTGTCAAGGCAGCAAATCCAGAAATACCGATCTCATTGATTGTTCCTTCTGCTCCACCTGCTAAAATAACATCTGAATAGCCGTGTTTGATGTTGCGGTAAGCTTCACCGATAGAATTATTACCAGAAGCACAAGCTGTCACGATAGAGGTATTGATTCCTTTAGTACCGATTGCAATTGAAATATTGCCAGCAGCCATATTGCCGATCGCCATAGGAACAAAGAAAGGCGCTACACGTTGAGGTCCTTTTGCATTCATCTTGGTGATTTGTTCTTGCATAGCATTCAATCCGCCAATACCTGAACCAACAATAACACCAAAACGATTCATGTCTGTTTTTTCGCGATCAATGCCGCTTTCTTCAAATGCTTGAACAGCTGCAGCGACCCCATATCTAGAAAATTCATCCATTCTTTTTGAAATTTTACGTTGCATATATTTTGTTGCATCGAAATCTTTCAACTCACCTGCAACAGTAATACCTGTTTCAGATGCATCAAATTTTGTAATAGGGGCAATGCCGTTTTTTCCAGCTTTTAGTCCATCCCAAAATTCATCTACCGTATTTCCTAAAGGTGTAACAGCACCCATTCCAGTAATTACTACACGATTCATAGTTGTTCTTCCTCCTTATTAACCATTCATAACCATTCCGCCATCTACATTGATAACTTGTCCAGTAATGTATTTATTCTCGCTTAGAAAAATAGCTGCTCGCGCAACATCTTCTACATTACCTAAGTGTTTCAATGGAATTTGACTAACAGCTTGTTCTTTCATCTTGTCAGATAATACATCTGTCATTTCTGTATCAATAAAACCAGGAGCGATAGCATTCACGGTGATACCTCTAGCAGCTAATTCTCGAGCTGCAGATTTCGTCAATCCAACAACACCGGCTTTACTTGCAGCATAGTTTGCTTGTCCAACATTTCCAACAAGTCCGACTACACTAGCCATATTGATGATCGTCCCGCTTTTTTGTTTGAGCATAACTTTTGAAGCATGACGAATCGTATTGAACGTTCCTTTTAAATTGATCGAGATCGTTTGATCAAAATCTTTTTCCGACATCCGCATTAAAAGCATATCATTTGTCACACCGGCATTATTAACTAAAATATCGACACTTCCAAAAAACGTTTTTGTTTCATCGATCAATTGTTTGGCAAAATCAAAATCACTGACGTCTCCTAAAATAGTGTGCGTCTTTACACCGTAACTTTCTATTTCAGAGATGAGTTCTTCAGAAATTGGTTTTCTGCCGTTTAAAACAATATTCGCACCAGCTTTAGCAAATTCTACAGCAACTGCTTTTCCTATGCCTCTTGAACTGCCTGTAACAATAACTGTTTGATTTTTTAAAGTCATGTACTCATCCCTTTTAATGTATTAGGCCAATGCATTTAATTCAGCCAGTTTATCTAATGTTTTTGCTAAGGTCTTTTCATTTTCGACATTTAATATGGTCACTGTTTTATCAATTTTTTTGATAAAACTGCTTAATGTCTTTCCAGGTCCAACTTCAATAAATGTATCTACTCCCAGATCGATCATGGTTTTCACACTATCTTCCCAATACACAGGAGACATCACTTGTTTGACCATCATTTCTTTGATCTGCTCTTTGTCTTGAAAAACTTCAGCAAGCGTATTACTGACGATAGGAAGAGTTGGTTCATTCATTGAAACAGATGTAATAGCTTCTTTTAATTGGATCGAAGCAGGTTCTAGCAGTTGTGTATGGAAGGGACCGCTCACTTGCAAAGGCACAACACGTTTTGCGCCTCGTTCAAGCAATAGTTCACCGGCTTTTTCAACAGCTTCTTTGATACCGCCAATGGCGATCTGTCCAGGCATGTTGTAATTAGCTGGAGAGACGACTCCGATTTCACTTGCTTCAGCACATGTATCTTCGACCGTTTGGCGATCAAGTCCCATGACTGCACTCATAGCACCTTCACCTAAGGGAACAGCATCTGTCATATATTGGCCTCTTTTTTTTACCAAGCTGACCGCGTCTTTAAATGAAAGCACATTTGCTTTAACGAAAGCACTATACTCGCCTAAACTTAAACCAGCTACAACATCCGGTTCAATACCTTTTTCTTTTAGTAATGCATCGATCGCTAGACTAGTCGTTAAAATAGCCGGCTGAGTATAGGTCGTTTGATGCAGAAAGTCATTTTCTTCAAAGCACAATTTTGCTATGTCTAAATCTAAATAGGCACTTGCTTGATCAAAAACTTCTCGGACTACAGGATACTTTTCATACAATTCTTGACCCATACCAAAGTATTGAGCTCCTTGTCCACTATATACAAAGGCAATTTTCATGTGGATCTCGTCTCCTTTATAACGGTAATTTGGCTATAAAAAAAATCATCCCTTTTATACATATCAATAAGAGAAATAATCGAAAAAAACCAGAAAACTATTTGAAGCAAAAAGAACTCCTTTTAGCTTTCTAGTTTTTTTCATTTAAGTTCACCTTATTTTGAAATAAGGTTGGCTTGTTCTTTAATTACTTCTTGATATTGATGCATTAATTCTTGGATGATCTCATGACAACTTTGTTCTTTAAAAACTAAACCAGCACTTTGTCCAGACATAAATGATCCAGTTTCTTTATCCCCGTCAACAACTGCCCGTCTTAAAGCACCTTTGCCAAGTTCTTCTAAACGATTAAAATCTGGTTTTTCATCACTAGTAATATCTTTTTCAATTTTTAAGTACTTACGTGTTAGTTTATTACGAAGTACACGTACTGGATGACCAGTAATTTGACCGGTAACCACAGTATCGATGTCTTTTGCTTTCAAAATAGCATCTTTAAAATTTTGATGTACTGTACTTTCGTGAGCAACAACAAAACGCGTACCTAATTGAACAGCTGAAGCGCCCAACATAAAGGCAGCTGCAACACCACGTCCATCGGCGATACCGCCTGCTGCAATGACGGGTACTGAAACAGCATCCACCACTTGCGGCACTAAGTTCATCGTTGTCGTTTTACCGATATGTCCGCCAGCTTCCATACCTTCACAAATAATTGCATCTGCACCCTCATTTTCCATTCTTCTAGCTAATGCTACTGAAGCAACAACTGGAATAACGACTGTACCAACACTTTTAAATTGATTCATGTATTTCCCTGGGCTTCCAGCACCAGTAGTTACTACTCTTACTTTTTCTTCACAGATAACTTTTACAATGTCATCTACGTTTGGTGATGTTAATAGAACGTTGATACCGAAAGGTTTATCTGTTAATTTTTTCGTTTCTTTAATCAGTTCTCGCACAATTTCACCTGAAGCATATCCGCAAGCAAGTATTCCAAGACCGCCAGCATTTGAAACGGCACTCACTAAACTAGGATTAGCGACCCAAGACATTGCGCCTTGTATAATTGGGTATTTGATTCCAAGTTTTTCAATTAATTCGGACTGCATACAGGTACCTGCTTTCTTTTAAATGTTTATTTTTTTGCTAATTCAATTTCGACAAAAGTAACGATATTTTGAACAGTTATTAAACCTTCTTCAGATTCGATCTTGATATCAAATTCATCTTCGATATCATTGATGATTTGGAATAAGTCTAAGCTATCTGCTTCTAAATCTTCACGGAAATTTGTTTCTAATTGTACTTCTTCTACCTCTTTGTCTAATTGGTCCACGATGATTGCTTGAATTTTTTCGAATGTCATTTTATATTTCCTCCATTTATAGTTGTTTTTTTTATTTGCTTATTTTTTTAAGCCTAAGCAGGCCGTTGTAACCTCTTTAAAGTTGAATAAGGATGGAACCCCAAGTGAGTCCTCCACCAAATCCAGTCAAAATAACTTTTTTCTCACTGCCTAAAACTAATTCCCCATTTGTCAAAAGTTCATCTAACAAAATTGGAATACTAGCCGCAGAAGTATTGCCGTATTCGGCGATATTCGTTGCAAATTTTTCAACTGGTATTTTCATCTTCTTAGCAATTGCTTTCAGAATGCGGTAGTTCGCTTGATGAGCAATGATACAATCAATATCTTCAGTACTGCTATTCGATGTTTCAATAACTGTTCTAATGCTTTCAGGCACACTGCGTATCGCAAAATCAAATATTGCTCTTCCATCCATTTGAAGAAAATCATTTTTTTTAGCTTGCTCCAGTTGGAAGTTAGAAACAACACGTCTGCCTGCTGTAAGAGCTTCTCCGCGGCTGCCATCAGAATGGATATCTTCTCCTAGAAAGCTGCCCTCTGTTTCTGTTGCTCCTAGCAGAACTCCGCCCGCTCCATCACCGAACAAAACGGCTGTGCTGCGGTCTTGCCAATCAATCATTTTCGACATGACTTCTCCGCCAAGAACTAAGCCGTATTGATAAGCACCACTTTGGATCAGTTTTTCAGCAATTGATAATGCATAAATAAAACCAGAACATGCTGCATTTACATCAAAAGCCATTACGGGTTTCGCTCCGATATAATCTTGAACTAAACAAGCTGTTGAAGGACTTGATCCATCAGGGGTCATTGTCGCCACAATAATAAAATCAATTTCTTTAGCAGAAATACCTGTTTTCCCAAGAATATCCAATGCTGCTTTGCCGCAAAGAATCGAGGTGTCTTCGCCATCACTGATGTGACGGTTTTCTATACCTGTACGAGTTCTGATCCATTCATCGCTGGTATCCATTATTTCTTCTAGCATAGCGTTTGAAACTTTTTTTTTCGGAATGTAACTTCCGGCACCCATGATTTTTGCCTTCATTGATTTCATCCCTGTTCTTATAAATTATTTTTTGTACGGTGTAAGAAAACATGAAGATTTTCTAGGCTTTTAATCAACATTTCTGCTTCTTCTTTATTTAAGCCTTCAAGCGTTTCTTTCACCATATCTCGATGAAATTTATTATGAAGACGATACAATAATCGACCTTTTTTTGTTAAGCCCAACTTGACCACTCGTCGATCATTATCGTTTCGGATGCGTTCAACATATCCTTTTTTTACTAGGTTATTAACGGAGACCGTTAAGGTTCCGACTGTGATTGCCAGTTTCTTTGAAACTTCTGTAGTTGTATGAACACCATACATCCCAATAGCTTCAATTGTGTGCATTTCTTTTATTGAAATATCCTTAAACGTGCTGTTTTGAAGAGCACCTTCTTCAATTGTCAGGACTTCATTAAAAATCGTTACTAAGTAAGAATTAATTTCAGGAATTAATTCGTCCACATCAACTCCTCCGTTCTTTCGAATTATCAAATTGGTCAATTACTTTGAACATCAAATTGTTTGACCATCAAACTATATTATTTTTTATCTAAAGTGTCAAGAATAAATATAGATTATTTTTTTAGATTTAATTCAAAATGCTTTTTTACCAATAGATACAGCGCTAAAAAATAATTTGATTATCAAAGTATTTTATCGTAAAAAGCAATTTTTTATATTTTTAAGCTAAGAAAAAAGATTGTTTTCAGAATTTTTTTAACAATTATTTATTAATGTATACAAAAAAAGTTGAGACGATTTGTCCCAACTTTTTCTTGCTATTATTTAGCTTCAACGGATATAAATTCTTCTATGTCTTTAAAGTTAACAATAGTTTTACTTTCCATTATGTCTTTCATTTTATCAGAAGACTTTTCCCAATAGATTTCAACCACGGCACTATTATTCAATAATTTGATGATTGTTCCAGCCATTTTTTCATCTCTGAAAGAAAAAATGATTCTATCTCCTACATCAGGTCTAAAAGAAGCTTTTATTTCATCAATAATAATGATTGCTTCATCATACGGCACGCCTAAAAGGGTCGCAATTCTTGATTTGCTGGCACCTTTTCGAAGTTCAACCTCAACTAAAGACTGAATTTCTTCGGTAATAATTTTCCCCATGTAAATCCCCTCATCTCTTTGGTTCTTATTTGAGCGTTTTCCAATAAATTCTCTTAATGGAATCCATCATACCATATTTAAGCAAGAAAATGAAGCACAAGAAAATGAGAGTCCCTACCAGCACTCTTACAGTGAAAGATTAGAGGGATTTTTCATAGGAGCAATTAAATAAGTTTTTTTACTTAAATGAACTAGCACGATACCCAACTTTTTTTAATAATTCAATCAAAGTGCTTTTTTCATCTTCACTAAGCACACTAAATAGATTTGAAATCAATTTTTCGTGCTGGGGGAAAGCTTCTTGCATAAAAGCTGTACCTTTTTCAGAGATTGAAATAGTTGTCACACGGCGATCGGTAGCTGACGGAGTTCGTTTTATAAATTCCTTCTTTTCCAATTTGTCTACGACATACGTAATGCTGCTGCTGGCTAGTAATATTTTTTTACCAATATATTGAATAGGTTGATCTCCTTTACTATAAAGAAGCTCTAAAACTGAAAATTCAGTAGGGTTTACGCCATATTTTGTCATATCTTTTTTTATAACATCTTGTACACTTGAAGAAGATTTCAGTAATACTGTTAAGGTTTTTAATGCTTTAGCTGTGTCATCCATCATGTCTTATCACCTTTCCATTCGAACATATCTAAAAAGCTTATTACTTTAAATGAATTTATCTTCATTTCGAGATAAATATACCATTATGAATAGATAACTGTCAACTAATCTGATACGAATCAAAGATGCTTAAAAGATAGAGTTGGATTTAAATTACTGGTTCTACGTCAAATGATATAGATACTTCAATATAAGATTTCTTCTGGAGTGGGCGGGGTTGCTTGTGGGACCAAGGGAACGCTACTAAGCCTAAAAAAAGTTGTCATGGTTGTTGCTGCTTTAGCAGCTTACAAACATGATACACTTGGGCATTATTTGCCCACAGTGCCTCATTTTAGGCCACAAGCAACTCTATTCCGTCAAAATTTTGGGTGGGTAATTTAAGTGATTTATCGGCACTAAAAATTGTAGGCCTCTTTAATTGATCCATATTTCAAAAAAAGAAGAACGTTCTAGAAATCAGAACGTTCTTCTTAAAACTAATAGAATGGTTCTAGCAAATCCCTAGCATCAACTTATTAATCGGCTGATCTCTTTGACTCTTCTATCAGCTAGAACTACATGCTACTATAATATATGAGCTCAAACATTTAGTACTTCTGATTGTGTTTCATTAATAATGGTTCGTCAATCATCTAAATGAATGAGCTTGGACAGAATAGCTTCACTCGACTATTCGTCCTAGAAGCCACTTTCACTAGCTTCTATAAAGAGCGTCATGCTCTCTTACTGTGCATGTCTCTCTTTACATATATAATATACCATGTAAGCGTAAACAAGTCAATTAATAAAGCTTTCTATTAAAATTATTGTTTGGTATGCGGTGTTCATATAATCGATCTGACTAATCAGCCATCACTAGCCAGAATAGAACAAAAAAAGAGAGCCTCTTATTCTTAAAAGAAGCTCTCCCTTCATTTTGTAGCTAGTTCCTTTTTTATTTCTTGTTTTTTCTAGCATTTTTACTTCATCTGCTAAAAGGTTATTTTACACATGAATTATATTTCTATTCATGTGCGTTTTGGATACTTCAATCTCGACTCATTCTATTTCAGGAACTTAGCCACTACATGAAGTTCAGTTAATAGTGTACTATCCACTATCAACTTTAGAGTCGATTACGCTGACTCTAGTAAAGAAGACATTTTACCTTGTACTTCTTTACACCATTATAATACCAGTAAAATACTAAAATTTCAATTTTAAAGATTGGAAATTTACTTTTTAGAATGTCTTAAATCAGTCTCAGATTTACCCATTATTTCTTAACGGTTTTAGCACGGTTGACCACGCAATGAGTTGATCTAAAAGAGTATTTACTGGAGCTATATGCAGGTCAGCTGGTTTAAATTCATTCATATTTACAAAATCAGTGAATAAAGACATTGCAGGATGTGTACGAACATCTGCAACTTGTAATTCAGCTAAAACAACTCGTAAAGCCTCTGCAGCTCTTACCCCACCAGATGAACCATAGCTCACAATTCCTGCTGCTTTATTATTCCATTCAGGATAAAGATAATCAATTGCATTCTTTAAAGCTGATGTAATACCATGATTGTATTCGGGAGTAATAAAGACATATCCATCTAATTCAGCTATTTTTTCAGACCATGGAATAGCTTCTGGCGTAATATAATTTTGACTATACGCTGCTGAAATAGGTTCGTTATATAAAGGCAGATTATATTCTGCGATATCGACAATTTCATATTCTGCATCCCCGCGTTTGTCAGCCAATTTTTTTACCCATTGTGCTACTTGTAAGCTATTTCGTCCTGGACGCGTACTACCAGTAATTATTCCGATCTTCATCATATTTGTTTCTTCCTCCTCTATATGTACCTATTGACTGACTGGATAAATAATCAAGCAACAAATGAATGCGTTGTATTAAATAATTCAAAGCAACTATAACGTACTGGTTTTTAATTTTCAACTAATTGACCTCACTTGAAAAAGTTTATTTTTGCTTGTAATTATTGATTTGTTTTAATAGTTAAAACTTGATTGTTTTTATAAATCTGAAGGAGTGATAATACCCAAAGGAGTTTCTGATACTTTGCCATTTTCTGTTATCAATAAGGCATCCAATCGACGATCTTTTTTCAATAAGTCTGCGGCAATTTCAACGGACATACTTTTTTTGATAAATAAATAGTTGCTTCTATTTTTATCTTTTACAATAATTTCACCCACTAATGTTTTCTTTAAATAGATCGTTTCATCCTGTAACTGATTGGCTAACCACACTGTGATTCCTTTCTCAGTTAATAAACCGATCAGTTCATTATCCTTATAAATAGGAAAATGGGTAAACCTTTTTTCATTGATGGTTTTTAATACGGCTGTAAATAAATCATCGGAATTGAAGTGGACTACATCTCTCTTGAATAATGGGTAGACTTTTTGTGGGCTTTTTATTTCTTCTTCAATTTGTTCAATATGTTCGACTACTTTATCTGTCGGTTGTGCAATATAGCTATTAGGAATTAGTTTTTTGTGTACCATAACGTTTCTAAGATCTGCAAAAATTTGCAAATCATTTTTATATTTTTTTACCGCAGGATTGCGGTGTTCATTTTCATCTAATAGTCGATAAAAAGGTTTTTTATGTTCCTTTTCATTTTCTGAAAAGCTTAGGTGATTGTGGATCCGATTAAAACTGGCAATAAAGCGCTCTGCGTTATTCATTCTATTCCCCTTCTCTGATTCAATACACTATTTTTGATACATTCTGAAGAACTCTCGCCCATATAACAGGAAAGACAACCCCAAGAAAAAACCTGTAATGATCATTAAGCTAGTGGCAGTACTTAACTGAATGGTTGGAAAGGCTACTAAAAAAGTCATACACGCATAAAAGACTGCAGTAGCTATTTTGCCAAACCATTTAGCCCCATCGAGTTTTTTACCTTGTCGATAAAGAATAATAGCATTTATTGCCATGAATAATTCTTTGGCTATAAATAATAAAATAACGATCCACATCTTTTCATATCGTGACATCAAACAAATAATAACGGCAATTTGAGTGAGTTTATCAGCAACAGGATCAAGCAGTTTACCCACCTCAGTTATTTGATTCAACTTGCGAGCAATAATCCCATCTAATAAATCTGTCAAACCTGAAAAAACGACGATCATACCTGCTAAATAATAATCTTTGGTTTCCGTTGCTGTAAGGTATTGGACCGTAAAAATCGGAATAAGAAGCAGCCGGATATAAGATAAAATATTGGGAACAGTAAAAAAATCTCTTACAGGACTTTTCAATTTGCATCACCTCTCAAATAGAGTTACATCTTACACTAATATCCTACCACTTTTACTGTCAATTAGGCTGATTTTTCATCCATTTTATATTCAACAAAAAACAAACTTTTGAATGCCTTATCTTTGCGTTCAAAAGTTTATTCTCATATCTTGATCAAAAAAATCACCTTTCTTCAAAATCAAATTCGTCGATCGTATAAATTAAATCATCCATATTCGACGTACTGAAGAATGCTTCTTCATTTTCAGGCTGAATTTTCAAATACATCGGCATGGCTGTATCTGGTTCTAATACCCCAAAAGATTCTTCTGTCAGATAAAACTGTGCTTTATCTAAAATAGTGGACCCATTAACCGTACTAAAACTGATCGTAATATTAATATTTGTCATAGCCATATCCATTCTGTTCACAATAATAAAGATTGCTTGCATATTCCCTCTTTCACCTAAATACATGCCGGTAAAGTGAATAGCCACATCATTTTCGATCCCGAGGTCTTTTGATTCTTTCATCCTAATTTCTATTTCTTGTAATACGGAATCATTTTCTAATGTCAAATTCTGGTCTAGCTCCATTTTTTGAGGTACAAGTGGGATTTCCATGTCTGAGATTAGTTCACTAGAAGCACTTGAACTTGATATAGATTCTTCTGAGCTGACTAGGCTTGATTCAGAAGAAGCAAGCTCTGAACTCATCATCGTCTCGGTTGACGTAGCGCTTGAACTTGACATAGCGCTTGAATTTGATTCGCTAGAAGGCGTGGTTTCTCCCCCTCCAATTAAATCACAACCTGCCAATACAACAACAGTACCTAAAAGTATCAATATCTTTTTCATTTTGATCACCCTTTCCCTTCTCAACTAAAAATAAACCCTATCCCTAATAGATTTCCTTTTACTCTAGCACTTCGTAATCAAATACATCAAATCCATACCAAAAACCAGCATCTTCCATCATAATATCAGGGCAACTAAAGATAAAATAATTCAAATTCGCTCGTCATCTATCCATTTCAAATTTTGGATCGCTCATTTTTGGTGTTGGTAAATTGGGTAAATATATAAGGTGAAATTTATGGAGGAATAAGACGATTTTGTAGGCATGTAACGCGTGCAACGCGCAGAAGCACTATTGGCTAAAACGCCTAAGTGTGTCATGTGAAAACGTAGCTGAAGCTACTATAGGCATACAAAAAGTGGACGAGGGCTGTGGTTTTTTAGAACACGTTTTAGAACAAGGATCCAAGCGGTTTCTTGACTCGCCACAAGCAAACCCGTTGTTCCATCAGAAATTTATTTTTGAATTGGCAATCTTATCTGTTAATTAACCTAAATTTTTAAAATTGATTGCTGTAACTTTTATAAAAGAACTTTTGCAACATGGTATTCTTACTTTTATTGTAGCGTATTGTTCAGTAATAATAAAAACATACAACTTTAAATAACCTTATTTTATTTGAAAAAAGATTAAAAGATAACAATCGTGTTTAAAACACTTGATATCCTTTGATCCTTTTAGCCTTGCTAATCTTTTTTAAATCATCGTCCAGTCGACTGTCTTTGTATGCATCATTATACTGACTATTATCTTCAGCGTGATTGATCGATTGTATAGGGTCATAAGTATCCCCGTCCGTTAATGTACGGTAAAATACTTGTTGCGCAGTTGTCCGATACGGTTCAACATAAAAAGAAATCAGAATTACAAACAGAATGACCACTAAAAATAACAACACAAAACCTACGATAATTGCGATACCTTCATTAGTACTAGTTTCCATACTTGCACTAATCGTTCGAATGCTTCCTAATACGATCAGAGTATAGATCACAACAGGTAAAATGTACCACCAGATAAATGAAAGTTGTAATAGAAAATAATTCCATTTTTTTCCTTTCATCAATTTACGACTTTGATCTAGTGCGTCCATAATGCTGATCGAAGGATCATCTTTCATTAAATTTAACGCTTGGCTGTAACTGTAAGTTTTGATGATGCCCGGTATGATCAATAATAGAGACCACAACGCAATTAAAACAGCCGTCACAACAATCAATCCTGTTGTTTTGAAAATCCGTTCTCGTTTAAACGTTTGGAACATACCTTCTATTGAGAGCTTAGCCCCATCGATCATGTCTAAAATATTCCAGGCGTATCCGGCATACAGTAGACTTGAAATGAATCCTACCAAGATGCTGACGAGCGTGGACAATAAGCCAGCTGTCACCGATGGTCCAGCTATCATACGCGAATCGTTCAAATTACCTTCTAGGACTGATTCAATCATTGTCATAGAATCGCCTGTTCCCAATATAGTCAGTATAATTTGACTGGTTGCGCCTGTTAAAACAGAGATAATAATTAAATTTAAAATAGCAACTTTCCAATTCCCTTTTAAAAGCTTCTTCGCCGTACGCTTTATTTCACGTCTTTCCATTTCAATTCCTCCCCATTGCTGTAACTTGATCTTTGCCTTATCATAACTGAAACTGGGTCTCTTAACAATTTTTATCTATTCAACAAAGGATCATATGCTTGCTTCTGTTAAATAGGCTTTTAGCTAGTCAAACTAGAGCAGCTGTATGATTTTTGGTATGGCTGTAGCTAAAATAACTCAAATTTACTGCAAAAAGAAGAGCTTGATCGGAAAAATCCCAACCAAGCTCTTCTTTTCGTTTATTTAAACAGTCCATTTTTCGTAATCATCATTTTCCATCGACTCGACCATACCGAGTAAATAACCATTTCCTACTTGTGAGAAAAAATCATGGTTAGAGGTACCAGTAGAGATCCCGTTCATAACAACAGGATCAACATCATTAGCTGTATCTGGGAACAAAGGATCAAAGCCTAGATTTTGTAAGGCTTTGTTTGCATTGTATCTAAGAAAGACTTTGACACGTTCTGTCCAGCCAATTTCATCATACAAATATTCCGCATATTTCACTTCATTTTGATACAATTTAAAGAGTAAATCATACGTCCAATTCTTTATTTCTTCTTTTTCATCATTTGGCAATTGATTGAACGCAATTTGAAATTTATACCCAATATACGTTCCATGAACAGATTCATCTCTTAAAATCAATTTAATGATCTCTGCTACGTTTGGCAGTTTATTATTCCCTAAATAATGTAACGGAGCAAAAAAACCTGAATAGAATAGGAACGATTCTAACATTACGCTAGCTACTTTTCGCTGTAACTCTGTTCCGTTATGGTAGATTTCATTGATTGTTGAAGCTTTCATTTGCAATAGTTCATTTGTATTTGTCCATTGAAAGATTTCATCAATTTCAACTTTGCTATTTAACGTACTAAAAATAGCACTGTAACTTTTTGCATGCATCGATTCCATAAACTGAATATTATTGTAGACAGCTTCTTCGTGTTGCGTGCGAATAGAAGGTTTTAGAGCTTGGACACCATCTTGTGACTGAAGAGTATCTAATAACGTCAAGCCACCAAAAACTTTCCCTACCATATCTTTTTCGACTTTTGGAAGACGTGCCCAATCGTCTAAATCATTTGATACTGGGATACGTGTATCCGTCCAAAATTGTTCGACCAATTTTTCCCAAGTCAGCTTGTCGATCATATCTTCAATGTTGTTCCAATTGATAGCTGTATAATTCGTTGTCATTCGAGTTCTCTCCTTTTAAATGGTGCAGCTTTCACAAGCATTTGAACCAATTTCTTCTGAATTTTCAGTAAATGTACGAACATAATAAATGGATTTTACACCTTTTTTCCAAGCATAATGACGTAAGATATTTAAGTCACGTGTTGTTTGTTTTGTTGTACGTCCATTTTTCCATTCATACAGACCTTCAGGAATTTCAGAGCGTAAGAAGAGCGTTAAGCTCATACCTTGATCGATATGTTCTTGAGCTGCCGCATAAACATCAATGACTTTTCGCATATCCATATCGTAAGCAGAAATGTAATAAGGCATAGTTTCATTTGATAAGAAAGCCGCAGGGTAATAAGTCTTACCTGTTTTTTTCTCTTGGCGCTCTTCAATCAAACGCGTGATTGGATGTAAACTAGCAGACGTTTCATTGACGTAACTGATTGAACCCGTTGGCGCTACAGCTAAACGATTTTGATGATACAAACCATCTTTCTTAACAGCTTCGCTTAAAGCTTTCCAATCTTCTTGAGTGGGAATGTGGATACCTTCAAATAACTGTTGAACTTTTTCGCTTTTTAAAGCAGAACTTCCATTGATATATTTTTCAAAATAAGTTCCGTCAGCATAAGTTGATTTCTCAAAGTTATAAAAAGTTGTCTTTCTTTCACGGGCCACTTTATTGCTAGAGACCAATGTATAATAATTTAATAGTTTAAAATAAATACCCGTAAATTCAACTGACTCTGGTGAGCCGTAATGGATTTGATTCAACGCTAAGAAGGTGTGCAGGCCCATTGCGCCTAATCCAATCGTATGGTACTTGTCATTTCCGTTCTTAATTGATGGAACTGCATCAATGCTTGATTGATCAGTAACCATTGTTAATGCTCGAACCATTGTATCGATCGATTGCCCAAAATCAGGTGATTTCATTAAATTCACAATATTTGTTGAACCGAGGTTGCAACTAATATCGGTCCCTAAATGTTCATAGGTTTGATCGTTATTGATCAGTGAAGGTTCTTGGATCTGTAAAATCTCGCTGCATAAATTGCTCATCGTGATCGTACCGTAGACTGGATTTTCACGATTAGCAGTATCAACGTTAATGATATAGGGATAACCAGATTCCTGTTGCAATTTAGAAATCTCATTCTCTAACTCACGGGCGCTGATTTTCGATTTACGTATTTCTTCATTATTCACCATGTTGTCATACTCTTTAGTGATATCGATATATGCAAATGGCTCTCCATAGATGCGTTCTACATCATATGGACTAAATAAATACATTTGTTCATCATGAGCAGCTAATTCATAAAATTTATCTGGTACGACTAAACCAAGCGAAAGTGTTTTGACACGGATCTTTTCATCAGCATTTTCTTTTTTTGTTGAAAGAAATGAAACGATATCCGGATGAAAAACATTTAAATAAACTGCTCCTGCTCCATTACGTTGACCAAGCTGATTTGAATAACTGAAACTGTCTTCAAGTAATTTCATTACTGGAACGACTCCGCTAGAAGCATTTTCAATTTTCTTGATTGGATCGCCAGCAGCTCGTAAATTCGATAAATTCACTCCTACCCCACCGCCAATACGCGACAATTGTAAGGCACTATTCACGACGCGACCGATACTGTTCATATCATCTGTTGCTTGAATCAAGAAGCAAGAAACCAACTCTCCTCGTCTTTTGCGACCAGCATTCAAGAACGTCGGTGTAGCTGGTTGGTAACGTTGGTTAACGAGCTCATCTGCAATTCTGCTAGCTACTTCAGTGTTACCATCTGCTAGATACAGTGCATTAAAAACGATCCGGTCTTCGTAACGTTCTAAAAACCGCTCTCCGTCATTCGTCTTCAAAGCATATTGTGTGTAAAATTTAAAGGCTGACATAAACGAACGGAATCTGAATTTCCGGCTGTAAATATCGTCAAATAATGAACGAACAAATGCTTTATCGTATTTCAGTAAAAATTCTTCTTCTAGGTACTCTTCTTTGATCAGATAATTTAATTTTTCTTCAAGTGTATAGAAAAAAACGGTATTCGGATTAACGTGTTCTAAAAAGTAAGCTCGTACTGCTTCACGGTCTTTATTTAAGGGGATCTTTCCGTCCACCGGTCTATTTAATTCATTATTTAATTTAAAATAAGTGACCTCTTTTACCTTTGAGGCTAATTTAGGTTTATCCAATATTCTTCACCGCTTTCTCTAATTGTGCAACATCTTCTTCGTTACCTTGAAATTCAAAGGTATGTAATAACGGAACTTGGTAATCACGCGCTAGATTTTTTGCTGTAAAAGCGAAAAGTTGGCCAAAATTCAAATTCCCGCCACCGGCTACTCCCTTAAAATACTTTTTGTTATCAGCCGTCTCAATAAAGTCATTCAATAGATCAGTCGCTTCTTTATCATAGGTTGGTGTAACAATAATGAATGGTTCTCCTAAAGCAACATATGGATTCGTTGGCGTCAATTCCAGCGAATCCATACTTAGTTTTCTAACAAACTTTCGCGTTTGGCCAGTTAGGCTGATGTAAACAACTTTCATGCTAGTTGATCAAGAAGATCTGGACGGAATCCATTGAATGCTTCATGCCCCTCAATAGCAATAACAGGAACCGAACTGAATCCTAGTTCTTTTACTTCGTTTAACGCCTCTTCTGATTCAAAAATATCTTTAACTTCATAAGCAATACCTTTATCTTCTAGATATTTTTTTGTGAAATTGCATTGCATACAGTTTGGTTTAGAATAAACAATAATACTTTTTTTTGCCATAAGACATTCTCCTCCCAGGTCTCTTTTAAACCTGTTTTTCTCTTATTTCTCTCTTCGTATTCTACACCTATTCTCTCTAACAGGCAAACAAATAAACCACTATATATAGTGGTTTATCTCTTGACATATCTGTTTCTTTCTATATGTAGTGCTTAGAAAGACTGTTTGTGAAGAATAGCGCGTGAAGAAACCCTTGTATATTTGTATCTAAAAACCAGCTTCGTGTATTTTTCACATTTGAAAAAAGAAAATAAAAAAGCGAATATTTTTCAACTCTGAACTAAAAGGCTTAAGTTACAACAATAGAATATTTTTACATTTTTTTTGAATAAATTCTCAAACTATTTTTCAGCTATTAAAACGATGATTCATTTTTCGTCATTTACAATAAAAAACTTTTTTGTGAGAATTTTCCATAAAAAAAATTAGAAAAGCTGAATAACCAGCTTTTCTAATTTTTAAATTGATGCCTCAGGGGAGATTCGAACTCTCGACCGTCCGCTTAGAAGGCGGATGCTCTATCCAGCTGAGCTACTGAGACATGTTCTATCAACAAAATTAATTATAGATAATAATGAATAAAAAGTCAACACTTTTTAGGAAGAAATTCATTTTTCAACAAATAATATTATTTTTATCAGTTGTGTTAAAAAAAAGCTCGGTTTACAATGAGCAGTAGAATAGCTAAGGAGGATTTGTCATGGGATTAATTAGTGGTCTTTTAGGGAATGCTAGAAACATTAGTGAAGTTGATGCTCGAAAAAAATTAGCGGGTGTCATTTTAGAGACTGAAACAATTGATTTGGCCTTTAAGTTGGTCCGCGATTTAATTATTTTTACTGATAAGCGGATAATTGTTATCGACAAACAAGGAGTTACTGGTAAGAAAACAACTTATCACTCTTTGCCGTATAAATCAGTTAGTCGCTTTTTAGTGGAAACAACTGGACATTTTGATTTAGATGCTGAATTAAAAATTTTTATTTCTAGCGCTAACGAACCAGCTATTACATTACAGTTCACGAATGATAAGCACATTTTTGCTATACAGCAAGCATTAGCATTAGCCGTACTTTAAAAAGCTAAAAAGGAATCCAACGATTTTTTTTATCGTTGGATTCCTTTTTTGTTAATACATTTTTAAGTATTGTTCTCTTTCCCATTCAGTAACTTGTTCACGGAAAGCAGACCATTCGATTTTCTTAGCATTGACAAAGTTTTCGTAAATATGTCCTCCTAAGCCATCTTTGATCGTACTATCTTTTGCTAGGTATCCCAAGGCGTCATACAAAGTTCCCGGCAGATCATAAATACCATTGTTGTAACGATCTTCCTCGCTCATCATATAGATATTGCGGTTGATCGGTTTAGGGGCTTGCATTTCGTTCTTGATGCCATCTAATCCTGCTTTTAATAAAACGGCCATAGCTAAGTATGGATTTGCACTAGGGTCAACACTGCGTAATTCTACACGTGTAGACATCCCTCTTGATTGTGGTACCCGAATCAATGGCGAACGGTTACAGCCACTCCATGCAATGTATACTGGTGCTTCATAGCCAGGTACAAGGCGTTTATAAGAATTTACTGTAGGATTTACAATTGCTGTAAAAGCCTTAGCATGATTTAAGATCCCAGCTAAGAATTGACGTGCTGTATCACTTAATTCCATATCTCCATTTTTATCATAAAAAGCATTTCCATCTTTGGTAAATAAAGATAAGTTAAAGTGCATACCAGATCCATTTACACCGTATAAAGGTTTAGGCATAAATGTAGCATGCAAGCCATATTTACGTGCCACTGTTTTAACGATCAGTTTAAACGTTTGGATATTGTCACATGCTTCTATCGCACTAGCGTATTTCCAATCGATCTCATGTTGCCCTGGTGCTACTTCATGGTGACTGGCTTCAATTTCAAAACCAAGATCTTCTAATTGCAGCACGATATCGCGACGGCAATTTTCACCTAAATCTGTTGGAGCTAGATCAAAATAACCACCATGGTCATTCAATTCTAATGTTGGCTCATTTTTTTCGTCCAGTTTAAAAAGGAAAAATTCAGGTTCAGGTCCTAAGTTAAAGTCAGTAAAACCTAATTCTTTCATTTCGTTTAAGATTCGTTTCAAGTTAGAACGAGGATCTCCAGCAAAAGGAGTACCATCCGGATTGTAAATGTCACAGATCAATCGAGCGATTTTACCAGATTCTTTAGAAGTTTCCCACGGAAAAATCATCCATGTATCTAAATCAGGTCTTAAGTACATGTCACTTTCTTCGATGCGGACAAATCCTTCTATAGATGATCCGTCAAACATCATTTTATTTTCCATAACCTTCTCTAATTGACTAATGGGTACCTCGACATTTTTGATAACTCCTAAAATGTCAGTGAACATTAATCTCAAGAAACGGACATTTTCTTTTTTTGATGCTTCTTTTATTTCTTTTGCCGTAAATTTAGCCATATCCTTTTTCGCCCCTTTTATTAGTATTTTTTATTAAGTTTATCCCATTCGATTCTGATCAAGAAATAAATGTGGTTTTTTTGTGTTCAAGCCACTAACGGCTAAAAATTCATCATGCAGTATTTTACGTACGTCATCGTCAGTCATCATTTTGGTCATTTCTTGCTCACGATTTTTTTCTTTGCTTTCTTGTAGCTTATAAATCCGTTTTACACCAGCCATATTAATTCCATCAGATAAATAATCTTTGATTTCAAGAAGAACATCAATATTATTTAAAGAATACATGCGCCGGTTTCCTTCATTACGCATTGGAACAATCAAATCTTGCTCTTCATAATAACGAATCTGTCGAGCAGATAAATCAGTTAATTTCATAACTGTACCAATCGGAAAAACCGACATTGAACGTCTTAGCTCTTTCTCACTCATTTATGTCCTCCTTTTGATTACATTTATAGAATAGCAGTCTTTTTTTTCGATGTCAACAAAAAATACTTCAAATGTAAGGAAACCTAACATATAAAAACGAACGTCTCTTTTTTTCGTTGTTCTATCGTTCCGATTATAAAAACGAAATTGAACTATACCAATTTTAAAAAACTGCAAAAAAAAGAACTAGTAGATGAAAAATCCACTAGTTCTTTTTTTATTCTCAACACTTTTCAGTATAATGTCAAATATTTCTCTTTCTCCCACTCAGAAACTTGTTCCCGATAAGCTGCCCATTCTATATGCTTAGCACTTACAAAACTTTTATAAATATGATTCCCTAAAGCTTCTTGTACGACCTTATCTTCTTGCAAGTATTTGACCGCATTGTGTAACGTAGTAGGAAGATCTTTAATACCTTGTTTATATCTTTCTTCTGAAGACATACGGTAAATATTGCGGTCGATTGGTTTAGGAGCTATACTTTCTTTTTTCACACCATCTAATCCTGATTGCAACAACACTGCTACTGCTAAATAAGGATTTGCACTAGGATCGACACTGCGTAATTCGATTCGTGTAGATACACCTCTTGAACTTGGGATACGCACTAAAGGTGAACGGTTACGAGCACTCCATGCTATATAAACAGGAGCTTCATAGCCTGGAATCAATCGTTTATAAGAGTTAACAGTTGGATTACAGACAGCAGTATATCCTAAAGCATGATCCAATATACCAGCTAAGAAATGTTGGGCTGTTTTGCTTAAGCCAAGTTCATTTTCTTCGTCGCAAAAAACATTTCCCTCTTTGTTGAATAACGACATATTAAAGTGCATCCCAGAGCCGCCTACTCCATATACTGGTTTAGGCATAAAGGTTGCATGAAGTCCATGTTTACGAGCAACCGTTTTAACTATCAGTTTGAAGGTTTGGATATTATCACACGCTTCTATTGCACCAGCATATTTCCAATCGATCTCATGTTGTCCAGGTGCCGTTTCGTGATGGCTGGCTTCAATTTCAAACCCTAAATTTTCAAGTTGCAGCACGATATCGCGACGACAATTTTCACCTAAATCTGTTGGCGCAAAATCGAAATAGCCGCCATGATCATTTACTTCAGTTGTCGGATTTCCGTTTTCATCTAATTTGAATAAGAAAAATTCCGGTTCGGGTCCTAAATTAAATTCTGTATAGCCTTCTTCTTCCATTTCTTTTAGAACGCGTTTCAAATTATTTCTAGGGTCTCCAGAAAAAGGAGTTCCGTCTGGATTATAGATATCGCAAATCAAACGTGCGACTTTTCCATTAACTTCTTCCCAAGGGAATATTAACCAAGTGGATAAATCGGGGCGCAAAATCATGTCGCTTTCTTCAATTCTTACGAATCCATCAATAGATGATCCGTCAAACATCATTTTATTTTCCATAACTTTTTCTAATTGACTGATTGGCACTTCAACATTTTTTATCGTTCCATCTATATCCGTAAACATCAATCTTAAATAACGAACATTTTGTTCTTTTGCACCAATTTCGATTTCTTCTCTTGTGAAAGTTTTCATTTTAATTATTTTTTCCCCTTTTATTAACTATTTTATATCTTGTTATTTCTAATCACATACTCTATACGTTAAGAAATGCTTAAAAAAAACGTGAAGTTCCTTTTAGATTCATACCTCGTAAAGCTAAAAATTCATCTTGTAAAATTCGACGAACATCTTCATCTGTTAAAGTAGACTTTTCTTCATGCTCAATTTCTTTTTCTTTCAATTCATAAATACGCTTGATACCAGCCATATTGATTCCATCTGCTAAGTAGTCCTTTATTTCAAGGAGTACGTCTATATCATTTAAGGAATACATTCTTCTATTCCCATCATTACGTTCAGGACAAATCAAATCTTGTTCTTCGTAATATCGAATTTGACGCGCAGATAGATCAGTCAGTGTCATTACCGTTCCAATTGGAAATACAGACATGGAACGCCTTAGCTCTTTCTCGTTCATGAGATCCTCCCATCTGGCATAGTACTACAGTAACAATGTCTTTTTAAAATGTCAAAAATTATATCCATCTAGATGAGAATTTTCATTGTACTGAGCTGCAGAATATTCTCTATTAGCGGAAAAACAATTCTTCAACAGCTGAACTGACTGCTAATTTAATATGCTCATAAGTTAAACCGCCTTGGACATAAAGCGTGTAAGGCGAGCGAATCGGACCATCTGCCGTTAATTCCATACTAGAACCTTGGATGAACGTTCCTGCCGCCATAATAACGTCATCTTCATATCCCGGCATGTATGCACCAATAGGAGAGACATGTGCGTTGATAGGAGAATATTTTTGAATAGTCTGTGCGAATTTAACCATTTTATCTTTATCATTCAATGAAATCATCTGGATCAAATCGGTTCGCTTGTCGTCCCATTTGGGTGTACTCTCAATTCCACAGGCTTCTAAAAGTGCTGCTGTATATACAGCTCCCTTCACGGCTTCTCCAACTGTATGAGGAGCCATAAAAAAGCCTTGATACATTTCTTGTAAACTGTATAAAGAAGCACCTGCTTCTCTTCCAATGCCCGGCGTAGTCAAGCGGTACCCGCAAGCTTCGATCAAAGCTGTTTTCCCAACAATGTACCCACCTGTCTTAGCTAATCCGCCACCTGGATTTTTGATCAATGAACCTGCCATCAAGTCTGCTCCAACTTCAATTGGTTCTTTTTCTTCAACAAATTCTCCGTAGCAATTATCGACAAATACGATCACTTCCGGATCGATCCCTTTAACAAACTGAATCATCTCTTCAATTTGGCTTATAGTGAACGAAGGTCTGCTTGCATACCCTCTAGAGCGTTGAATAGCGACCATTTTTGTTTTTGAAGTCATTTTTTCTTTTACTGTATCAAAATCAACTTTCCCATTCGATAATAAATCAACTTGATCAAAACCCATTTGGTATTCCTTAAATGATCCAATGCCATTTCCAGTAACACCAACGATTTCAAGTAATGTATCATAAGGAGTTCCGGAAATGTACAACAAGTCATCTCCAGGACGCATGACACCAAATAAAGCCGTTGAAATAGCATGTGTACCTGAAATAATCTGAGGCCGAACTAATCCAGCTTCAGCCCCAAAAACTTCAGCATAAACCGCTTCTAAAGTATCTCTTCCAAAGTCATCGTATCCGTAACCGGTTGTTGGATTAAAATGTTGCTCAGTAACTTTTTTATTTCTAAAGCTTTGCAAGACTTTTTGTTGATTTGTCAAAGCCACTTCATGGATTTGGTCATGGATCGGTTTGATTTTTTCTTCTACTACTTTAATTTTCTTGATTAATTCAGGTGCATAATGATCGTTCCAACTCATGACGTTTGATTCTCTCCATTCCATTTCGACCCTGCTTTTGCATAGCCTTTTACTACATAAACATTTTTTTCTTCATCATATTCTTCAGAGTCAACAAGCGTTTCTCTTTTTAAACGAACTAATTTTTCTCCTTGGGTAACTTCAATTTCAATTCGGTAAGGAACCATCAATTCTTTCATCTTACTCATGATCTCTGACAACAATAATTCGATATCTCCAGGATCATTAGCTGAAATAACTATATTAGGGAAAAGCGATGGATAAAATGAATCTTCAACTAAATCTTTTTTGTTATAAATAGTGATCATAGGGATCGTTTCCATACCCAATTCTTTTAATAGTTGGATAACGGTCTTTTCATGTCCAGCCATATTTTCAGCAGACGCATCTACTACATGTAACAGTAGATCAACATTTTTTGTTTCTTCTAGAGTTGATTTAAAAGACTCGATCAATTGCGTCGGTAAATCTTGAATAAAACCAACTGTATCGGTAAGTGTGACCATCATGCCACTTGGCAAGAGTAATTTACGTGTCAACGGATCCAAGGTCGCAAATAATTGGTTTTCTTCATACGTATCTGCTTGAGTCAATTTATTTAACAACGTTGATTTCCCAGCATTCGTATAACCCATCAAACCAATTTGAAACGTTCCGCTTTCCTTGCGTTGTTCTCGAGCACGACTACGGTGTTTTTCCGTTTCAGCTAGATCACGCTTGATGTCGGTAATTTGGTCACGAATGTGTCGGCGGTCGGTTTCTAATTTCGTTTCACCTGGGCCACGTGTCCCAATTCCTCCACCTAATCGAGATAAATTGACGCCTTGCCCAGCTAGTCGAGGCATTAAGTATTGCAGTTGAGCTAACTCAACTTGTAATTTACCTTCTCTGCTTTTAGCCCGCATGGCAAAAATATCCAAGATCAATTGGATACGATCAATGACTTTCACTTCATCCAATAAAATCTTTTGGATATTTTTCGTTTGACCAGGTGTTAAACCTTGATTAAAGATAACGGTATCTACTTCTAGTTCGTCCACCAGCGAAACCAATTCTTCCATTTTTCCTTTACCTAAAAAGGTACGCGAATCTGCTCGATCTCTTTTCTGGGTAAGTTCTCCTACTACTTCTCCATTAGCTGTTTCAGTCAATTGTGCCAATTCTTTTAACGAATATTGGAAATCTTGATTAGTTTCATTTGTTTGTACACCTACAAGGATAACGCGTTCTACTGTTTCAGCGGTTTCTTTCGTTTCCATTCCGTTCACCTTCTATTCTAGTATTTTGAACAAAGCAGCCATGCTTATTTCATCAGAAATTTTTCGACTTCATTTTTTAGTAGTTCTTCATTTTCAGGGAATGCCACCAAGTCCCACCACTCAACATTTTCTAATCGATTTCTAAACCAAGTCAGTTGACGCTTGGCATATCTTCTCGAATTTTGTTGGATGGCTTCTTTGGCTTCTTGCAAATCCGTCTTTTCTTCAAAGTAAGGAACCAATTCTTTATATCCGATTCCCCTTGAAGCTTGTGCATCTGGTAAATTTTGCTGGTAGAGCCATTTGGCTTCTTCGATCAATCCTGCTTCGAACATTTGCTCTACACGAAGATCGATGCGCTTATATAGTTCTTCGCGTTCAGTCATTAAGCCTATAATTTTAACTTCATAAAGGGGCTCTTTTTCTTTACGTTCACTTTGATAGCTCGAAAAAGGCTGTCCTGTTACGTGATACACTTCAAGCGCTCGAATGATCCGCCGGCGATTGTTAAAGTGGATCCTATCAGCAGCAGTAGGATCTACATTAGCTAATTGTTCCCATAAATAAAAATTTCCTTTTTCTACAGCAATCTTTTCTTGAGCTTCTCGAAAGGCTGTATCATTTTTGCCGCTTCCACCAAAAGTAACATCATATATCAAAGATTCGATATATAATCCTGTACCCCCGACAATGATCGGCACTTTTCCTCTTGCAGTGATATCTTCAATTAAAAAACGGGCTCGTTTTTGAAAATCAGATACAGCATAGCTCGTTGTAACATCCACTTCATCGATCAAATAATGTGGGATCCCTTTTTGTTCAGCCTTAGTTACTTTAGCTGTTCCGATAGTCAGATGGCGGTAGATTTGCATAGAATCGCCACTGATTATCTCTCCATTGACTGCCTTAGCTAACGACAGACTTAAACTTGTTTTCCCAACAGCTGTTGGTCCTACGATGATAATGATTTTTTTCTTTTCCACGCTATTCTCCTTCATTTTGCCATTTATCTCTCATTTCAAGAGCTTTCTGAGGATAATCCGTGATGACACCTGCTACTTGTTTGCGAAAGCAAAATTGAAGGTCCTCACTTTTATTGATCGTCCACACGCGTACCGGTAATTCAGGCACTTGAAAAGGGCTGATGCTTTTAAACCAGCTCAATTTAGGGTGCCACATGTTAACGGGAATATTCAGGTTTAAAAAGGTCTTATTTTCTCCATGCTCTTTAAATAATAGCGCTATTTTACAAGTATCATCCAAAATTTTTAATTGGATCAACGTTTGGTAATTAAAACTGGAATATTCTACAGTGAATGGCCAATTTTTTTCAGCTACAAACGCTGCCACGTTCTCTTCGATCCCTGGATAAGGAAGTTTATCTGTTTTCAGTTCAATATTGACTAACCCTTTATAATCGACCTTTTCGAGAAAATAAAAAATCTCTTGCAAAGTTGGGATCTGGCAATTGCTGTATTCAGGAGAGTACCAGCTGCCTGCATCAAATTGTTTTAATTCGGCTAAGGTCAAATTTTGAATACTGCCTTTTCCATTTGTAGTGCGATCGATCGTTTCATCGTGAATAACGATCAGTTCTTTATCTAAACTTAAGTGAACATCTATTTCGATACCATCGCTTCGAACTCGAACAGCTTCTTTGACCGCTTCTAAGGTGTTCTCTGGATGTGTTCCTTTACTTCCTCTATGAGCAATAATTTTTGTTTGGTCCATAACTGATGCCCTCCATTGCTGAGTTCTTAGTAATTATAGCATATTTCTATTCTATGCCCTATAGATAGCTTTTCTTCCATCGTATGAAATAGTCGTTTTTTTCTCTAAATTGACGTACAATAGAATCTCTACAAAGGAGGAAGGCACATGTATCTAACTATTGAAGAAACAGCTGATTATCTAGAACTTTCTATAACTGATATTATGCGACTTATTCGTGAAAAGCAAATTCGTACCTTGTCAGTCTGTGTCAAGTTTTTCTCGGTCGTCCTATTATCCTGCTAGTTTAGGCGTTCTACTTTTGTACACTCGTCTACTACCGCACGGCTCCGCCGTTTGCTGGCCCATCCGTTTGGAGAAGGTTCCTAAAACA